>JAQWSV010000125.1 GCA_029243005.1 Woeseiaceae bacterium
GAGGCCGCACATGGCGGTGTCCGGCTTGTTCCTTCTGTGGTACGGCGTCTTCCGATTCTTTGTAGAATTTTACCGGGTGCCGGATGCGGACCTCGGTTATCTTGTACTGGGATGGGTGACGATGGGGCAGATACTGTCTGCGCCGATGATAATGCTCGGTGCCATCCTAATTTTCATGGCCTATCGCGGTCAGCAACCGGCGACGGCAGGGAGCTGACATGCATCAATACCTCGACATGATGCGTCACATACGTGACAGCGGCGCGACCAAGGAAGATCGCACGGGTACCGGAACGAGGAGCGTCTTCGGTCATCAGATGCGGTTCGATCTCAGCGCCGGTTTCCCGATGGTTACGACTAAGAAATTGCACCTTAGGTCGATTGTGCACGAGCTGTTGTGGTTTCTCAGTGGCGACTCGAACATCGGCTACCTGCAGGACAATGGGGTGTCGATCTGGGACGAATGGGCTGATGAGAACGGAGATCTTGGTCCGGTCTATGGAGTGCAATGGCGCAAGTGGGAGGACGCCCGCGGTCAAACGATTGATCAGATCGAGGATGTTGTCCGGCGCCTGAAAGAAGACCCGGACTCTCGCCGCATCGTCGTCAGCGCATGGAATGTTGGCGAGCTGCCCGACATGGCGCTGCCGCCCTGTCATACGCTTTTCCAGTTCTACGTGGCTGAAGACAAATTATCCTGCCAGCTCTACCAGCGCAGCGCGGATGTTTTTCTTGGCGTGCCTTTCAACATTGCTTCCTACGCATTGTTGACGCACTTGATGGCGCAGCAGACAGACCTCGGTGTTGGTGATTTTGTCTGGACCGGCGGTGACTGCCACCTGTACCTGAACCATTTGGAGCAGGCGGAGGAGCAACTTGCCCGCGACCCCCTTCCATTGCCCCGACTGGCCATCAAGCGTAAGCCGGAAAGTATCTTTGACTATCGATTCGAGGATTTCGAAGTCCTGAATTATGAGTCACATCCGCACATAAAAGCTGCAGTCGCCGTCTGACCACCCTATGAGGATTTCGCTCATCGTCGCTGCCTCGACGAACAACGTTATTGGCGTGGCCGGCGGTCTTCCCTGGCACCTTCCGGAGGACCTCAAGCGGTTCAAAGCAATCACCAAGGGTAAGCCCATGATCATGGGCCGGGCAACCTATGCGTCCATCGGCAGGGCGCTGCCTGGGCGAAAGAGCATTGTCCTTACCCGGCAATCAGACTTTGAAGCGGAGGGCTGTGAGGTCGTCGATACGGTCGATGCAGCCATTGCCGCGGCCGGAGAGGTCGGCGAAGTCATGATTATCGGTGGTGGCGACATCTATCGGCAGTTTCTGCTGCAGGCGGATCGTATTTACCTGACTCGCGTTTACGCCGAGATTGATGGCGACACGACGTTCCCAGAACTCGATATGTGCGAATGGACAGTCACTACTTCCGAGAAATACCCGGCAGGCCATGAACGGGATTACGGCTTTTCGATCGATATGCTCGATCGCATACAGACGTAGCGATAAGGTATCCAAGATCGGTTCGGTCTTCGAACGGCAGGTCGCTTTGAGCTCGCGTTCGGCGAGATGGTGAATCCAGCGACGAATCTTTCTTGCGTCTTTGTAGCGTACGTCGAACGAAAGTATCCGGCTGATATTGGCCA
>JAQWSV010000092.1 GCA_029243005.1 Woeseiaceae bacterium
GCGGCAAGTATGGCTGTCGCAAATCCATCGGGATATTCGCGCTTTTTCATCGCCGGCAATGAGACCGAGCCGATCGCCGCGGTATTCGCGGCTGGCGAACCTGATATTCCCGACATGAGCATGGTCGAGAAGATAACCACCAGCCCGAGACCGCCACGTATGTGTCCGACGAAAACCAATGACAGATCAACGATGCGGCGGGCCAGCCCGCCTTTGGCCATAAGTTGGCCGGCGAGGACAAACAAGGGAATTGCCAGGAGCGGAAAAGAATCGAGCCCGGATATGAACTTCTGCGGCATCATGATCAGGACATCCGTCGATATCATCAGCATGCCGGCGAGGGCTGCGATACCCAGGCAAATTCCCACCGGAACGCCCATAAGAATCGTTACCAGCAGCGTCAATACAAGCACGAATCCCATCTAGCTCTGCCTCCTATCTGTCGTAATGCTCCGTCTCATCTCCCGTGAATCATGCAACCAGGCGTGAACCACGTAGTACACCATCAGCAAACCGCCAACGACGGCCGATGAGACCGGCACCGCTTTGGATAGACCCGTCCCTGGTGCCGTCTGGCCGACGACGCTGGCCGTATACAGCACCGCCTGCCAAACGAAAACCATCAGGAAAACGATCAACAGCCCGGTAACAAACGTTCCGATCACGTACTGAACTTTTTGCGAGAATCTATCGACGAAGAAACGAATCAGAAAATGCGAACGTAGCTTGAATGCGTAGGCGGCACCCAGTGCCGCTAGCCAAATGAATAGATAACGCGCCAACTCTTCGGTCCACGCCAGGGAAGTCTGCAGCACGTATCGGGACAATACCTGCACAAACGTGATCACAACAATCGCAACCAACAAAATACAAAGCGTCCACTCCAGAACGCCTAAGGAATAATCGTTTTGTTTATCGTTTTCTGCCACTCTGTACTCCTCGTCTCCCCGATAAGTGCCACTACTGACTGATTAGTTCGTCAATCATTACCTGGCCACCAACATGGTCGGCATTACGTTCGTAGACTTTTCCTTCCGCTATTTTTCGGCGAAACGCGTCACCGTCGGCCTCATTGAAAACCAATCCGATCTCCTTGAGCGCCAGAAGCGATTGCTCATTGTTGATTTCCATTGATCGTCGTTGCACTTCCACGGACTTTCGGCCGGCAAGCAGTATGGCCCGCTGGATATCAGGCGGAAACTTTTCGAGTTTCTTTTTGCTAAACGTCAGCGGCGCGGCCAAGTATAGATGCTGAGTCAGTGAAACGTATTGGGTGACTTCATAAAATTTTTCGACCAACAAATCAGTGTGATCAGATTCACCGCCATCCAGCACGCCTTGCTGTACAGCCGAGTAAAGCTCACCAAAGGACATCGTCGTTGCCTGTGCGCCCAGGGTATCAAATGCGTCGACGACGATAGCGCTACCGATAACACGAATTTTTAATCCTTCAAGATCGCTCGGAACATCGATCGGTCGTTCCTCATTCCATACATTCCGTACGCCAGAAAACCACCAACCAAGAACAATCATGTCGAGATCATCAGCAATCCCCGCACCGAGTCGCTCGCCGATCGGGCCATCCAATACACGGTAAAAATGATCTAGGTCGCGGAAAATGAACGGAAAGTTCAACACATCAATCTCGGGAACGAACGGCCCGAGGCTTGCAGCAGCAGACGCAGTTGAGCCGATAACGCCCAACTTGACCATTTCTATGGCCTCTTCTTCGCTGCCGAGCTGGCTGTTGGGAAAAATTTCGACTACGACGCGACCACCGCTCTCCTCGGCCAGAACCTCAGCAAACTTCTCGTAGCCGTCCTGAAACGGGTGTTGTTCATTTCCGTTATGTGCCGCTTTGATGACAATTTTACTATCAGAATAGTCGTCCGTACCACAGGCTGATACTGTTAGACAAACCACCAGCATCAGGGCGAGGGAGACTTTTGTTACTTGCACTGAATCTTGCTCCACAGGTTTCTCGTTCTTATTTCTCGAACACTGCGACAGTGACTTCGACGACAGTCTCGCCCGTCGGCCCCATTCCATCGTTATCATAAGTTATTACCCGAATCGGCCAGCGCAACTCATAGTGTCTGGTTGTTGCTTCATCCTGTAGCGCCGTAATCATTTGTGTCACATTCTCGGCTGACGACTCGAATCCATAAATTGACAGCTGCCTCGATGCTGGCAGTGATATCGCATCACCGACCACCGCCGACTCACCATCGGAAGATAGGCACGTAGACATACTTCCGTCTTCGGCAATGTGTCGTTGCACGAGTCCTTCCAACTCAACTTCAGTCTGTTCAACACAAACAAGAGACTGTTCATCAGCCGTGCGTTCATCGATAAAGCAATCGGGCACCTGCTCAGGTC
>JAQWSV010000095.1 GCA_029243005.1 Woeseiaceae bacterium
ATCCTTCAATAAATTGACGCTCAAGCGAACCTGCTGTGGTGTGTAGCCCGAGTTATCGATGACCGCATCCCAGCGTCGATTTTCCAGCGCTGAAAGATTGTCGTTTCGATCGCCTACCAGCTTTTCCGCGTCCGGAAACAGGTGCGTGTTGGTTCGACCTCGATTGAATAACGTGATCCGATGCCCACGATCCATTGCGTATCGCACGAGGTGTGGGCCAATAAATCCGGTGCCGCCGAGGACTAGGATATTCATTCCGCCCTGACTTAATGCCGACTGGCCGGACAGCGATAACGCGCTTGCCGACATCACCGTACCCAGAAATTCTCTTCGGTTTGTCATTGGTCCCACCTAGCTGCAGGACGGACGTTTGTCCGCGCCGTGGCCATAAAAGGCGACTATTCCCCAGCGACCTTCAACTTTTTGTACCACATAGAGTGTCGTACGTACCGCCGGCGGTATAGGTTCATCGTCCTGAGTCATTCGCGAGAATCGAGCATCGACCAATGCCAGCGTGTCCGACAATTGACAGATTTCCAGGTGATCGATGACCGATGCTTTCCAGCCCTGTTCATCGAGCTGACCGTAAAAACTAGTCAGGCTCTCGATGGCACCTTCCGGGTCCGCATACATACTATGACTGTCACCCCCACCAATATGCACTGGCGACGAATAGATCTCGTTGGCAATCGTCTCGACATCCCTCGCATTAAATAGCTCAAAATACTCGTGAATTCTTGCGCCCGCATCGTCCGCGTCGTCCGCCACGGCAACCGACGCCAGGGCCACGAGTAACAGTGTCAGTACCCTCATATCTCACCCCCTATCAGATGGTTATTTCTTCTGGTATGTCCCTCAGATTGTAGCGCGAACTCATGACATAGCCGTACGCACCGGTATTGGCGATCAGGACTACATCACCTTCATTGCTGGGTGGAAGAGCCCGCTCAGTACCAAATCTGTCGCCTGTTTCGCAGATTGGACCCACCACCGTTACAGTCTCAGTCGCTTTAACATCGAGTTGTGTGAGGTTCACAATCTCGTGGTACGCGTCGTAAAGCGCTGGCCGTATCAATGAATTAAGGCCCGTGCTCACACCGACATAGCAGTGCCCTCCCTTTTCCTTGGTCTGGGTAACATGAGCGATGAGCACACCGGCTTGCGACACCAGATAGCGTCCGGGTTCCAGCCAGAGCGCATAATCCGGGTATTCCGCTTTAACTTTACCGAGCAATTCATCAAGCGTAGCTAGGTCAAAACCGGGAACGCCGCGTCGATCAGGCACGCCGATTCCACCGCCGAGATCCAGTGAACGTACATCAGGGAATCGTCCAGCCACTTCGGCAAGCACTGTAGCAACTGACTGCCAGTTCTGCGGCTCAAGAATGCCGGATCCACTATGAGCATGAATGCCTACGACGCGCGAACCAGCCGAATTGACCAGTGTCACCAGTTCATCGATTTCGTCGATCGACACCCCAAACTTAGAATTGACACCGGCTGTAATGACATGCTCGTGATGACCAGCGCCATAGTCGGGGTCTATGCGTACAAAGATCTCTTGGTCCCCAAATACTTCCGGCCAATGCTTCAGAGGATAGAGATTATCGATCGTGACGCGCAGGCCCTCCCGAAGAGCCCATTCATACTCGTCGCGTGGCGCGAAATTAGGCGTAAAAAGTATTCTGCTTTCACAATCATCCGACAAGACATCGCGGACCATTCGCACCTCACCCGGCGACACACAATCGAAGTCAACACCTGCGTCCGCGAGTGTGCGGATGATGTCTGCATTAAAATTGGCTTTGACGGCATACAGCGTGCGGTCCACTGCACCGAGCGATTGAATATCACCCGCCTTCTGCGCAACCGTATTGAGATCATAGACATAAGCATTGAGATGCTGGTCTGCAAGGCTTAGTAACTCGCTCCGCTTGTGAACCCACCAGAGTTCCTTTTCGATATCCCTTTCAGATGGCACGTCTTGTCCTGAGTGGTCTGCGCTTCTTCACTTCGCCGTGTCAAAAAAAACCCGCACAGAGAGAACCTTGCGGATTTTTATGACAGCTCAACGGCGCTTTTGTCCGCTCGGTTTCCCCGTCGTTCGCACCCATGCACCTCTGGCGCGCCATTCGTTTTCATCGTTATCGGGCAACGGTGTTGCCGATATAACGGCACAATACCTGGGTGGATAATCAGTCGATGTGCACAGTAAATCGAACGACACGTCCAAGGTCAAACCGGATCAGGTCGACTCGTCCCACGGCGGCGCAACGGTCACGGCCCCTTCCGATGCCGACCTTACTTCTGCACGATATTTGGCCAGAATTCCGGTCTTGACACTGGACGGCGGTCGTTTCCATGCGGCGCGCCGGCGCTCCAATTCGTCGCCGGAAATTTCCAGATCAATTCGACAGGCTTCGGCATCGATTACGATGCTGTCGCCGTCTTCGATCAGGGCAATGTTCCCACCAACTGCAGCCTCAGGGGTCACATGGCCAACGACAAAACCGTGACTGCCACCCGAAAAACGTCCGTCCGTAATCAAAGCAACATCTTCACCCAGCCCCTTGCCCATGATGGCACCGGTGGGACTGAGCATTTCCCGCATGCCTGGTCCGCCCTTCGGTCCTTCGTAACGAATCACGACCACGTCGCCTTTCGTAATCTTGCCGTCGAGAATCGACTGCAGCGCGTCCTCTTCAGAATGAAAGACTTTCGCACTACCCTCGAAGCGCAATCCTTCCTTGCCCGTGATTTTCGCGACCGCCCCTTCCGAGGCCAGGTTTCCGTACAGGATCACGAGGTGCCCTTCCGGCTTGATCGGATCGTCGAAGTCCCGGACGACATCCTGCCCCTCAGGATAATCAGGAACGTCCGCCAGGTTCGCAGCCATCGTCTTGCCGGTGACCGTCAGACAGTCGCCGTGCAGCATGCCAGCGTCGAGCATGCGTTTCATCAGCGGCTGAATGCCGCCAATGTCGATCAATTCCGACATCAAGTATTTCCCGCTGGGTTTCACGTCTGCGAGCACGGGTGTGCGGACACCAATGCGAGTGAAATCATCCAATGACAGATCGACGTCGGCCTCACGCGCCATCGCCATGAGGTGCATCACCGCATTCGTCGAACCACCGAGCGCATTAATCACAGTGATCGCATTCTCAAACGCCTCCTTGGTCATGATGTCGCGCGGCCTGATACCTTCCTTGATGAGGTTAATTACGGCTTCGCCAGCATGCAGACAATCCTTCGCTTTGCTTTCGGATATCGCTTCCTGTGCAGAGCTGTTGCCAAGGCTCATTCCCAGTGCCTCAATCGCTGACGCCATCGTATTTGCGGAATACATCCCGCCGCACGCACCGGCACCCGGAATAGCAGTTTTTTCCACCTCGAGCAATTCGGCATCATCAATCTTGCCGGCCGCATGAGCGCCTACTGCTTCGAATACTGAAACGATATCGCGGCGCTTAGCGCCCGGCTTGATCGTGCCTCCGTAAACAAAAACACTGGGTCGATTTAGTCGCGCCATCGCCATGATGCAGGCCGGCATGTTCTTGTCGCAGCCGCCGATTGCGACAACGCCATCGAATCCCTCCGCTCCAACCACCGCCTCTACCGAGTCGGCAATGATTTCCCGGGAGACCAGTGAATAGCGCATGCCAAGCGTACCCATCGCAATGCCGTCCGACACAGTGATCGTATTGAATATGACACTCTTGCCACCGGCCTCGTCCGCACCCTGGCCCGCCTTCTTGGCAAGCTCATGAATGTGCATATTGCACGGGGTAATCATGCTCCAGGTCGAGGCAATACCAATTTGCGGCCTGGAGAAGTCTTCTTCTTCAAACCCAACCGCTCGCAGCATTGCGCGGCTGGGAGCTTGCTCAACACCATCGACAACGACGCGCGAAAAACGCCGCAACTCTTTCTCTTCCATAGATTTCACTCTCAGGG
>JAQWSV010000136.1 GCA_029243005.1 Woeseiaceae bacterium
CGGACGTTCAAGCACGACGGTCGACGATGAACTTGTCAACCTGTTGCACAAACCGATCTTTGTGTCCTTCGTCTTGCTGGGACTAGCGCTCGCGACGGATCGAATAGGCCTGCCGGATACCCCAGCCTTTCTGACACAGGGCATCCTGAAGACGATTGCCATCTTCATCTGGTACAACTTTTTCCGTCATCTTTCCCGTGTCCTGCTGTCGGTGCTGTCGCGTAGTCGCGGCAGCAACGGCAGCCGTCTGCACGCCAGCATGGTGCCACTGGCGAATAACGTCCTGAAGATTACGCTACTCGCACTGGCGATCTATTTCGTCTTCCTAGCCTGGAATATCGATGTCGCCGCATGGCTTGCTGCCGCCGGTATTGTTGGCCTCGCGCTCAGCTTTGCCGCGCAGGATACACTGTCGAATCTATTTGCCGGTCTGTCCATCGTTGCCGATGCACCCTACAAGATCGGCGACTTCATCATCCTCGACTCGGGCGAGCGTGGCAAAGTGACCTACATCGGTTTGCGCAGCACTCGTATCCTTACGCGCGACGATGTCGAGATCACCATCCCGAACGGTGTGATCGGCAATGCGAAAATCATTAACGAGGCCGGTGGCCCGTCGTCTAGGCACCGCATTCGCCTTTCGGTCGGCGTCGCCTACGGCTCTGACATCGACGAGGTCATCGAGTGCCTGTCGAACGTTGCCAACAATCACGAAGAGGTCTGTAAAACACCACCAGCCAGGGTGCGTTTTCGACGCTTCGGAGATTCCAGCCTCGATGTCGAACTACTGTGCTGGATCGATCGCCCCGTTGACCGTGGGCGCATGCTGCACGAATTAAATTGTGCCGTTTATAAAGCGTTCGCGGAAGACGAAATAATAATCCCCTTCCCACAAAGGGACCTGCACGTCAGGACCATGCCGGAAGAGTCGAGTTAGGCAACTTGATGCCAGGTCAGCGCCGGGCGGACAGCTTACTCTGAAGTCTGCTGACGTTTTCTGAGAGCTTCGCGCACCTGTTTCAGGTTCGACGCTTCGTTGTGGCGCGCACAATTCTCATCGTCAGTCGAATGCCCTATGATGCGTTTCGCATGCCACAGATAGTCGAAATGCATATCTGCGTTTCAGTGCGCTTGCTCAACACAGTCTGTCACGATCTACAGCCCAAACATCTTGCTGAGCTAGGCTGATCTTACGAACGAGATCACAGTTGGCCATGAGGACATGGTCGGTCGCAAGCCGGCGGAGTGCGCGATTGACGAACCCATCGACACACCGCAGCCCCGGATAGTTCTTACCCGGTTTCCGGTCAATTGATATAGTGACCCGGTGGCCACTTCCAATCAGTTTAATCTACTCACTGAACGGCGTTTCGTACCGTTTTTTGCCACACAATTTCTAGGCGCATTCAACGACAACGTATTTCGTAATGGCCTGATCATCGTCATAACGTTTCAGGGCATTACGGTCTTCGATATGAATGCGAGCCAGCTCGCAAATATTGCCGGCGCCTTGTTCATGCTACCCTTTTTTCTCTTCTCTGCCAGTGCCGGCCAGCTGGCGGACAAGTACGAAAAGTCGCAGTTGATGCGCATCATCAAAACGATCGAAATCTGCCTGATGTTTCTGTCCGCCTTCGCGCTGGTCAACGATCTTTATGAGCTCCTGTTCTTCGTCTTGTTCCTGCTGGGCTTTCAGTCCACCTTGTTCGGGCCGGTCAAGTTCGCCTACCTGCCACAAAAACTCGAAACGCGTGAACTAATTGGTGGCAATGCGCTGGTTGAGTCGGGCACCTACCTGGCCATTATTCTTGGACTGCTGGTCGGCGATCTCGCTGTCGCGCATGATCCGGATAATCTCTATGTGCTTTCCGCCTGCCTCATCGCGTTTGCCGTCATCGGCTACATGGCCAGTCGCGCCGTACCGCATACGCCGCCCGTAGATCCCAACTTGAAGTTAAGCTGGAACATCTGGCGCGAGACCATCCATATCGTCGGCTTCGCACGCAAGGACCGCGCGGTGTTTCTCGCAATCCTCGGCATCTCCTGGTTCTGGTTTTTCGGATCGGCGATCACGCTGCAAATTCCTGCTTATACACTGGACATTCTGCAGGGCAATCAGTCGATCAACATTGTTTTGCTCGTCACATTCTCAATCGGTATCGGCGCAGGGTCTCTGCTCTGCGAGCGTCTATCGGGACATCGTGTCGAACCCGGGCTCGTTCCTTTTGGTTCAATCGGCCTGACGGTTTTTGCGATCGACCTGTATTTCGCCCAGCCTGTCATGCACGTAACGCCGGTCAATTCGTTCGCAGAACTACTGGACCGGGCCGGCAGCATCCGCATATTGCTCGATATCGTAATGCTGGGTGCCTTTGGTGGAATTTACAGCGTGCCGCTGTACGCAATGATCCAGGAACGCGCGGATCAGCACCACCTATCCAGAATCATCGCCGCAAACAACATCATCAATTCGGTGTTCATCGTAATGGCAGCCGTTATGGCGCTTCTGCTGTTGAACGCCGGCCTGTCCATTCCGGCGCTGTTTGCCATCGTCGGCGTACTCAACGCGTTGTTCGCAGCGGCCATGTACATGGCGCTGCCGGAGTTTATCGGACGATTCAGGGTGTGGATCCGGAACCCGCTGGGACGGCACCCGACCTGATCAGGACTCAGAGGCCTTGTCGAAGGAAGGGATCCAGTTCAAGCCCCTCCAGACGTTCCTTCCACTCGTGCAGGAGCTCGTTCCTGCTGCCAAACAGTGACGGACCGTCCGTGTAGTTGAATCGCACTTCCGAAAGCTCGGTAACACCAGTGTCCCGCGCCAGTATCAAAACGCGATCGCCGGATGGGTTGGTACCCTGCCCGAGTTCTGAACCATCGCCGATTTCAAAGGCCATACCCGACCCATTCATCGCTTTCGGTGCACGTGCGGTATCGGTCCATATGAGCCCCGTTGGCGTGACCAGCGCACGATGTATCCATCGGCCTGAGCGGAACAACACCCGCGATTCATTAGGACTGAACGCCACCTCCTCGACCTGGCTCGGCAATGTCAGGGTTTCGGAGCTAACGCGGCCATCAGCAGAATCCAGCAACATCACTTCGTTGCGCGAATTGACGAGCACGATGTTTTGCCGCTCGGCTGCAATCTCGACGTGGTGAATCGAATCTGAGCCCTGCCACACATTTCGCATATGCCAGTTGCCGTTTCGGTCTGAATACAGGTTGCGCAGTACCCCACTTTCAGCGCCTAGATAAATCGTCTGATCTGTAGCGAAGGCAATATCATGGTGAACCTCGCCAAGATCGACGCTCGCAAGCTCGGCGCCCGTCTCCGCATCCATGAGCCAAACTCGCTGGCCACCAAGTACGGCGAGTTGGCCTGCCGTCGGGGAGAATTCGAGCTTGTCGACAATCGACGTCGTGGATCGCCCGTAAAACGCACGTGGCAAACCGGTCACTGCATCCCAGACACGAATCGTTCCGTCCGATCCGGAGCTTGCGACGACCGATCCGTCGCCACTAAATTGCATCGACAAGACCCCGCCCTGGTGGCCCAAGAAACTGATTTCGTCGGCGGCCGTATTTTCACCGGATGGGGTTCCAACCTTCTCAATGTGCACATGTCCGGAGTTGTCACCAAATGCCATTCGTTCGCCACCCTCAGAAACTGCGGAGATCGACGCCGCGGACTCCCGCCATACTTTTTCTGGCGCCAGTTCGTCTTGCGCGGTATTTGCGGCAATGACAGGTACGGACCAGAATCTTGCCACGTCACCGACTCCTGCTGTCACAAGCAATTGCTCGTCACTGCTGAATGCTAGCAGCTGTTCCGTTTCGGCCTTTAGACCTGGATCAATGACAGGGCCTGTAGGCACAGCGTCCGACGTTCGGTAAGCCCTCACACCCTGGTTCTGATTCCCGGCAACAAATCGCGCACCGGAACGCGAGAATGCGAAGCTCCATTCACCAGGACCCGTCTCCTTGAATAGCGGTTCATCCGGCTGGCTAGTCTTCCACATGACCACACCCTGCCCGCCGAGTAATGCGCCCATGGCATCGCCATTCGCCGACAGATGGATTTCCGTCGGCTGATACTCGAGGTCGAACTGCGCAATCTGCGCACCTTCCCGCAGGTTCCATATCCTCAGCGCGCGATCGTAGTCGGCGACCGCGATGTACGTCGCGCTTGCATCGATAGCCCGGATAGCAGGCACACCGGCAATGCTCATTTCGGCAACGATGTCGCCACTGTCCAGCAACCAGACTTCGAATAGCGTGTCCGGATCACTCTGATACGTGACCAACAGGTATTGACCGTCCTCGCTCAGCGTCGTGTCTGTGACGGACTCGCCGAGCTCGAAAGAAAGGCTTTTGCTACCGTCAGCCGTGCGCCACAGGTTGACGCGATTTTGGATCACAGTGACGAGGTATGTCGCGTTGGCGCTCAACCCGAGTACTTGCTCGTTCGCCGGCACGGCAATGGTCCTCGCGGCCTGAGCATAATTCAGATCCCAGACCCGGGCGCTGTCGCTTTGCAATGCCCTGGCGACAGCGTAGCGCCCGTCGGTGCTTTGCCACAAGTTTTCCGATGGTCTTTCGACGGGGTCGGGTATGTCGAGGCCGCGATCGAAAGTTTCGACCGCCACCTGCGAATTCAAGCTCAGGTCCCAGTTCATCAAATGCCCCGCCACACCCATCGCCTCATCGCGCAAACTCAGACTCCAAGTTCCTGTCAGCATCTCTCCGACCAACGGGTCGAGTTGGCTCCTGGGTATGCGGATTTCTTCGTTGGCGGCAGACGACGGTTGGTCAAACTGAATATCTGCCGTGCGACCTGACGGTGCGCTGAGGCGCATACGAATATCATCAAGCCTGGGATGGCTGACATTGATCGTCAGGCCGATGCGACTCGCTGTGCCCTCTCGATCCACAATGACCCGGCGGACCAGTGGACTGACTTCCAGCGCCGAGATCTTCCAAGGCTCACGCGACTGAATTGCGCTTTCCGAAATCGACCACTGTGTAACTTCCGGTCCCTTGAAGTAGCTGAGCTGAGCGCTTTCGGCATTGAATACCAGATGGTCGGCTGACTGTGTCGGTACCGTGGCCTGTAGACCCGTATAGTCGTCGGCAATCAGCGATGCCGCGCGACGCCGACGAACCTGTGTCGACAACACCAGGGATTCCAGTGTGGCCAGCAATGCTGCATCACGATTCTCGTTCCGCATCTCCATGCGCGCCGTGCGGTCCCAGTACTCTGCCTGCATCCGGTCCGCGAGGGCCAGTCCGCCAGGCAAAACCGCCGCGAATCGAGATATATTCCGAATATCATCGCGATCTGTTGCTAGGCGGGCCCGGTTTTCGATAACTGACCGATACATCCGGTCGGCTGCTTGGTCATGTCCCGGGAATGACCGCAGGTTGGCGTAGGCATCCGACACGGTTTCAAGGTCATAGGTATGATTCGTCATGACCTGCAAATAGGGTTTGGGCAGTACCTGCGTATACAGGAAAGGAATGGCGGTCAGCGCGATCACCACGGCGGCAGCAATTGCCGGCCCTCGCCAATGCAGGGGCAGATTATCGTTTGCCCACTTTGCGGTGAATACGGATTCGTACAGGCGATTGCGAATCTCGAAGTCACCCTGTTCGTTGACGACGACGAAGCCCATAGCAAGCAATTTCCGGTGCCGCGCCGAATCCGGGTCATAACTGATCTTGATGCCTTTCCGAATTTTTCCGAGCGTCGTCAGCAGCGACTCATAGTTTTTCCGGTCATTGATCACCACACGATGCAGGTAGCTCATATGAGGCTCGCTGGTAGTCGCCGCGCGACCGCCCAGCTGATGACTGGCCAGTCGATCGATGGTTTCGAGCAGATCGCCCTTGATAGTCTCCCTTGCGATCGCCCGAGACAGTTTCTGGCTGAGATAGGGCTGCCCGCTCGTCCAGAAATAGACACGATCCAACGCCGCCTCGGCATCTGCGACCGACAAGTTCAGTTCGGCGGCAAACACCTGCAAATTATCACGCGTAAAGTCTCCGGGCCTCACTTCGGTGGAAATCGCAAAGGGAGACATTTTTGGGTCATCGATCAGGCTGAGCGGATCGCACTCTCCGATCAGAACGAAGCCGAGGCGATTGAACTCTGGCTCCGTGGGACGCGCATTGTGTGCGGTACGAATACTGGCTAATAAATGTTCGGCGAAAGGCAACTCGGCGACGTTCTGGACCTCGTCGATAAAGACGATAATTCGTTCTTGGATATTCTTCAGAACGATTTGGGCATAGAACTCAACCAGCCTCTGCCGGTTGCTCAAAATTGAATGATCCTGCCACCAGCTCTGCAGATCGGTCTTCAGCCGCAGTTGCCGGCACAGGCGATAGGCAATGCTATAGAACCAGCGACCGCCATCAGACCCGCCATCCCGTTCACTGATCTGGTTGAGGTCCAGCACGGCGACTTTAAAGCCATTGTTTTGAAGTCGCGCCGATGTCGCAGCAATCAGGCTGGTCTTACCGGTTCGATCAGGTGCAATCACATGCGCGTAATGACCCATCATCAGGGTATCGAACAACAGATCATCGGCACCACGCCTGATGTAGCCAGGCCGCACGGCGTGCAGCGGCGAACCGACGTTAAAGAACTCGGCGGTCTTGTCGAGTACAGTCGACGACCTGTTTTCAGCGTCTTCAGTCATAGTGTGGAGCAGTCTTCTCAGGTGCCTAAACGCCATGATCGACATTCAATGCGCAGAGGTAGAATTTTGCAAGCATCCAGTTCCAAGTTATTGAAAAAAGACGTATTCGGCTAACTTCTCGGTCGGTTTTCCGAGCGTATCGATGGTCTCCAGCAAGCCCTGCGAACCGGCCTCAGGACACCACGACGCGCCGGTCAGCCCCATTCGCATCATGAGGATAGTGAAGCCGCCTTCGACACGGTATGATCGCGCGCAATCTGATTCGAATTCTGCGGGAATGCACGTTGCCCTACTGTCACAAACACAATCTTGTTCGTAAAGACACCGCCAATGTCGAGCGCCGATACGGTATTCGCGTCACATTGCCAACATCCGACACCTTCACCCGCATACTCGGCGACGACTGGGAACATATCCATTGGTATGCGACGGAAACAGACCGCGACGTCGCGTTTGACAAGATGGCTACACGCCACGGCTACTACAGGGAAACAGACACACCGACCCAGGTGCTTGAAAAGGTCTCCCGATAGGGCGTTTCTCGCCACGTTGTCCGTCAGCGTTTCAGGGACCTCGGATTCACGAAGGACAGATAGAAACTCATGGTCGCAGGGCGCAATTAGACCGATTTATACCTGTGAGGCGGCTTACACGCGCAATCGTTCCTCGTGATCCCGGAGTCTATCCAGCTCCTGGTGCTGTCTCAACTTGTCCCAGTCCAGCTCTTGGGTCGCGATATCGACGATCGATGCAACCATCGCGCGACCCTGGTTCGGCAACAAGCCGATCATCAGCCGCCGATGGACAATGTCTGTCAGCGTGACGGCAAACTCCTTGCGCATTGTGTGAACGACTTCGGCAACGAGGACGGTCTGCGCTTCATCAATGAAACCGGTTTGTTCCGCTGACAAGGCAATGATCTCGAGCGCCCGACCTCCATAGATTGACAGCAATCGGTCGGCACATGCCGTAGATATACCCGGTGATGCCATGACTTTCCTGGCGGCGTCATCGAGATCGACGCAACCCGGTAGTGGCAGCTCCCGTGTCTGACACTTATCAAACTCCCCATCCAATTCTCGCAGCGACTTGTTAACCACAAGTTCCGCGAGATTTCGGTAGGTCGTCAGCTTGCCACCGATAATCGACATCAATCCCTTCGCCAGTCCTCGGTGTGTGAGAATGATGTGCTTGCGCGTGATTGCCGATTCGGGGCCCTTGTCGTGTCGTGGCAGAGGACGAACGCCGGCATAGGCATAATGAATACTGGCACGTGACAATCCAGCCGACGGAAATACCGCATTGGTTTCCTCGAGCAGGTAATCGACTTCCTCCGCACTGGCGGTGACGTCCCCGGGATCGCCCTGGTAGCGAATGTCCGTCGTACCAATCAAGACCAGGTCATTCCAGGGAATGATAAAAAACGGCCGGCCATCCTTCCTTGCTTCGACATAGAACGCAGACGACGGCGCACCTGGAAATCGACTGACGACGATGTGACTGCCTTTTGTACCACCCATCACAGGCTTCATCTCACGATTGACAGTCGCCAGGACGCGGTCCACCCATGGACCGGCCGCGTTGACCACGACTCGTGCAGAGATTTCTGTTTCCACGCCGCTGTTTTGATCGACAAACTGCACAGACCGAACCTCTTGTTCGCGCACCGTAATGCCAATTACCGAGCTGTAGTTGCGAACAACAGCGCCTGCTTCCTGCGCTGCAATGACATTCTCAATGACCAGGCGTTCGGCAAAAGTCACCTGCGCATCAAAATATTGTGCACCACCCATGAGTCCCTCCTCACGCAGTCCAGGCTCCTCCATGAGTAATTCGCGTGCAGTGAGCATCCGGTGCTTTGGCAGTTTTTTCCGGACCGACAAGAGATCGTAGGCGAGCATACCGAGGCGGATGATGAACTTGCCACGCCGGCTGTCTGCATAGATTGGAATACTGAGCTTCAGTCCACGAACGAGATGACTCGCCAACTCACGCAGGCGGCGACGTTCATGCAGGGATTCGAAGACGAGAGGTATTTCACCGTGTTCAAGATAGCGCAAACCGCCGTGAATAAGGCGGCTCGACCAGCTGGACGTGCCACTGCCGAAATCGTTTTTCTCGAGCAGAATGACTTTGGCCCCGCGCAAGGCAGCGTCGCGCGCAATACCGGCACCGTTGATACCCCCGCCGATCACTACAATGTCGTATTGATCAGTCACGCCGGCTTCAGGGTCTCGTCTGTCCATCCCCACGTACGACATAATCGAGTCGCCCTTCGGCATCAATCAATAGCGAAGAGCCAATCTTTATCACCAGGCGGCGTAATTGGTTGAGGTCAGATTTTGACATGGGGCAGAACTATCCGGTCAATCGATGATGCCTGGCATAGGACGATAACGTCACCTCGCCCTTGGAGACAGCGACGCTTCCGCTGCGGGCGACTGCCGATATATCCGCGAATTCTGCTGCGGCACGAATAAAATCGTCGACTTCCGACGGCCGGCCAGTGAGTCGAACTGTGCAACTGACCTGTGACTCATCGAGGATTTCCGCGCCGTACTGCTTCGCGAGGTTGGCAACCTTTACGTATCCGCCCGTCTGCAACTTCATCTTGACGATCGCCAGTTCGCCCTCGAAATGGTCTCCCAGGGTCATGTCGTGGATGTTGACGACATCGACCAGTTTTGCCAGCTGGGTATTGAGCTGGGCGATCGCGGCATCAGATCCCTCGATGACCAGCGTAACGCGGGATACCAGTGGATCGTCAGTCGGTGCAACATTGAGCGAGTCTATGTTGTATCCACGCGACGAAAACAAACCTGTCATTCGCGTTAGCGCGCCGACTTCGTTTTGCAGCAAAACCGAGATGACATGTCGCATGAATGAACCTGATCCTGAGCCTGTAACTTAAATTAGCCTGAAACCATTGACGGATTTCAGGCCAGTGATGTTGTCGCAGAATCCCGAGTATTGCAATGCAGCAGAATTTAGTAAACACTCGGAAAAAATCCGGTACTTACATGTCTTTTCCAGTTTCCGTCATGGTCACGTCCGAACCCGCCAGCCCCATTGATAAACATCCGCTCGCCGGCACACGTATGAGTGGTGCGGATATCGTCGTGCAGGTTCTCGCCGACGAAAATGTCGACACAGTTTTCGGCTATTCTGGCGGCGCTATTCTGCCGACCTACGATGCGGTGTTTCGTTACAACGACAGTCATCGCGGCAGTGATGGCAAGTCACCGATTGCATTGATCGTCCCAGCTAACGAGCAGGGTGCAGGCTTCATGGCAGCAGGCTACGCACGTGCAAGCGGTGACGTGGGGGTCGTGATGGTGACTTCAGGCCCCGGCGCCACCAATACCGTTACACCGGTTAGAGATTGCATGGCGGATTCCGTGCCCATCGTCGTCATTTGTGGTCAAGTCCCGACCAATGCAATGGGCACGGATGCGTTCCAGGAAGCGCCCGTCGCCGCCATCATGGGCGCGGTCGCGAAACATGTTTTCCTCGTGACGGATCCGTCACGACTCGAAGCGACAATAAGAAGCGCGTTCGAAATCGCCAAGACAGGACGACCCGGACCTGTCGTTATAGACATCCCCAAAGATATACAAAACTGGGAGGGTGAGTTCGCGGGATCGGGCTCGCTCCCGCTGCAAGGCTACCGCAGTCGCCTGCAATCTGTGGTCGAAAACCGCGTTACTGACGACGCTTGCGAACGCTTCTACAAAATGCTGTCGGAGTCCGAGCGGCCACTGATTTACGCTGGTGGGGGTGTTATTAACGGCAATGCCACGAAGCATATGCGTGACCTCGCGAATCGATTCCACATTCCGGTAACAACGACCTTGATGGCGCTTGGGGCGAGTGATACCAAGCACCCCCTTGCATTGCACATGTTGGGAATGCACGGGACCGCCTTCGCGAACTACGCGGTAGAAGACTGCGATTTCCTGATTGCGATCGGAGCCCGCTTCGACGACCGGGTTGCCGGAGATCCCGCCAACTTCGCGCCAAACGCGCGCAGTATTGCGCACTTCGATGTCGACGTTTCCGAAATCGGCAAGGTAAAGAGCGTCGACTGGCATCATGTCGGCGCATTGTCACAGGATCTCGACGACGTCCTTGCCTACGGAGAACGTACCGGTTTCTCCAAGGACTTTGGAGAGTGGCACAAGCATATTGCCGAACTCAAAGACACCCACCGTATGAATTACGATCGCGACAGCGAACTGATTCAACCTTATGCCGTGATCGAGGAGATTAATCGGATCGCCGGTGGTAAAGCAATCATCTCGACGGGTGTCGGCCAACACCAGATGTGGGCCGCACAGTACTTTGATTTTCGCGAGCCGCGCCTCTGGCTGACGTCCGGCAGCATGGGCACGATGGGCTTTGGTTTGCCAGCGGCAATCGGTGCACAGTTCGCGCAACGCGACAGACTGGTCATAGACATCGACGGTGACGGCAGCATGCGCATGAACATCGGCGAACTGGAAACTGCCACCACTTACGGCATGCCGGTCAAGGTCGTTGTGTTCAATAACTATGGCGACGGCATGGTTCGCCAATGGCAGAAGCTCTTTTACCAGGGCCGCTTATCCGGCAGCGACAAGTCGCTGCATAGCAAAGACTTTGTCAGGACGGCCGAAGCGGACGGCTTCAAGTTCGCCCGCCGGCTCGATAAGAAGGCCGACATTGCGTCTACCGTCGAGGAATTCATCGAATTCGATGGCCCGGCATTCCTCGAAGTCATCATCGATCCCGATGCCGGTGTGTACCCTATGGTCGGACCCGGCCTGAGCTACGCCAAGATGATCACAGGCGATCATATTGTCGCGCGTGAGGAGCCGAGTGACGACCAGCCCGGCTCAAGCGAGATGTTTTGACGCTGCCTGGTCATTCGTATCCATGCAACATTGCATAAAACCAATGATTGGAAAGACATTCGGGTATTCCTCGGTCCAGCCGATCAACCAGAACATGTGCGATTCGCGTGTCGACTGGGCCTGCGATGACCGCGACATTCCGACCTGGTCCAAATACCGTGAGTGACACCAGATTGCGAAAAAATGGCCGTTGTTGCCAAAACGCATCCCCGGTATTCTGCCGGGAATAACTGAAGAACAATCGTGTGGAGAAAACTAATGTCCGACAAGAAACTGGCTATGCTCGGCGTCGTCGCAACATTCCTGCTATGTGCCTGTGGACAGCCGGCGCTGGAAGCGCCTACAGAAAGCGAAGCTCCACCGGACGAGCCGGCT
>JAQWSV010000139.1 GCA_029243005.1 Woeseiaceae bacterium
TAGCTCCGATTGGATACGGCAACATCTTCCTCAACGACATCCTGATTGCGAACATCAATAGCGCAGGGCAACCGGTGGGCTTTAGCATCGAGCGAGGTATGCCATCAATAGCTATGCTGATTCCGGTGGCTGGCCTGTGTGTTGGGTTGCTTTTTGCTCTCCTGGTAACTTACAGAAAGACGAAGATTTACAAGGATCGCTCAATCCAGGGGAATAACACCGAGCAGGCGCCGATCGAACTGAATAGATGGCAGCTTTCTGGCATTGTCATAGCGCTTTCAGCTTCGCTGGCCGTTCAGCTCTGGAGCGGCTCGATGGTGTTCGGCGGCCTGACCGGTTTTGCGCTTCTTTCTGTATGCGGTTTCATCAAATGGAGCGAGCAGGACGACGTATTTACGCAGGGTTTACAGTTGATGGCATTTGTCGGGTTCATCATGATTGCTGCGTCAGGATTTGCGGAAGTGATGATGGCAACTGGTGAAATTCCGCAGCTGGTAGAGGACGCTTCGGGCCTAATCGGAGATAGCAAGCCGTTGGCTGCAATCGTGATGCTATTAATCGGGCTCCTGGTAACGATGGGGATTGGTTCTTCATTTTCGACGGTCCCTATCATTGCCGCAATCTACGTACCTCTATGTATTAATTTCGAATTCTCGGCAATGGCGACCACTGCATTGATCGGAACTGCCGCGGCACTGGGTGATGCAGGCTCACCCGCTTCTGATAGCACCCTTGGTCCAACGGCCGGCCTAAATGCGGACGGCCAGCATGACCATATTTGGGATACGGTGGTACCGACATTTATCCATTTTACAATCCCACTTATCGTATTCGGCTGGTTAGCCGCAATGGTGCTTTGAGTCAAAATTGCGCTTAACAGGCAACGCCATAGCCTCTACTTCAAAAAATGAAATTGAATATCAGAGATATGGAGGGTCATTAATGAACAAGGCACTGTTCGGTATAGTTAACCTCGATCACTATGCAATTGACAGTAATGAATTTCGTGCCAAATGCAAAAGTACTCTTGATGAGAATGGGGCGCTTGTCCTGCGAAACTTTCTGAAACCTGCGGCAATCCGGTCCATTCAGAATGAAGGGATAGGAAGTCAACACCTTGCCTACTACACGGTCGAAGATCACAACATATATCTCACCCATGCCGATGATGACTATGTGGCGGATCATCCACGCAATCGATTGGTATCTTCATCGAAAGGCTGTATCACGGATGACCAAATCCCGCCTGATTCTGCACTTCGTATGTTGTACGAAGATGAGGAGTTTCGAGCGTTTCTTTGTTTTGTTTTGGGTGAATCCAGTTTGTATGAATATGCAGATCCGTTGTCGTCCATAAATCTGCATTACGCAAGCGAAGGGCAAGAGCTCGGTTGGCACTTTGACAATTCGTCTTTCGCAATCACGCTAATGATTCAAAACCCAAGGGATGGTGGTGTTTTTGAGTATGTTAAAGACGTGCGTGATGCGGATGCGGGCGAAATGAATTTCGCGCTATGTGGGAGGGTGCTGGATGGTGACATTGCGACTGAGAAGCTATCAATGTGCGCCGGTGCACTTGTTCTTTTTCGAGGAAGAAATTCAATGCACCGAGTAACTCCGACAATCGGCAACCGGACACGCATGCTGGTCGTGCTGGCTTACAACACGGAACCTGGAATTGCACTTTCTGAGTCGGCGAGAATGACGTTCTATGGGCGCCTCAGGTAGTCTGCCGATTTGGGGGTTGTTCTTGGTGGCATGAGTGGTGGTGCCTGAGAATGTTCTGCCCACGCAAATGGTCGACAAAGTGTATTGTGAAGACCTCCGGAACCCACTTGAGGATGGTCCGTTCTAGAAGGGTGGCGTAGCTGCAAATAAGGTGAATAATGAATTGAATCGAGTTTTGCGAAAAGCTCGGTTCGACCCTGATTTACCCAATATCGGTAAAGCCGAACCTATCTGGTTCTACTTTTATTGTTTATTGCTATCTCGCGTTCCTACAGGCACGTAGGTCGCGAAAATCTATCCAGCTATAATTTGTTACTGGTCGGCATACTTTTAAAAAGCAGAGGATCTCTAATGGTCACGAATTCGAAGAACTTGGCTTGGTATTGGGTCCTCCTGATCGCGGTTGCATCCTGCGGTGAGGAATCTGCTCCAGAGCGTGCGGATATAATCATCACTGGCGCTTCGATCTATATGGCTGATGAGGATCAATCCTGGGCAGACGCTTTGGCGATTAAAAATGGGCAGTTTATCTATGTCGGCGATACCGGCGGGCTGTCTGCGTTTATCAGCGACACCACCATTGATCTCGACGGAAAACTGATTATTCCGGGACTGACGGATGGTCATTCGCATCCGGGTTACGTCAACGTCGAAAATTTCGGTGATGTAGAGGGAGACACACCTGAGGAGTTGCTGGCATCCGTGAAAGCCTATGCCGATGCAAATCCTAACCAAGAATGGTTGCGCCCGTGCTGTTGGCCCACGGATATGTTTGTTCAGGGCGACGCAGGTCCCAGGAAGGAAGTATTGGACGCCGTGGTGCCGGATCGTCTGGTCTGGTTTGAGAGTGCTACCGGTCACGATTATTGGTTGAACTCGATGGCGCTGGAAAGACTAGGTGTCGACAAGTACACACCCGATCCCAGGCCTGGTTTGGCGATGTATGCGCGAGACGAGAACGGGGAACCATCAGGTTGGCTAAAGGAGGGCGCCGGCGTACAACATTTTGCCGAGCATTTTGCGCTTGATGATGAAGCGCGCCGGGAACTCCACAAGGAAAGCGTGGCAGAGACCCTCCAGATACTCAGCAGGCATGGTGTTACATCGCTGTTTGACGCCGGTAACAAGGGGTACGGGGATCTCGTTTATGGCGTCGTTTCCCAACTTGAGCAGGAGGGGCGGTTACCCGTTAGGTACTACGGCACCTACCAGATATTCACGCCGGAGCGTGCTATGACGGCGGTATCGGAAGTGTTGCGCTATCGCGAGGAGTATGGCGGCGAACGCCTGCAATTCAATTCGGTGAAGCTGTTCATGGATGGTATTACTGCAAACCAGTCAGCCGCATTTCTGCAGCCGTATTCCAGTGGTACAGAAGGCCGGACGATGCTGTCTGCGGACGAGCTTCGCGACCTGCTCCTGGAGCTGCATGAGACAAAACTGGACCTGATGGTACATTCGATTGGGGATATGTCTGTGCGGACGGTGCTGGATGCGGTTGAAGCAGCAAAGACGGCGGTGGAAGGCGATTTCTATCCTAGGGTTACGGTTGCTCATCTTGCCCTTATCGATCCGAGTGACCTGAGACGTATAGAAGAACTGGGTGTAATTGCCAACTTCACGCCCTGGTGGATGGGTGTTGAGAACAGCAATGTCTCCAGAAATCTTCTCGGTGAAGAGCGCTACGAAATGACCTACCAGTCGCGATCGGTCTTTGACAGTGGCGCTGTAGTTTCTTTCTCCAGCGATGAATGGTGGGGGGGTGAGATGCTGGCCACCTACATCAGTCCCTGGCTGGGTATGCAGGTAGGACACACGCGGCAGTATCCAAGGGAATGGTGGGAATCTGAAGATGATGGTGTCAGAGGGCTGGTTGACGAGCGACTCGATCTCGAACAATTGGTCAAAGGCTATACCAACAACGGAGCCTATCAGTTACGAAGGGAATTTGACCTTGGCTCCATCGAGGTGGGCAAACTGGCCGATTTTGTCGTGCTCGACAATAATTTCTTTGTAGGCGACCCCTATGATATATGGCAGATAAGACCGTCTGCCGTGATGATGGAAGGCGAGCTTATCCAGGGAGCTCTATCGCAATAGATATGCCCTCAATAACGTCTTATGTGAAGAGCCGCTGGCGACATCATTAATTCGGCGCTAGGATTCGTCATACATAAGTCCAATAAAAACAAACAACGTTTCTTAGCGATCAATCGTTGACGCCGTGTTACGAACCGTTGCCGAATGACAGGGAAAGTTATGCCGGCAGTTGGAACTATCAAATCGAGATTGTTCAGATCGCATACGGTAGGTCGTACGGCTGTATATTTGTTACTGACTTTCAGCGTAATCATTTCGGCGTGTGGTGTCTCATCAGGAGTATGCTCATCAGGTGGCGGACTGGACAACAAGCAACCGCCCAATACCGGACCGAGCATTTTTGGTAATTCTGAGTCGTTTCTGTATGCCGGCCAGGCCTACGACTTCGCGCCTGTTGCAAGCGACGCGGAAGGTGACCCGCTCTCTTTCAGTATCAGCGGCATGCCGGCGTGGGCATCGTTTAATACTGCAACTGGTCGTCTGCAAGGCTTGCCATCCGTCACGGATGCAGCGACATACGGCGACATCGTGATATCGGTCAGCGATGGTGCGGTTACGACTTCGCTGCCGCCGTTTTCGATTTTCGTCGAGGCATTCGCGCCCAGCGGTATGGACTCACGGCCGGCGAATCTGACTTGCAGTGCGGTTTTACCGCCAGCGACCGCCGATATTTCGATCGAGAGAGTTTACCGTGATATTTCTTTCCCTACTGAACTGACCGCCCTGGTGCAGCCACCCGGTGATGCCAGCGTGTGGTATTTCGCCAATCGCAAAGGCTTGATTGGCCGCTTCGACAATGATCCCGATGCGGTAGATTTCACGACAGTGCTTGATCATAGAGGTCCGGTCCTGCGACTGGCTGATGGCGGGCTGATCTCCATGGTCTTTCATCCGGATTATCCTGCTGACCGTCGCATCTTCGTCAACTATTCGGAGGATCCGACCGACAATAACGCCTTTGCGAACGTTATTATCGCCAGCTTCGAGTTGTCGGCCGATGGGCTGTCCATCGACCCGGCGAGCGAGGTGCAATTGCTAAGCTGGCCTCGGGGGCAGTATCACCAGGGTGGCTTCCTGTCCTTTGACCCCGATGGCATGTTGCTGTTTGGGCTGGGTGACGGAACGACGCAGGGAGACCCGACCGGTAATGCACAAAATATGTCGCAGTTTCTCGGCAAGATTCATCGTATAGACGTCGATTCAGGGAATCCGTATGCGATTCCTGCAGACAACCCCTACGCCGGCAACGGCAATACGATGCTTGAAGAAGTGTATGCGCATGGGTTACGCAATCCGTATGCGGGGGATATTGATTCGACAACAGGCCGAATTTATGTTGCTGATGTTGGAAAGAGCGACAGTGAGGAAGTGTCTGAGATTTTCAGCGGTGGGAACCTCGGTTGGAATATCAAGGAAGGTACGAACTGTTTTTCGCAACAGTACGGGAGTTGCAGTGACCCGACGCTGACCGATCCATTGGTTGAATATCCTCGTGACGGTGGCCACTGCGCGATCATCGGCGGGTATTTCTATCGCGGATCACTCATTCCGGAATTGCAGGGCCGCTTTCTCTTCGCTGATTTTTGCTCCAGCAAGATTTCGGCAGTGGAATTCGATAATGATGGGAATCCGTTCGAACTGGTGCTGCTCCCGGGTGGCAGTGGACTTGGCATGGTCAACAGTTTTGCAAAGGACAACGATGGCGAAGTCTATGCCGTGACCAGCAACAAGGTACACAAGATACTGCCGGGCAACTCG
>JAQWSV010000153.1 GCA_029243005.1 Woeseiaceae bacterium
AGGAAATCATGTACGAGACTGACAATCTCCAGAAGCATCCACCTTCCGAAGAGGAACTGGCCGGCATCAAGAATTATGCGGCCGGCATCTTCACGCTGCAGAACTCAACGCGCAACGGGATTATCAACATTCTGAGTTACCTGGAACTACAGGAATTGTCAGATAGCTATCTCACCGACTACGTCAGTAATGTCTATGCGATTACTCCGGAGCAAGTATCGGAGATTACAAAGACCTACCTTCGAGAAGAAGACATGACCCTGGCTATCGTTGGCGATCGCAGCCAGATTTCAGAACAGGTCGAGCCTTACATCAGAGGCGAATAACTCAGCAAGACTAAGCGTCCTGTACCTTTATGAAAGCGGTGCCGGGTGTTCTTACAAAGGCCTGTTACCCAGTCATCCAGCCGGCGTGGTACGCTGCAAAAAAACTACAACCCTGAGAACATCATGCGGAAATCCTTGTATCTGCTCGCTTTAATGGCCTGGTCCCAGGTCGCCTTTGCCCAGGCCATCGAGGACGAGGCCTTTGAGTGGCTACAGGCCTACATACAGATAGATACGATCAATCCCCCGGGTAACGAAACACGCGCCGTTGAATTCATTGCCAGAATCCTCGAGGCGGAGGGAATTCCCTACCAGACTGCCGAAAGTGCACCTGGCCGGGGCAATCTCTGGGCCCGCCTGGAGGGCGGTGACGAACCCGCCCTCGTCATGCTGCAGCATACCGACGTGGTGCCTGCTGATGAGAAATACTGGACCACTGCCCCCCTCTCCGGCGAGATCCGTGATGGCTACCTGTGGGGGCGCGGTACCCTGGATATGAAGGGGACCGGCATGTCACACCTGGCAACCTTTATCAGCCTCCATCGTGCGGGTGTAACACTGAACCGGGACGTTATCCTGGTCGCCTCTGCGGATGAAGAAGCTGGCGGCATGTATGGCGCAGGCTGGCTGGTAGATCACCACCCAGAAATCTTCCAGAACGTCGGTTTGCTAATCAATGAAGGTGGCAGAGGTCAACAGCGTGAGAAAGAATTACTATTCCAGATCGAAGTCACGCAAAAGGTGCCGGTATGGCTTCGACTGACCGCGGTCGATACACCCGGTCACGGCGCGATGCCAAATCCAACCTCTTCAGTCACCAGAATTGTCGACGCGCTCAGCATACTCCGGGCCAATCCATTTCCACCCCGGATGGTGCCGTCAATCGACGACATGTTTCAGTCCCTGGCACTGAGTGCAAGCCCCGAATGGGAGGAGCCGTTCAACAATATGCGTGCAGCCATCCAGGATCCGGCACTCCTCTCCCGCCTTCAGACCTACTCGCCTTACCTGCATGCACTGACGCGCGATACCTGCTCAATGACCCGGTTCGAGGGATCCAACAAGATCAATGTCGTGCCAGCGGAGGCCTGGGCAGAACTGGATTGCCGGATATTGCCAGACCGGCCGAGCGAAATATTTGTCGACGAATTGACCGCAATGCTCGAGGGCACCGGTGTCGAGGTTGAAGTTATCATGGCCTTCACCGCTGCGATCTCACCGACGGACACCATCCTTTATGCAGCGATCGAGGAAGTGACCGGTGAACGGCACCCGGGCTCGCGCGTTACTCCGTATGTTTCGACAATCTTTACTGACAGCCACTTTTTCCGCGATCTCGGTATTCCGAGCTACGGATTCGACCCCATGGTGGTTCCGGAAGCAGAGTTTTCCCGCATTCACGGTAACGATGAACGCATCAACATCGCTGCGTTCAAACGAGGCGTGATTGATCACCTGGCAATCATTGCCGCGGTCGTCTATGACTGAAGGGCCAATGGGCAATCAGCCGCATTAATTAACCTGGTAAACGCGCACCTTCCTACGCGTTACCGGGTGTGAGGTCCGCATTTTCAATATGCCTGGCGAGTTACTCCAATACCCACAAATACCCGATATAACCTTAGTCAGTAACAAATTCAGATTCGTCGGTTGACCCCAGTCGGCGGACAACCGCTTATTGTTCTCGGGTTTTTCTACCGCGTAAGCCTCGTTCGATCCCAGCTTGCTATTATCGTTCAACAGGACACGCAATTATGGTTGTTTGTCGCACCCAGGCTTTCGAGCAAGGAGATCGTATCCGGGAACGGCGAAACTCGTTGCGTCGGGCCGTTCGCCATATCGGCCGTGGTCTGCCCTTTCCGGCTTACTGCGGTTACATCCGCACCCTTTTCCACTAGGTAATGAATCAGTTCGTTATCACCCCGTGCGGCCGCGTGATGCAGCGCCGTATAGCCATTGCCATCGCGAAGATTGAGGTCAGCAC
>JAQWSV010000154.1 GCA_029243005.1 Woeseiaceae bacterium
GATAACAGATTGCCAGCTACCGGGTGTCAACCGTCGGCGAGCAAGCAACACGGTGGCGGCGACGACCAGCGGGATGGCCCACAGCCAGTCCGGTCTCAGAAAATGAAACTCAGCCGGCACTGTATTTCACGTTACCTGTACGGGCGAGTCTTAGGCCCGCCAGCAGGTTCATCGCGGCCAGGAACATGGCCAGCAGGAAAGCACCGGCCAGCGGCCAGTAGTAGAGCGACTTGACCGGTCGAAAACCAGCCTCCGGTGCGGCGACCGGCTCCATCTCGTCCAGCAACCGATAGATGTCCTGCAATCCGGCCGTGTCTTTCGCACGAAAATACCGACCACCGGTCAACGCTGCAATTTCAGTCAGGGTTTCTTCATCGAGATCCGCCGAGGGGTTTACCCGGCGCATGCCGCCGGTAATCGATGACACAATCATCTGTTCGGCGCCGATACCAATCGTATAAATGCGGAGCCCGATCTGCTGAGCCAGTTCCGCTGCTTTGAGTGGATCAATTTCGCCAGCCGTATTAGCGCCATCGGTCAGAAGAATCAGGACCTGCTCGCCACCTTCTTCGCCCTGGTCATGAATGCGTTTCACGGCCAGGGTAATCGCATCACCGATTGCCGTCTTCTCACCGGCAAGGCCGATGAACGCTTCCATAAGGAGTGTGTTGACGGTCTCGCGATCCAGCGTTAGCGGGACTTGCAGGTAAGCACGCTCGCCAAAAAGGATCAATCCGATTCGATCGCCTTCGCGGCGCTCGATGAAGTCGGCAGCCACAGCTTTCGTGGCAGTCAGGCGATCAACGCGCCGACTGCCAAGTTCAAAATCCTTGGCATCCATGCTGCCGGACAAATCGACGGCGAGCATCAGGTTGCGCCCTGAAACGGGCACGTCAAGTTCGTCGCCGATGCGCTCCGGGCGCGCGGCAGCGATCACCAGCAAAGTCCAGGCAACCACAGCGAGCCAGAACCGCCAGTTGAAAATCTGCTCGACCTCCGAGCGATCCATAAGCATGGAAAAACCCTTGAAGTTCGGTACCCGGAGCCCGGCGTCCTGCGTGCTGACGACCGGCGGCATCAACACGCGCACCAGGAGCGGCAGCGGCAGCGCCAGTAACATCCATGGCCAAGCCAGAGCCCACATTAACTGGACACCTCGGGCAGCGGCTTTTTCAGACGTCGCTGGACGGCGTCCAGCAAGCCTTTGATGTCAGCATCGCCATCGATACTCTCCGGCCGCCTGTAAGGAAAGGATTCGAGGTTTCGGCCGGCGCCCTCGGTGAAGGGGCGGTCCTCCAGCCCCCGGTCCAACCACTCAAGCCACCCGGCCCCGGTCAGGCCGGCAACTTCGCCTCGAGGCGCATAGGCCAACATGCTGCGGCGGAGCAGTTCAGATATTTCCTTGGCCAGAATCAACGCATCTGTACCCTGTTCATAGGACTTTCGCAGCCTGGCAAGCTCGGACAAGGCCAGGCGACGGGCTGCGTTCCAGCGCCATTTCCGGAACTGCTTGTACAAGCAATAGAGGGCCCCTGCCGATGCAAGGGCGATCAGGAACCACCAACCCGGTGCCAGCGGCCACCACCCCAGAATGTCTGGCAGGTGCAGGTCACGCAGCGGAATGAGTTCCGGATCCATGGTCGCTAATCCTATAACGCCCGCTTGCCGAGGGCTTGCTGCAGTATCTGTATAGGATCATCTTCCGTAGACAGCGGCAGCAAATGAATGCCGTATCGATGACAAAAGGCATCAAACTCATGCAGGCGTTCCTCGAAAGCGTTCCGGTACTCGGAACGGGCACCCTTCGCATACGTGTCGATCGCCATTTCTTCATCGTGACTCACCAGTCTGTATCGACCCGGTGGCGGCAGTTGCCGTTCCAATGGATCGCTAAGAAATACGGCCAGTACCTCGTTGTGCCGGGCAATGCCTGTCAGGTACGACTGCGCCGTGCGAGACAGACCAATGAAATCGCTGACGATGATCACGAGGCTACCGGGATGGGCGACGCGCCGCAGCATGCCCATCGCTTGCGTCAATGGCAGCTCTTCATCCTGTACACCGTGATCGATATCTTTCGTCCAATCGGGGTGTGTGACGAGCTCGTGCACGTATCGCAACGCGGCCTGGCGACCGAGTCGCGGTCTCAACTCCCGGTGGCGAGTGTCGCCGAAGACCAGGCCACCCAGCCGATCGCCACGATGATGCGCCGCCCAGGCAAGGAGCGCAGCCGCGCGAGTTCCGTTGACGGACTTGAAACATCCCTGCGTCGCAAAATGCATATTCGTACGTAGGTCTGTCATGATCAGGACCGGTCGTTCGCGTTCCTCCCGGAACAGCTTCGTGTAGGCCTCGGAGCTGCGCGCCGTCACGCGCCAGTCGATGTTTCGCGGGTCATCGCCGGGTTGGTAGGGACGGGATTCGTCGAACTCCATCCCACGGCCCTTGAAGTGTGACACGTATGCACCTGTCTGCAGCGAATTGATGCGCAGCACATCGAGCGCCAGTGCACGTGCCGGCCCGCTTAGCCGGATCAGTCCGGTCTGGCTGACACTGACGGGCGAGGCGTCCTCGGGTAGTTTGTCGTGGCGCATAGGACGCGGCCTTGCCTAGGGTACCCCGACACCGTCGAGCACACTTTCAATGACGGAATCCGCCGAAATGCCATCGGCTTCGGCCTCGAAACTCATCACGAGACGATGCCGCAATACATCGGACGCCACTGCCTGGATGTCTTCCGGTCCGACGTAATCCCGACCCTGTAACCAAGCATGCGCACGGGCGGCACGATCGATACCCATGCACGCGCGGGGACTGGCGCCATACATCACCTGGCCATCCAGGTTCTTGTTCACGGCGCCCGGGTTCCTGGTCGCAACCACCACGTTAACAATGTATTGCTCGAGCTCGTCGGACAGATGCAAGTTCAGGATCTGTTGCCGCCCCTCCATAATGGTGGCTTCCGACAATTCCTCCGGCGGTGCAAAGGCGTCCCGTTCGCCAGATTTCGCTTCGTCGCGATTCAATATGAGTATTCGACGCTCGTCCTCTGGGGTTGGATACCCCACTTCCACATGAAGTAGAAACCGGTCGAGCTGCGCTTCCGGCAAGGGGTAAGTGCCTTCCTGTTCGATCGGGTTTTGCGTCGCCATCACCATGAACAACGGCGGTAACTTGTAGGTGCCTTCACCGACCGTGATTTGTCGTTCTTCCATCGATTCGAGGAGCGCGGATTGAACTTTGGCCGGCGCACGGTTGATCTCATCCGCGAGAATCAAGTTATGAAAAAGCGGTCCCTCCCGAAACTCAAAAGTGCCGTCCTGAGGACGATAGATGTCGGTACCGGTCAGGTCGGCTGGCAGCAAGTCAGGCGTAAACTGTAACCGGTGGAAGCTGCCCTCGACACTCTCGGCAAGTACTTTAATGGCCCGCGTCTTTGCTAGTCCAGGCGCGCCCTCGACGATCAGGTGACCATCGCAGAGAAGCGCAATCAGCATCCTGTTGATCAGGTGCTCCTGGCCGACAATCAGGCTCGCCACATGGGCTTCGAGCTGTTGGAATTGTTCTGAGACGCTCATTATTGACTCACTCCGAGGGCGAAAAGGCGTGCCATTGTAGTGGCGATGCGCAATGAGTCCAACCGTTCAGTATCGATTTATCCCACTAGCCGATATCCGATCCGATGGCCCGCCAACTCGCGGTTGGCGATAATGCACGCTGTAAAACCTTTACCAGACCCGCCTTTGAATTCGAAGAAATAGAATAGTTACACTAGAAATCGGCTTCAAATCGCGATTGTCCCGGGCCTCTTGCTTATACTCAGTCATGCAGTACCGGCAATACGGCGCCCACTGCATCCACAAAAACCTGTTCGCCAGACGGCTACCTGTCGATCGAACTCCATGGAGCCATCGCGACAGTACCCGAATGGGGTGGTGCAAAGATACAGTGCAAAGGCATGCCAAGACCAGCAGGCGCGAGAGCGAGGATACGACTGTCCGGCCCCTTAACCGATGCCCCGACGCCATGATAGTCGCGTTCATTCTGACCATCCCTGATTTTGAACGCGGACGCAAGGCCCGGGAGCTTGCGACCAATATCACTTTCATGGAAGAAGGCACCGGCCAGTATTTCAGGATAGCAGACAGGACCGTTTACTGGACCGACATCGACTTCCAGGATCCACTCGACAATTGTACCGGGTCGATCTACCGTATCGGCGGTACCGTATAGTGCGTTTCTCACCTAGCAGAGCTGAATGGAGCCGCAAATATCAACTTCACCGAGCTGACCTTGTCGGGCCGACTGAGCTGGAACCAGCTAGAATGAAGATGCTGCGCGTCCTAGGCATCGCCTGCGCCTGGCTTATGCTGTCAGCCCAGTCTAGCGAATACGCCTTTGAAAGCACCGTAGACGAGGCTTTTGAGAAGACGACAGTGGTCATCGAAGCCAGCGCGTACGCCTGCCACCTGTTTGATGTCTATGTCGCGCTGACAAGTGAGCAGCATCGGCGTGGATTGATGTTTGTTCGTGAAATGGCGGATACAACCGGCATGCTGTTCGTTTACCGTCGCAGCCGAACCCTGTCGATCTGGATGAAAAATACATACATACCGCTCGACATCGTTTTCTTTGCGGCTGACGGGCGCATCGTCAATATTCACGAGAACGCGCAGCCACACACGCTGAAATCGAGACGATCGGCTGAAGCAGTCAACTATGTGCTGGAACTCAATGGCGGAACGTCTGAGCGCCTCCACATCGACACCGACAGCCGGGTAATCCTGCCGCTGTGACCAGTCATCAGAAGAACGTCGCTATATTCAGCCTAGCGCTGCTCGCTATCTCGCTGCCTGCGTAGCTGTACCTGCAAAAGAATGCGTGGGTCGAGGAAAGCCTTAATTCAACCTTGCGCCTGAGTGCCAGACTGTCACTCTTTTCACGAGAATTGCGGGTGGCGTTGGCGAGCCGGTCCATTACGTTCTGGCGGCACTGGTAGTGATAGCAATCGGTGTCCGAATCACCGCTTAATACAAACAGCGATCGTAGTCGCCTGCGAAGCGGAGCGCCTATAGAACTGACGCGATTGATTCGGCGAGGTAGCGTACGTTGCCTTCCGTGATGCCGCAGACGTTGATGCGACTGGAGTCCACTAGGTAAACCCCACGATCCTTCTTGAGCGCCGCTACCTGTTCCGGCGTTACGCCCAGGTAGCAGAACATTCCCGTGGTAAGCGCTATGTGGCTAAAGTCGTGGTCCGGCGCTACGCTTTTCAACTCCTCGACCAGAAGCTTACGCATGCTTTGCAGGCGCTTCCGCATACCTGCCAATTCGCCCAGCCACTCAGCGCGCAATTCCTCATCGTTCAGAATATGTGAGACGACCGCGGCGCCGTGATCCGGCGGCAGTGAGTAAATCGTACGCACCAACGATAGCGCCTGGCTGTCAACCACTTTCGCGGTGTCAGCATCCGGGGATAAAAAGGACAACGCACCAACCCGATCCCGATAGAGACCGAAATTCTTGGAACAGGACTGGGTCACGATCATCTCCGGCACCCGGCCATACATCAGGCGTACACCATAAGTATCGTCCTCTAACCCTTCAGCGAAACCCTGGTAAGCGATATCGATAAACGGCATCAAGCTGCGCTCTTCCACCAGGTCTGTCACCAGGTCCCACTGATCCCTCGAAAGGTCCATGCCGGTCGGGTTGTGACAACAACCGTGCAGCAACACGATCTCGCCGGCATTTGCTGTACCCAGCGTTTCCATCATGTCGTCGAAACGAATACTGTTTTTCTCGCCATCGTAATAGGGATACGGCTGCAGTTTGAGGCCGGCATTACCCATCAGGGGAATGTGATTATTCCAGGTTGGATCGCTGACCCACATCACAGCATCCGGGTTGGCGCGCAAAATCAGTTCTGCGCCGACGCGCAATGCTCCCGAGCCGCCCGGGGATTGCACCGTCGAAATCCGGTCATCGTCAGCCGCATCGTCGCCGAAGACCAGCTTTTCAACGTCATCGCAGAAAACGATGTCACCGCGTGAGCCAAGGTAGGCTTTGCTTGTCTGCGTACCGACGAGCCAATGCTCAGCTTTTTTTACGCTGTTCAAGATAGGCGTGTTCCCTTCGGCATCACGATAGACACCGACGCCGAGATCGATTTTTTCGGCGCGAGGGTCTTCTTTGTGCTCGCCGATTAACTTCAGGATGGCATCGCCGGGTTTGGGCTCCAGTGTCTCGAACAAGGTGATATCTCCTGGGCAAGTCAGACGGCGCATTGTACCGGCCGCGCGGTGCAGGCTGAAGAGGGTCCAGGGGGATTTTGAAGTAGGCGATGCCGTTCTTACCGCGTCCGGCAAATTGCCGGCACGAATACTCACCTGGATGGAAGGCACGATCAGTGCCGGCAGATTGGTGCGACAAGAAAACCCCGCCCGTTACCGGGCGGGGAATTGTCTGGTCAGGCTTTAGGTGCCCAGACGGAACACCAGCCGGTATTGGCAACCAGCTTGCCCGGAAAAATCATGCACGGACGCCATTCATCACCTTCCGGACCCTGGATCAGTGCGCAATTGGAGCAGGTTTGATCTGCGGCAGGATTCCCACGCGACGCCGGATCAACTGTGCTTGCGTCATGCACGTATTTGAGAGACTGCGCTACCGGATCGCTTTCCTCGACCCGAGGCATGTCTTGTGCCTCGGCTTCTTTGTCAGGGTTAACAACCAGAACAGCAGCCGCTACGGCGGACAGCTGCATGAATTGACGTCTTGGGATCTTGCTCAAGGGAATCTCCTCAACATTATTGAAATTGGTGCCCGTTCGTCGACAGGCGATGCGTATCTTAATCGAATTTTCGCCCAATCAGAAAGAGTTCTTTCGTTGCGAATGGTTCTCATTTGTAATAAAAATCAACAAGATACGAACGAGAACCGAATTGTAATGAGCGAATCTGAACAGGAGCAGAACGCGCTGGTCCAGCTGGGCCCCGGCGAGCCCCTAGCGGAGTTAAGTGTGCACGCATTTATCGATAACTGGGCCGACACAGAAGGATTCCCTGATACCAGCAAATACTTCGAACGCCAGATCGTTCGCGTCAAAGACTACGAAGTCAACCTGCGGCGCCACGTCAAACTGCTGGATGTCAGGCAGGCCATCATGTGACTCGACATGGACAAACGGCCACAAACTAACTTCCGGGCCGATCGGCACGTTATAATTGCCGGCCAGTTTCAAGCACGGTGGCAACGGCATCAGATATGGC
>JAQWSV010000178.1 GCA_029243005.1 Woeseiaceae bacterium
CCTCAGCCACTGTGTCGGCGTCCGCGCGCCTCGGTGCTGGCGTTCATGTCGCCGCCAATGCCGTCATCGACGACGATGCGGACATCGGTGAGAACGTCTGTATCGGTGCCGGTGTTGTCGTTGGACCCCGTTGTCGCGTTGGCGACGATTCCCGTTTGCAGGCTAACTCCACCCTGGTGCAGGACGTGGTGATGGGCAAGCGCTGCATCATTCATTCGGGCGCCGTTCTGGGTGCCGATGGCTTTGGCAACGCGATAAGTGATGAGGGATGGGTCAAGGTACTGCAGGTGGGCGGTGTTCAGGTTGGTGATGATGTCGAAATCGGTGCGAATTCGACGATTGACTGTGGCGCGATTGACGACACAATTATAGGCAATGGGGTGCGACTGGATAATCTCGTACAGATCGGACATAACGTGCAGATCGGCGATCATACAGCGATAGCAGCATCGGCGGCTGTGGCCGGCAGTGCCGTCATCGGTAAGCATTGCATGGTTGCCGGTCAGTCGGGCATCGTCGGGCATATCAATATTTGCGATGATGTTGTCGTTGGCGGGGCAACGATGATTTCCAAAGATATCAAGGTACCCGGCTTTTATACCGGTAGTTTTCCCGGAGAGGCGAGTGCGGAATGGAAACGCAAAGTTGCTCGTTTTCGTCGACTGGGCGAACTGCACGATCGGGTCAGCGCACTCGAGAAACTGGCAAAGGGCGATACCTGAGTATGGCGGACGCGATCGATCCAATGGACACGAGTCAGATCATGGAGGCACTGCCACATCGATTTCCATTCCTGATGATTGACAGGATTGTTGGCGGCACGCTCGGTGAATCGATTACCGCGCTAAGAACGTAACCGGAAATGAGCCCTACCTCGAAGGGCATTTCCCTGGGCGGCCGATAGTTCCCGGCGTGCTGATTATCGAGGCGATGGCCCAAGCAGGCGGCGTGTTATCGCACGTGACGATGATCGATGTCGAGCCGAAACCCCTGTTCTTTCTTGCCGGCGTGGAGAGAGCGCGGTTTCGGCAAACGGTATTGCCAGGTGATCAGCTCAGAATTCAGGTCGATGTCGTACGCGTCAGACGCGGCATCTGGTTCTACGCTTGCGAGGCTTTCGTGAACGACAAGCTGGCCGTCGCGGCAGATATTACCTGCGCGCCGGGTGGTGAAAGATGAGTATTCATTCGAGCGCTATTATTTCTGAGTCGGCGGTGCTGGCTGACGACATCGAGGTCGGTCCGTTCACGGTGATTGGCGATGACGTGGAGATTGGCACGGGTTGCCGGGTCGACAGTCACGTTGTTATCAATGGACCAACGCGTATTGGAAGCAATAATCATATTTACCAGTTCTGTTCGGTCGGAGACGATCCGCAGGACAAAAAGTATGCGAACGAACCCACACGACTCGAAATCGGTGATAACAACACGATTCGGGAATTCAGCACTATCAACAGGGGCACGGTTCAGGAGGAGGGCGTAACGTTCATCGGTAACCATAACTGGATCATGGCCTATGTGCACGTCGCGCATGATTGCCGCATTGGCGATCATTGCATCTTCGCAAACAATGCGACCCTGGCCGGACATGTCACGGTCGGGGACTGGGCGATTCTTGCCGGGTTCGCCGGCGCCCACCAGTTTTGCCGGATTGGGGCGCATGCGTTTCTCGGTATGTACTCCGGGATTAACCGGGATGTGCCGGCTTATACGATGATCGGCGGACAACCGCCGGCGCCCAAAGGGATTAACACGGAAGGACTGAAGCGTCGTGATTTCAGTGAAGACCAGATTCGCAATATTCGCAATGCCTATCGGGTGGTATACCGGAGCGGTCTGAAGCTGGCTGAAGCCATTAGCGAGCTCGAGGGACTGGTCGGTGAAAAGCCGGAACTCGAACCTTTTGTCGAGTCTCTGATGTCCTCAGAGCGCGGCATCATTCGTTAATATGCGCGTTGCGCTCGTCGCTGGCGAGGCATCCGGGGACCTCCTGGGCGCCGGGCTGATACAGGCCATCAGGGCATCTATTCCCGGCGCGACCTTTGAGGGCGTCGCTGGCCCGGCTATGGTGGATGCTGGCTGTGAACGCATCGAGAATGCCCAGGTCCTTGCCGTCATGGGGCTGATCGAGCCCCTGGCACGAATACCTAAACTCCTGCGGCTGCGGCGATCTCTTGTTAGGCGCTGGACGGAGGATCCGCCTGACGTCTTTGTCGGTATCGATGCGCCGGACTTCAATCTGGGACTTGAGACTCGCCTCAAATCAGTGGGTGTCAGGACGGTTCACTACGTTTGTCCCTCTGTGTGGGCGTGGCGACAGGGCAGGGTGACCAAGATCGCCGGGGCTGTAGACAAGGTTCTGTGTCTTCTGCCTTTTGAGCGCTCGTTTTTGATGGAGCACGAAATCGATGCCGAGTTCGTGGGTCATCCCATGGCCGACAATCTGCCTGAGGGCCCGGATGTTGATGTTGCACGCCAGGCACAGGGACTGTCAGCGAAGCAGGTTGTCGCCGTACTTCCCGGCAGCCGGATGAGCGAAGTTTCGCGCCTCGCGCCGGTCTTTGTTAAAGCGGCCGCCATGATCGAGGCCGGTTATCCGGATGTTGAATTCATTGCGCCGATGGTGTCGTCGGAGATAAGGCAGACAGTCCAGGTTTGCCTAGATCGTTCACACATTCGGCGTTTTACGCTGGTTGATGGCGACGCAGAATCAGCGATAAGCGCGGCCGATGTGGTCATGCTTGCGTCAGGTACGGCGGCGCTGCAGGCGGCATTGCTGGGGAAACCAATGGTTGTCGCGTATCGCTTGGCCGGGCTGACTTACACCATTCTGCAGGCCTTCAAACTGGTCAAGGTGCCTTATGTATCGCTACCGAACCTATTGACGGAAGAACCGCTGGTGCCGGAGTTCATACAGAGTGAAGCGACGGCTGAGAATTTGAGCCAGGCCGTGATCGATCTTCTCGAGCATCCTGAACGATGTGTGGCGATTCGCGCCGCGTTCGACAGTTTACGATCTGACCTGGCGCGTGACGCGGATGTCTGCGCCGCCGCCGCGGTCATCGAAACGGCCTGTCGCTGATGCAGCGGTCACTTTTTCCCGAGTGTTCCGGGCCTGTCGCCGGCGTCGATGAGGCGGGCAGGGGGCCGCTGGCCGGTCCGGTGGTTGCCGGTGCGGTTATACTGGATCCGGACCGGGAGATTCCCGACCTTGCTGATTCGAAAGTGCTGACCGAACGCAGGCGTGAGGCACTGGCCAAAGACATTCGACAAGGTTCGCTGGCCTGGTCTGTGGCCTGGGCCGACTCCCATGAAATCGATCGACTCAATATCTTACAGGCGACATTCCTTGCCATGCGGCGCGCTATAATCGGGCTTCGGGTGACGCCGGTACGGGCCGAGGTAGACGGCAATCGCTTACCTGACCTAAGATTCGGTGGTCGTCAGATCGATGGTGTCGCCGTCATCGGTGGCGATGGCCTGGTTTCCTCGATCAGCGCCGCATCGATCATTGCCAAAGTACACCGCGACCACATGATGTGTTCGCTGGATGCGATCTATCCGGACTACGGCTTTCGGCGACACAAAGGGTACGGTACTGCGGCGCACCGGGATGCGCTTGGCCGCCACGGTCCCTGCCCGCAACATCGGAGGTCATTTCGTCCAATTTCCTGTCTGTAGTGGATTGAAATTGCACCGCGTTAGGCCGATCATTCTTCTTTGCTCGGGAATGCGCGCCGTCCCTTGATCATTGAGTAATCAGAACTATTTCGTGACCAACCGCTTCGTCCATTTGCACCTGCACACCGAGTTCTCAATTGTGGACAGTACGGTGCGGATCCCGGCTTTGACGTCCTGGGCGGCATCGAGTGGCATGCCAGCTGTTGCGATGACGGATCAGGGCAACCTGTTCGGCCTCGTCAAGTTTTACCGCAAAGCGATGGCCCACGGCGTCAAGCCGATAATTGGCGTCGACGTTAGGGTCCGAAATCACGATGAGGAGGACCGTCCGTTTTCCCTTGTCTTGCTTTGCCAGGACCAGGAGGGTTATCGGCGTCTGACGCGACTGATCAGCCGCGCTTACCTGGAAGGTCAATACAAAGGTGTGCCGATGGTCGATGTATCGTGGCTTGATCAGGGCAATACCGAAGGCCTTATCGCACTCTCTGGCGGTATTCATGGCGACATCGGCAGAGCCTTTATGGCTGATCAGTCGGAGCTTGCAGCCGCGCGTCTGGCGCACTGGATCGGGGTGTTCGGCGATCGTTTTTATGTCGAGGTATCCCGACTTGGACGTCCAGGCGAAGAAGCCTGCCTGCAGTCCTCGATTAAGCTGGCGGCGGACTGCGTGGTGCCGGTGGTCGCGACGAACGATGTGCGCTTCCTGTCCAGCGACGATTTCGAAGCACACGAAGCGCGGGTATGTATCCAGGATGGCAGGACACTCAATGATACGGACCGGCCGCGAAATTATACCGAGCAACAGTACTTCCGAACCGGCGAGGAAATGTCCGTGCTGTTCGAGGATATTCCCTCGGCGATACAGAATACGGTGGAGATCGCCAAACGCTGTAACCTGGATCTCAAGCTGGGGGACTCTTACCTGCCGGCTTTCCCAGTACCGGAAGGACAAACCACGGAAGAGTTCCTACGAGCGGAGTCGGTACGTGGCCTCGACCGTTTCCTTGCAGCTAAGGCGGGAACAGAAGGTATTCATTCTTCGGATATCGGCAAGATGACTGCACCTTATCGCGCACGGCTAGAAGACGAGCTCAAAGTTATCTGCGATATGGGATTTCCGGGCTACTTCCTGATCGTTGCGGATTTCATCGACTGGGCGAAGTCGCAAAAGATTCCGGTTGGTCCTGGGCGTGGTTCCGGCGCAGGTTCGCTGGTGGCCTGTGTGCTCGGTATTACCGATCTTGACCCGATCAAATACGATCTCCTTTTCGAACGTTTCCTGAACCCCGAACGTGTGTCGATGCCAGACTTTGACGTCGACTTCTGCATGGAAGGCCGGGATCGCGTTATTGAGTATGTCGCCGAACGCTATGGTCGTGATCGCGTGTCTCAGATCATCACCTACGGCACGATGGCGGCACGCGCTGTCATTCGCGACGTCGGTCGCGTAATGGGTCATCCGTACGGCTTTGTCGACCGTATTGCGAAGCAGGTGCCATTCGAGGTTGGCATGACTCTGGACAAAGCACTGGAGGATGATGAAGAGCTGGCGCGAATGGTTCGCGAGGACGAGGAGGTCGAGTCCTTGATCGAACTTGCGAAGTCGCTGGAAGGACTGGCGAGAAATGCGGGTAAGCACGCCGGTGGTGTCGTCATCGCGCCGTCGGAACTGACGGATTTCACGCCGCTTTACTGCGAAGACGGCGGTGCCAACCTGGTGACCCAACTCGACAAGGACGACGTTGAGGCAGCCGGCCTCGTCAAGTTCGATTTTCTCGGTCTAAAGACGCTGACGATCATTGACTGGGCCGTACAGACAGTGAATTCGCTGGATGCCGATCAGCAACTCGAAATCTCCTCACTCCCGATGGACGATGCGAAGACGTTTGAGCTGTTGCAGGCCTGCAAGACCCGCGCAGTATTCCAGCTCGAGTCACGCGGGATGCGCGATCTCGTCAAGCGCATGCAGCCGGACCAGTTTGATGACCTGGTTGCGCTGGTTGCGCTTTTCCGCCCGGGTCCGCTGCAATCCGGCATGGTCGATGACTTCCTGTCCCGCAAACACGACTCCAACAAAGCCGATATCGATTACCTGCATCCCGATCTGGCGTCTGTGCTCGCGCCGACGTACGGGGTTATCCTATACCAGGAACAGGTCATGCAGATCGCACAGGTGCTCGCTGGTTATACGCTGGGCGGCGCTGACCTGTTGCGTCGCGCCATGGGCAAGAAAAAGCCCGAGGAAATGGCAAAGCAGCGCGAGGTCTTCCTGGAAGGCGCCACGTCCAGGGGGGTCGCTGCCCCGACAGCGACCAGAATCTTTGATCTCATGGAGAAGTTCGCGGGCTACGGCTTCAACAAGTCGCATTCTGCCGCATACGCGCTGTTGTCATATCAGACGGCCTACTTGAAGGCACATCATCCGGCAGCATTCATGGCGGCGGTGATGAGTGCGGACCTTGATCACACCGATCGGCTGGTTATGATCAAGGACGATTGTCGCAAGCTTGAGCTCACACTTCACATACCGAGCATCAATTTTTCACTGTATCCGTTCAGCGTCGACGACAAGGGCGCCATTCTCTATGGCCTTGGCGCGATCAAGGGCGTAGGCAAAGGCGCGGTCGATGCCATCGTTGCCGAGCGGGAAACGAACGGCGAGTTCCGTTCCCTGAACGAATTCTGCAGGCGAATAGACCTGGAAAAGGTAAACCGCCGCTCCCTGGAAGCCATGATCAAGTCGGGTGCCATGGACGACTTTGGATTGTCGCGTCGCCAGCTCATACAGGGATTACCTGAGGCGCTTAAAGGTGCAGATCAGGAAGCGCGCGCGAAGGCAGCTGGACAAAACGACATGTTCGGCATTGCCGAAGTGGGAGCGGCACTGGAGGAGGACATGCAGGAGCGCGAGGAAGAGTGGAACGAACGCGAATTCCTCGCCAATGAGAAAGAAGCCCTGGGCTTGTACCTCACCGGCCATCCCTTTGATTCGGTTCGCCAGGATGCGCGCTTTCTTGTCGACGGCAAACTGGTCGATATAGCCTCCGAACCGCCGCCGCAGACCGGGAACGGTGAACGCAACTACGCTAAGCCACGCCGCGAGGTCACGGTGGCCGGACTGATCATGGATGTTCGCAAACGCGGCAACCGAGTCACTGTCATACTCGACGACGACTCAGGACGCCTCGAGGTCAGCCTGTTCAGTGAGGCTTTCCAGGAGTTTCGTCACCTGCTGGCCAAAGATGAAATTATGGTTGTTTCCGGGGCGCTCCGCTACGACGACTTCATGGGCGCTTGGCAGGTCAACGCGAAGACGGTCATCCATATCGATCGGGTGATTGAATCCCGCGCGAGCAGCATGATTCTCAATCTCGAGCCCAATGGGCAGGGCACGAACTTGCTACATCGCCTGCACGATGCGCTCCTGCCTTATCGTGAGGGCAATTGCGATGTAGCGGTGCAATATGTCGGACGCGAGGCTGCTGCCAGGCTCAATCTTGGTCCGGAATGGACGGTCCGTCCCAGCCGCGAATTGCGCGATAAACTGACAGAACTCCTAGGGCGTGACAGTGTGAGATTACTCTATCTACCTAACCGGGAAATGAGGTAGAGTTTTACCACGATGCCACTGTCTTCAGATGAGGGCAATGGCGAATTTGTCTGTACGTCAGGAAATTCATAACCAGTCAATGCCGATGGACTTAAAGTTTCTCGAATTCGAACAGCCGATCGCCGAGCTCGAAGCCAGGATCGAAGACCTGCGCTACGTGGCTGATGATTCGGAGGTCAATATCAACGATGAGGTCGCCCGGCTTACGGCGAAACAGGAGTCTCTCACAAAGAGCATTTTCTCCAAGCTGAGCGCTTGGCAGATTGCGCAGGTCGCTCGCCACCCGATGCGGCCCTACACCGCTGACTACCTAGAACTCATCGTGCCGGATTTCCAGGAATTACATGGCGATAGGATGTACGCCGATGATCCGGCAATCATCGGCGGAATCGGACGCCTGGATGGACGTCCAGTAATGTTCATCGGCCACCAGAAAGGCCGAGATACCAAGGAGCGCGTCCGTCGCAACTACGGCATGCCGAAACCGGAGGGCTACCGCAAAGCGCAGCGGCTGATGCGGATGGCCGAGAAGTTTGCTATGCCTATTGTCACGTTCATCGATACGCCGGGGGCCTATCCTGGCGTGGGCGCCGAAGAACGCGGCCAGAGCGAAGCGATCGCTTACAGCCTGTTCCTGATGGCCAAACTGCGGACTCCGATTTTAAGTGTCGTCGTCGGCGAAGGTGGTTCAGGTGGGGCACTGGCCATTGGCGTCAGCGATCGGCTGTTGATGTTGCAATACAGCGTGTACTCGGTGATTTCACCCGAGGGATGTGCCTCGATTCTCTGGAAGAGTGCCGAGAAGGCTGAGGAAGCCGCTGACGCGATGCGAATTACCGCGGACAGCCTGAGTGAATTCGGCCTGGTTGATGAGATTTTTCCGGAGCCGCTCGGCGCGGCGCATCGTGATCCAGCTGCGATGGCCGAGGTGATTCGCAACGGACTTCTGAAGCATCTATCTGACATCGATCAGCTGGATACCGAGGAGCTGCTCGAAAAACGTCAGCAGCGTCTTGCTGGTTTCGGTCAATTCAAGGAAACCTGAATCCCCGTTAAGGGTAGGACTCATCATGGCCTTTGATTCCGATGTGCTGCTGGAACGGTTGCAGGCACTGACGGGAGGTGTGGGGCCCGCGAGATGGCTGGTCGCTTTTTCCGGCGGACTTGATTCCAGTGTCCTTTTGCACGCGCTGGCGAGCACATCAGACAGGACACCCGTCGTCGCGATTCATATCGATCATCGCCTGCACCCGGACTCAGCCACCTGGTCGCAGCATGCTGAGGCGTTTTCAACCGCACTGGGTGTCGAGTTCATTGTCAGGCGCGTCTCACTCGATCCCAGAATGCCGCAGGGGCTGGAGGCGGCAGCGAGGGACGCCCGCTACCAGGCGTTTTACGAACTGGTAGAAGACGACGATTGCCTGTTGAGCGCGCACCACGAAAGCGACCAGGCTGAGACCCTGTTACTGAACCTGATGCGGGGTAGCGGGCCGGCCGGCCTGGCCGGTATCGGCGTTACGCAGCCATTTGGCCACGGCCAACTGCTACGGCCGCTGTTGGGCGTTTCCAGTGATGATATCGCTGCCTATGCGTCGGTAGAGGAACTGACCTGGATTGAGGATCCATCTAACACGGATGACCGATTCGACCGGAATTTCATTCGGCGCGAGGTCATGCCACTTTTGCGAACACGCTGGTCGGCCGTCGATAATCGATTGATGCAAAGTTCGAGTCTGCTGGTGGAATCCAGCCAGTTGCTTCGTGACCTAGCGGATATCGATATTGAGGCATGTGGCAGTTCACATTCGATGTCTCTCGAGCGAGTGCGTCAGTTGCCCGAGCCTCGGCAAAGGAACCTGTTGCGTCGTGCGGTTCAACGTTGCGGTTTGCCAATTCCGCCGGCGACCCGTTTATACGAAGTGGTCACGGCACTCATTTCCGCCCGTCGCGATGCGCAGCCCGTGGTTCGCTGGCCAGGTGCGGAAATCAGGCGGTACCTGGATCGACTCTTTGTCCAGGCTGCGCTAGATCCTCGGCCGGACGGTTCGGAGACGCGGTCGATGGCCGAAGGGGATCTGGTCGATTTGGGTAGAGGTCTGGGACGACTGCGGCTCGTCCGCCATGGTCGCGAAGGGCTTGACCCGGACATTGTCGGTAACGGATTGAAGATTCATTTCCGGCAGGGCGGCGAGTCGCTTCGCATTGCCCCCGACGGATCCACGCGTAAGCTCAAGAAGCTTTTTCAAGAAGCCGAGGTGCTGCCCTGGATGCGCGACCGGCTCCCGCTCCTCTATGCCGGTGATACTCTCGTCGCGGTCGCGGACCTTTGGCTGTCCGCCGATCACATCGCGATCGGAGGGTTCGTCATCGACTGGCAGGAAAAACCGGCGATCAAATGCCCGCATTGATTGTGATGACTGCGGTGTTCTGATAACTTGCAACACCGTCTTTAATCAAACGACGGGTCTCTTTCAGACGACTGATTTTTTTCTGTTTCAGGCGTCTTCCGGGTTGGATTAGAAGCACATTCGGGCTGCACAGGAGCGCCGGATACGTGTTTTTATTCTGGCCTTTATCTGTTTCCCGACAAACGAAACTGACTGGCGAATTTTGTATGACATCTTACGTATTTATCACTGGCGGCGTGGTTTCTTCTCTCGGCAAGGGCATCACGTCTGCCTGTCTCGGCGCGATCCTAGAGTCGCGCGGTCTTTCGATCAGTATGATCAAACTAGACCCTTACATCAATGTCGACCCCGGCACGATGAGCCCGTTTCAGCATGGTGAGGTCTTCGTCACCGAAGACGGCACGGAAACGGACCTCGACCTGGGTCATTACGAACGCTTCGTCAGGACCACCTGCGGTCGAAATAGTAACTTCACAACGGGCCGCATCTATGAAACGGTAATTGGAAAAGAACGTCGGGGCGACTACCTCGGCGCGACCGTGCAGGTCATCCCGCACATTACCGATGAAATCAAGGACAGTGTGCGTCGTGGCGCGGGGGATGCTGATATTTGTCTAGTCGAAATCGGCGGCACGGTGGGTGATATCGAATCGCTGCCGTTTCTCGAGGCGATTCGACAAATGGGCGTGGAGTTGGGACGCGACAAGG
>JAQWSV010000184.1 GCA_029243005.1 Woeseiaceae bacterium
GCAAGACATCGTCCCGTCGGCGATGGCCCCATGGACGTCGTCGATTGTCGCTTCAACAAATGCAAACGACTTTGGCGGTGCGTTATTGCCGCAGGCGGTCAGCAACAGGGTAGTTGCAAAAACGATGATTTGGCGCATGAATTTTGTCCGGTGATACTAGTTCGAAGGGCACAGTTTATACTAAGGAAAGGCAAGACTTATTACGGATGTGCCGAAGCAGGTGCGTATCAGCCTACAGTCTGAGGATTTAAGATGAGCGAGTACAACACAGTCCGCTACGAGAATGACGGTAAACTTGTGATTGTCACGATTTATCGCCCTGACGCGATGAACTCTTTTGACGCAGAGTTGCGTAGTGAATTGCTTGCTGCCTGCCAGCGCGCGGCGGACGATGACGATGTTCGCGTGGTTGTCCTGACGGGCGAAGGCCGGTCGTTCAGCGCAGGTGCTGATCTGAAGAGTGGCCTTAACGCCAACGAAGACACCGAGGAGATGCTGCAGGCCGAGTATCGACCGGTCTTGGAATGTATCTGGAACATGGAGAAGCCGGTGATCGCTGCAGTCGGCGGTTCGGCTGCTGGCATTGGCGTTTCCTTTGCGCTGATCTGCGATTTGCTGGCGATGGGCGACAACGCGTTCCTGTTGTCACCGTTCACAACCATTTCATTGGTGCCGGATGGTGGATTGAGCTGGCTGCTCGTCAGTCAGATTGGCTATCGCCGCGCCTTCCAGCTCAGCATCGAAAGCGAGCGCATCGATGCAGTGCGCTGTGTCGAACTTGGACTAGCGAACAAATTGTTTCCTGCCGACTCCCTGCGAGAGGATACGATCGAATGGGCGAAAGTCATTGCAGAACGCGCCCCGCTGTCGCTGGCTGCCACCAAGAAGACCATGCGTCACGCCACGTCTGGATCTTGGGCGAGCACGTTTGACTTGGAGGCGCCACTGCAGAAAGCACTGCGCCAGAGCGAAGACTGTGCGGAAGGCGTCGCCGCGTTTTTCGAAAAACGCAAAGCGGAATTCAAAGGTAAGTAGTCATGAAACGCAGAATATTTGGCGAATAACGCGAGATGTCGCGGGACTCAGCTCGGAGCTTTTTTCGGAACAGCATCTGATTCCATGCTGACAAGTGGCAGGAACGGGGCATCAAACTGGTCACCTCAGCCGAAGCAGTCTGATTCTGCGATCATTGCGCGCTAAAAAGGATCGACGTAGGCTTGCGTCGATCCTTTTTCGTGGAGATTGCAATGCGCTTAACGTTCGCGGGCCTCGGTGTCATGGGCTACCCGATGGCTAGATACTTGCAAAAGGCCAGACACGACGTCACCGTCTTTAATCGAACGACTGAGAAAGCGGAACAATGGTGTAAGCAAAATGGCGGTGCGCTTGCCAGTACACCCGGCAAGGCATCATCTGATGCGGAGATCGCCTTCGTTTGTGTCGGGAATGATGACGATGTTCGTGAGGTCATACTCGGCGACGATGGCCTGCTTGCCGGCATGCCTGAAGGTGGGATTATTGTTGATCACACGACGGCGTCCGCAACCGTTGCTCGCGAAGCGTCCGATGCCGCCGCTGTCAAGAATATCGGCTTCCTGGATGCGCCACTGTCAGGCGGTCAGGCCGGTGCCGAGAATGGTCAACTCACAATTATGGTCGGCGGTGATGCTGAGGTATTCGAGCTTGCCAAACCGGTCATGGATGCCTATGCCAAGGCGATTACCCTGATTGGACCGGTCGGTAATGGCCAAATGGCGAAAATGGTCAACCAGATTTGTATCGCCGGTGCTGTGCAGGGTCTGGCTGAGGGGCTGCATTTCGCCAAGCGCGCCGGCCTGGATATTCCGCAGGTGATGACGGCCATCTCCAAGGGTGCAGCCCAGTCCTGGCAGATGGAAAACCGCTGGGAGACGATGATCAATGACGAATTTGATTTCGGATTTGCGGTGGACTGGATGCGCAAAGACCTGGGGATAGCACTGGAAGAAGCAGATCGTAACGGTGCCTGTCTCGATATGACTCGGCTCGTCGACCTGTACTACGAAGAAGTTCAGGCCCTTGGCGGCAATCGCTGGGATACCTCCAGCTTGATCGCTCGACTCGAGAATTAAGGGGTTACGGCGCGCTTTTAGATCCTGGTTAGTCGGATTCTGCGACCACGTCTTCGACATCTGCTGTCGGTAGTTCCTCGCCCGTGGGTGGCCGATGCAGCATTTGTATGAGTGCGGGAATATCCTGTGAATCCATCGAGTCGAATTTACCGATCCTGCACCGGCGAATGATGCCGGCGTCAGTATTGCGGAATAGGGTGATCAGATCCGCCTCGCAGATCCGGCCGGCGATTTGCTCGTAAGAAAAAGTCTTGTATCTCAGCAGTCCTTTGCACGCTTCGGGCAGACGATTGTGGTAGACGGAATTGCCCCGCGTGAAAAAGAGGATGTTTGCATCGTCAATGACCACGGTGCTCTTGATCTGCCGGGTTGCTAGGCACTGCTTTGATTTAATGTCGACACTTTCATATGCATCGCTATCAGTCTGAGCGGATGCCGAAAGCGCCAGCAGGCAGGTGGGGAGGAAAAGCATTCTGACGGCATTCACTCTTGCACTCCTTTTTGCCAGTGTACTGCGAATTGTGGTTGGCTGCCCGTGCCGCCGGTTTCGTTACATTCTGCGTGTCTATATGCCGAATTAGGGTCGATTTGCGGTAGGATTTCAATGAATATGAACACTGCCTGACCGTTGGCCGAGGGCGCTGGTGCCCAGATGTGAGCCATGAGGAGATCAGGAAAATCCGGGGAAAGAGCTTGAAAACCTTTTTATATTTGACTGTACTGGCTTTTGGCCTGACAGGTTGCGCTTCCAACGGGACGCAGGAGTCCGCAGAATCTGCGGATCAAGCCGAGGCCGGAACGACACGCCAGGTCTGCAAGATGGACCGGCGGGGTGGCTCTATCCCGAAACGCGTCTGCCGCACGGTCACCGACTCCAGCTGAGTCCAGCCTTTATTTGATACAATTCGATTCGTTACCAGGGGTGGTCACTTGACCTGAGATCCGCAGCAGCGGGGACCCTTGAACCTGATCCGGGTAATACCGGCGTAGGAAGAGGAATTCGATTGTTCAATACAAAAAAGCGGTTGCGATTAATTCTGGTCGCGATGATTTTTCTATTATCGATCTCGTCTTATGCGCAAGATGACGCCGTCGACGAAATCGTTGTCACTGCTGATTATCGCGGCCGGCCAGCATCCGACATTCCGACCAGCATCACTTTGCTGGATGCGGAAACCATCTCCGGCACGGCTATCCAGCATTTTGAGGAGCTGATCGGTGGACTCGCCAACCTGAACTGGTCGGGCGATGGCCATCGTGCCCGGTACATCCAGATCAGGGGCGTCGGCGAGCGCTCGCAATACCAGGGCGCGCCTAATCCATCCGTTGGATTCGTGGTCGATGATATCGACTTCAGCGGTATCGGCACGATTGCGACCCTGTGGGATATCGAACAGATCGAGGTACTGCGCGGTCCGCAGGGGACACGCTATGGATCCAATGCGCTGGCGGGACTGATATATATGCAGAGCGCTCAGCCTACCGACGAATTTATGGGCAAGCTTGAGTTCACGGCTGGCGATGATGACGCATTGGGTGGTGGTATCGCATTTGGTGGCCCAATGGGTGAGAACGGCGCGGGCTATCGGCTGAGTGTGCACCATTATCAAAGCAACGGCTTCCGGACCAACCCGTACCTCGGTCGCGAAGATACCAACAGCCGGGACGAAACTTCCCTGCGCGCCCGTTTCGATTGGGAAATGGGCGACAACTGGGATTTCCGCCTGACTGGTATGTACAGCGACATCGATAATGGCTACGACGCATTTGCGATCGACAACAGCCTCACGGTCTTATCCAACCGGCCGGGCAAAGACGCCCAGCGAAGCACGGGTGCCTCTTTTAATATCGACTGGGAGGGCAGCGAGCATGTCCGTGTGACGTCCGTCACTTCAATCGCTGAATCCGAGATCGACTTTTCGTTCGATGCAGACTGGGGTAATGACGAGGCCTGGGTGCCGGTGCTTTATGACTACATTTCGTTGAATGATCGCAAGCGCAGGACCATCAATCGGGAATTTCGCGTCATGTCCACGGAGGAGGGGCGGATTTTTAACGGTACAACCGACTGGCTGGTTGGTTTCTACTTCAACCAGCTCGACGAAGATCTCACAACCATCAATCAGGGCGACTACTTCGATCCCGTCTTCAACTACGCCGATTCACTGGATACGCGGCTGGACAGCGAGTTTGAAGCCATGAACATGGCGGTCTTTGCCCAGCTCGAATTCGATATTGGCGAAGCAGGCCGCCTGACGGTCGGTGCGCGCGCTGAACGACGGGAAGTGGACTACTCCGATACCGACGGCCTGGTCGTGCATCCTGATGAGAGCATGCTGGGCGGTGAAGTCTCCTACCTTAACCGGTTCAACAAGGAGACCACTGGCTTCGTTACATTGTCCCGCGGATTCAAGGGCGGGGGATTCAACCTGGGATTCGTGCCGGCCGGGCGTCGGGAATTCGAAGAAGAGTCCATGTGGAATTTCGAAGTCGGCATGAAGACCCGGTCGACCGATGGTCGCTGGTTCTACAGCAGCTCCGTCTTCTACAGCCGTCGCCAGAATCAGCAGGTGGGCACGTCGTTCCAGATCGATCCCAATGACCCGGCATCGTTTATCTTCTTTACCGATAATGCCGCCGAAAGTGAGAGTTTTGGCCTAGAAGCCGATATTCGCTGGTTCGGGACGGAGCAACTCGAACTCTATGCCAGTCTTGGATTGCTCTATACAGAATTCGACGAGTTTGTAACAGCACAGGTCGATATCAGCGGGCGGGACCAGGCACATGCGCCAAACTACACTTTCGCTGCCGGCGGAATCTGGCGCCATGAAACCGGCTGGTTCGGACGGCTTGATATCTCCGGTAAAGATGATTTCTATTTCGGTGTATCGCACGCCCAGCAATCGGAGTCGTATGCGATCACGAATGCACGACTCGGCTATGAGGCCGATCGATGGACCGCTCAACTCTGGTTGCGTAACCTGTTCGATGAGCGATACGCCGTTCGCGGATTCTTCTTTGGTAATGAACCGCCGCTTTTCCCGCCCACACTATACATACGCCAGGGTGACCCGCGTCAGTTTGGCGTTACCTTTAATATGAAGTTTTGACGATGTGCGTAGCAGTCGATATCAGTCTGTATCCACTGGATGCGGACTTCATCCCACCAATCAAGGACGTCATTGATCGCCTGAATGCTTATGAGTCGATAGACGTCGTTACCAATCCTATGGCCACGCAGTTGCGGGGTGAATATGACGAGGTGATGGATGTTCTCAAGCAGGAGATCGGCACGACCTTTGAGCAGATTCCGAAGGCCGTGTTCGCGATCAAGATTCTGAATAACCCGGTCGCTGAATAATTCGAAAGTGTCTTTACTGGACAACATCTTAACCGAGCTCGCGGTCTGGGCACCTGCCGAGGCGATTGCGGTGATCTTTGCCGTCCTTTACCTCCTGCTCGCCATTCGCGAAAACATCTGGTGCTGGTTCTGTGCGGGAATCAGCACCGCTGTTTACGTATGGCTCTTTGTCGAAGCACGGCTTTACATGGAATCGGCTCTGAATGTCTTCTACTTCGGCATGGCAATTTATGGTTGGTGGATTTGGTCGCATGGACGGGATGATCATGGCGATATGCCGGTGACTGTCTGGCCATTGCGGATTCACGTTGTCGCGATTCTCGCGATTGCGGTACTGGTCGTTATCGCCGGCACCTTGCTCAGGCAAAAAACCGATGCGGCTTTCCCATACGTCGATTCCGCAACTACCTTTGCTGCGATCTGGGCAACCTTCCTTGTTGCGCGCAAAGTGCTGGAGAACTGGTGGTACTGGCTGATTATCGACAGTATATCGATTGCGATTTACTGGTCACGGGAACTCGAGTTGACCGCTTTGTTGTTTGTGGTCTACGTCATCATGATTCCGTTCGGCCTCGCTCACTGGACCCGGTCTTATCGCAGCGCGCCGCAGGTCGGACCTGCATGAGTTCGCCCCTCGATCCCCGCGCAGCGCTAGCCGTAGTGCCGGGATGGAACCCTTCGATCGCTTCCATAGAGGAATTGAAGGGCGGGCTGACGAACAGGACTTTCCGGGTCACGTATGAGGATGCGCACTATGCGTTGCGCCTCGATGTAGAAGGATCCGACATCCTGCGATTTGATCGAACGTGCGAAGCCACGATCATGCACGCCGCTCATGCATCTGGCATCGGCCCGGAAGTGGTCTATGTCGATGCCGAAGCAGGGATACTGCTGTCCCGGTTTCTTCCAGGCAGGACCTGGGCGGCTCAGGATATCGAATCGGATCATCAGCTTGATCGGCTCGCCGATTTGCTGCGTGCCGTGCATCGCTTGCCGATTTGCGGTAATCGCGTTCACTATTCGAAGGAAGCTGCCGCCTACGAAACGTTTCTGGGGGAGCGGCAGGGATTGCATACATTTGCGTCCCGCTGCCTGGACATCGTTCGATCGACGCCGGATCGCGGCATAATTGCCTGTTGCCACAATGACATCATCGCGCGAAACATCATTGACAATGGCGTGATCAAACTCATCGACTGGGAATACGCGAGCGACAACGATCCGCTGTTCGATATTGCCTGTGTCATCGGTTTTCATGAATTGGATGACCGTCAGGCCGATTATCTGCTCGACGCTTACGCGGGCGGCGCCGGCACAGAAGAGCGCGAAAGACTGGCAGAACAGCAACGCACCTACGATGCACTACACTGGCTCTGGTTTGCCGCGCGGCAACTCGTGCTGCCGGATGCGGCGCAGGTGATAGAACTCGAACGCCTGCAACAACGCATTCGCTGACCGGTATCGTACCTACCAGCTGTTCCGGAGCTCCCGCAGTTTCAGGAAGACGTCTTTGGGAGAGGGCGAGTCCCCTATTTCGGGAAACTGTTCGGCCAGGCGCGCTATCACCGAGGGACTCTGCAAGCGAAAGAAGGTATTCATCTCCCGCTCCATCGCCAACGTTGTGACCAGCGCGTCATTCGGATCCTGGTTTTCGTATCGGGACAGCATGCCCGCCGCGGTCGCGTTGTCGGGTTCCCGGTCGAGCGTGAACTGAAGGTTGTTGACCAGGTAATCGTGACCCGGGTAGATCAGCGTATTCTCGTCCAGCATTTCGAGTTGGGTGGAAAACGTGTCGTATAACTCGTTCGGGTGGCCGCCATTGTGGCAATTGCCGGCACCCGCGTTGAACAGCGTATCGCCACTGAACAGGGCCGCCTGTTCGGTATGAGACAACACGCAGATGTGACTCATCGTGTGTCCCGGTGTGTCGAGGCATTCGAGCTCCACGGTATTGCCAACCTTGACGACGTCGCCGGCCCCGACGCCACGGTCCATGTTCGGGATACGCCCGCCCGCATTGTTGTGTGCGATGACCTTTGCGCCAGTTGCCTTCACCATCGCTTTGTTGCCGCCGGTGTGATCGCCGTGGTCGTGCGTATTCAGAATTTGCGTAATAGACCAGCCATGTTCTTTCGCCGACGCCAGGCATTTACCGTAGTCCAGCGGGTCGATGGCCAGTGTATCCCCGGTTTCAGGGCAGACGATCAGGTAATTGAAATTACGGTACGCGTTGCCTGTCCACACCTGCTCAACAATCATATGGCATCCTCAGTTCATGCATTCTGCACTGTCGGGGTCTTCGCAGCGCTCGTAGACCATCTCGCCGCCAACCCAAGTTTGCAGGACCACGATATCGTCGATCTCGGATGTGGGAATAGTGAAGAAGTTTCGGTCAACAACGATAAAATCCGCCCATTTGCCAGGCTCCATGCTACCAAGCCGGTCTTCCTGGTGTGCGGCATACGCAGCGGCCAGAGTGAATGAATGCAAAGTTTCCCCACGCGTCAGTCCTTCTCCGGGATACCAGCCACCCTCGGGAAGTCCTGCACGACTCTGGCGCGTAACCGATGCATAAAGTCCGTGCATCGGATTGGCGAGTTCGACTGGGAAGTCCGAGCCATTGGCGATGACAGCACCGGACTCGATGAGTTTGCGCCATGTATAGGCGCCCCTGATGCGTTGGCTACCGATGCGATCTTCCGCCATGTTCATGTCGCTCGTGGCATGGGTCGCCTGCATGGAGGCAATGACGCCCAGTTCGGCGAATCGCGGAATATCTTCCAGTGCGATGATCTGTGAATGTTCGATGCGATTACGCATCGGGGAGGTGACGCCGCCCTGGGCATATTCGAAGGCATCCAGCGACTGCCGGTTGCCGAAATCGCCGATGGCATGGATGCCAACCTGGAAGCCCATGTCGTTCGCTTTCTTGACCTTTGCGTTGACCTCGGCCTGCGTGTACATGCGGAGACCGCGGTTCTCGGTATCGTCTTCATAGGGATCAATCATTGCTGCGCCGCGACTGCCGAGCGCGCCATCCGACATAAGCTTGACGGAACGAATGTCGAGCCGGTCATTGCCGTAGGCGATGATAGGTTTGCCGATGGCGTCAAGGTTTGCGCCCGCTTCCCACATCATGGCGTAGATACGCATTGACATCTCACCGTTGTCAGCCAGCGATATATAGACCTCCGCTTCATCGACGTCGATGCCGGCGTCGTGAATACTGGTTAGTCCGAGCGACGTCAATTCCTTGAAAGCGGCGAGAAAAGCATTACGCAGGTCGTCTTTCGTGTTCGGCGGAATCTGCGAAGTCACCATACCCATCGCTGTGTCGATCAGCGTCCCGGTGGCATGGCCATTATCGTCACGAATGATCTTGCCGCCGACGGGGTCGGGCGTATCCTTATCGATGCTAGCCAGCTCCAGCGCCTTGCTGTTCGCCCAGCCGGCATGTCCATCGATCCGGCGCAGCCACACTGGCCGATCTGTGGTGACTGAATCGATATCTGCCGCTGTCGGAAATTCCTTTACCGGCCACAACACCTGGTTCCAGCCACGCCCTTTGATCCATCCGGAGCCGGGATTGGCACGATCATAGTCCGCGATCGTTGCGATGGTCTCTTCGAGGCTGGTGATGCCGGTCACGTTGAGCTCAACGTTGAGAAAGCCCTGACTCGAGACGTGCCCGTGCGAGTCGTGGAGCCCGGGAAGTATGAACTGACCATTGCCATCCACCTGGTCAGCGTCGAGATATGACTCGATGAGATCCGCATTGCCTGTTGCCACGACGCGCCCATCGTCGTTGATAACCAGCACGCTGAATTGGACGATGCCATCGTCGCTACTGGTGTAACCGGTGATATTGTGTATCAACCTGTTCGCCCAAATGACCTGTGAAAAGGTCACAAGGAATAGGCAAGACATTGTTTTGATTGTGTTAATCAAGATATTCCCCTGGCGATATTGCTTTTCTGTCGTCGACATCCGGCGCCTTTTTCTGTACGCCGCTTGCTTTCGCACCGGCGCCGAACCACTTATTCTGCCACCTTGTCTTATTGGGCATTGTAATGCGTCCGGAGATCAGTTCGGCGATTTTGCACGCGGCCGCGATTTGCCATTTATAAAATTGACAAACTGGTTCGCGACGGCAAGAGCGAGACTGCCCTCGAGGCAACCCGAGCTTACCTGACGAAATCGGTAAGCTTGTTGACTGATGTGAATCATGTGATACGAGCAAACCTGCACGCTGACGACATGCATTTCGTCCTTGTTACGCGGGATGGCGCCGACCTAAGGTCGAGGCTCGTTGAAGATCGGCCGTCGCCGGTCAGTTACGATGCCGGAAAACCTGCGTAACTACTCGAAGAGGATGCGTTGATCTCGACCTTGATGATCGGTATTGGTGCAGCAGCGATCACGTTGCTGTCTGTGGCGTCGTTATTCGGCTGACCGGGGGACCGTCAGGTCGTTTTGGAAGGCGAGACAGGCTGGATACCTACACCCTGTTCCCATTCAAGTCGTACAAGTCTTTGATTCGTAGCAAGCAGCAGCCGTTCTGGCTCGAAATATTTGTAGTGTTTTTGCGACAGACATTGTGTCAGCAGTTTGCGATAGGGTCGAATACACGGTTTTAATTGACATCTAATGTCAATTTTGCGAAATTTTGTCCATTATCTCAGTCTCCTTTCAGCAACATCGAATGAAGGGCACTGCTGTAACGATTTCGACGACACCTTCAGGTACCGAACTGGCGGGGGACTTCATAGCCAGGGACTATGTACTGAAAAGGTCCAGGCGGCTCCCTGTGGGAGCCGCCATTTTACGTCGATATCGGGAGTTTTTTTTCAACCGACTGCGCATGGGAACAACAGGTGATTGCCCCAGTCTTAGGAATTTCCTATAGTCCCTTGTCCCCCAGATAGTAGGCCGACGTGCAGAAGAACTCGAACATACTGATTAGTCCACGCAGATTGCATCGCGCCACATGGCTGTCGATGCTGATGCTCGCGTGGCTGCAGTTGACGATGGCGAGTCACCAGTTCGATCATGTCGCCGATTATTTTTCTGATTCGTGCCATGTTTGTGCCCAGCTGGATCGCGTCGACGAAGGCGTTTACGACCATGCGGCACAAGCCCTGGTATTCGACATATCGGCGGTATCGCCTGTCGTTCATTTCCGGGGTGTCACACCTCAAGCACTCGATCGTCAATTCGATGCCCGCGCTCCACCGCGCCTCTGAATCTTCTTGAAATAGAACTATCCTGATCAAGGATGTGCTGTGGCACTGTCACGGTATCGTCAGATCGCACGATCTATCAAGTCATTTAGAGAACAATACAATGAGATATTCAGACGCCATTGCGCTGGCCGTAGCCACAGCAATGATTGTCCCGTCAGCCAATGCCCAGGTGCAGGATGACGAAGACTCACATCACGAGATCGATCAGATTATCGTGACCGTAGCACCGCTTTCCAGGACTGTCGAAGAACTTGCGCAGCCGACCACGATTCTGCGCGGAGAAGAGCTCGCGCAGAAACAGTCGACGAGCATCGGCGAGATGCTGTCGCAGGAGCCCGGTTTGAGTTCGACCTATTTCGGGCCGGTATCGTCACGTCCGGTGATCCGTGGCCAGTACGGCGAACGCGTTCGTGTTCTGTCGAACGGACTCGATTCGCTCGATGCATCGGCATTGAGTGAGGATCACCAGACGACAGTCGACGGATTACTGGCAGATCGCGTTGAAATTATTCGAGGCCCGGCAACCCTGTTATATGGCAGCGCCGCCGCCGGCGGCCTGGTCAATGTTGTGGATACGCGCTTCATCGAGCAGGAACTGGACAAGCCGTTTTCAGGGGGTGTTGCCTTAGGTGCCGATACGGCAATGGGTAAACGTGATGCAGCGGTTCGAAGTCAATTCGGCTCCGGGCCACTGGCTTTCAGCTTCGACTACTTTACACGCTCGACCGACAACATCGAGATTCCTGGCTTCGCCGAATCCGCGATATTGCGTGCTCTTGAAGAAGAGGAGCGCCACGAGGAGGAAGAGGAAGAGGAGTACGGTACCGTTGAGAATACGGATAGCGAAACCAGTGGTGGTGCGTTTGGTCTGTCCTACGTCGGCGATCGCGGCTTCTTTGGAGTTTCCTTTAGTCGTTTCAACAGCAAGTACGGTATTCCTGGCCATCATCACCATCATGAAGAAGATCACGAAGAGCATGCTGAGCACGAAGAGGAGCACCATGGGGAGGAAGAGTCTGTCAGGGTCGATCTAGAACAGAGGCGTGTTGATTTGAAGGGTGCACTCGATCTTACGGGCAGTGTCTTCAATCGCATTCAGTTCCGCGGTGCAGTTAACGACTACACGCACACTGAGCTGGAAGGCGACGAGATTGGTACTGTTTTCGATGTGCAAGGCATGGACAGCCGCCTCGAGCTGCGCCATATGGAGTTGGGCGGTTTTGAAGGCGCAATTGGCATGCAGTACAAGCGAGTTGAGTTCGCAGCAGTGGGTGATGAAGCCTTCGTGCCGGGCTCGGATACGAAACGAGTGAGCCTGTTCATGTTCGAGGAGTATCGCCTCAACGATAACTTGGTCTTGCAGGGCAGTGCGCGCTTGGAAGGCCAGTCAATCGAGGGTGCTAGTCTTGGGCAGCTATACGATGACAATGCCTTCGGTGCATCGGTAGGTGCCGTTTGGCGCCCCGCACAGGACATTCGCATTTCCACGAGTCTCGCCATGACCGAAAGGCATCCGTCAACGGCAGAACTTTATGCTGATGGTCCGCACATCGCGGCACAACGCTACGAGCGCGGATCGGTGGCACTTGGTGATGGCATTCTCGACCTCGAAGAGTCCACCAACCTGGACCTGAGCGTTCACGGCGATATGGGAAGCATCGAATGGTCTGTTACCGGTTTTGTTAACAGCGTGGACAGCTACATCCTGTTGCAGCCGACCGAGCTGGAGCTCGATGAGATGCAGGTATACGACTACGGCCAGGCAGACGTGCAGTTCACCGGTATCGAGGCAGAGGCCCTCGTGGAGCTCTGGGATAGCAGTGCCAGTCATCTTCACCTGAGCGTGTTCACGGACTTGGTCAATGCCGAGGAAGATACATCCGGTGCTTACCTGCCACGAATTCCGCCCGCGCGCTTCGGCCTGGGTTTGCATGGTGGCTGGAACCGGTTGAATGCAAGTCTTGATGCGACTTTTGCCGCCGACCAGGACGATGTTGCGGAGAACGAGCTCGCGACGGATGGCTATACGCTGCTTAACCTGAGTCTGAGCTATACCTTTGCGGATCCGGACGTGTACGTATTCATCCGTGGATCGAACCTGCTTGATGAAGAGATCCGTCAGCATACTTCACCGCTGAAGGATATCGTGCCGCTGCCCGGTCGCTCTCTGCAAGCTGGATTGCGTTTCGAGTTCTGAGTATCACTGCAAGGTGACGAGTCCCTGTGGCTCGTCACCTTGTTTCTTCGTTTATCGGAGATCCGAAGTAAACTGACCGCGACCCCTAAGAAATTCGACCCTCAAATCGTCTATACGAAACTCACAGGCCTGTTGTCCCTTTGGGTGTCCGCTTTCGGTCACTAGTAGTCAGCTTAACCTAACCAGCCTGAATGGAAGCTAACGGCCAAAAGCAGCCCTTAGATTTAACTGTCTGGTTAATTGTTAGTTTTTAGCTTGAACTCGGGTGATTTCCATATCGCATAGGGCCGGGCTTCATACGGGAAATAAAAAAAGAACTAAGCGATATCATTATTCTGTGAGAAAAACAGAGAAATAGTCTTGAGCGGAATTGATTGGTACTGGTTATTACGTAATATACTAGCGCTACGCGACAGCATCAGAAATTACTTGTAAGTAACGCGCGTAATCTTCATGACATCAATTTGAGTAGAAGATGCACACAGAAAAAGACCTTGAAATCCGGGAGCACGACGCGCTGATCGTCGTCGATGTTCAAAATGATTTCCTCCCTGGAGGCGCATTGGCCGTGAACGACGGTGATGCTGTTATTCCGGTGATCAATGAATGTATGCGCCTGTTTACAGCGAGGTGTCTATCGATATATGCGACACGTGACTGGCATCCGGCCGACCATTGTTCGTTCGCGGAAAACGGCGGTATATGGCCAAAACACTGTGTCGCAGACAGCTCAGGCTCTCAATTCGCGGAGGGTCTAAGACTTCCGGATGACGTTACAATCGTTAACAAAGGGACAGTCAGCGACAAAGAAGCCTACTCCGGTTTTCAGGGCACGGATCTAGCGGATCAACTACATGCAAGAGGTGTCGAGAGAGTTATTGTCGGTGGCCTCGCCACGGACTATTGCGTCCTGCACACGGTGAATGATGCATTGGCGAATGGTTTTGATGTCGTGATCCTGATGCACGCCATTCGCGCCGTAGATTTGGATTCCGGTGACGGTGACCGCGCCATCGAATCGATGCTGGAACGGGGCGCAAGAGTACATGGTGGTTTCAGCCTGGCAGATTGACCGCGACAATTGCTAGATAATCAAGGTTGGTCGCTAGTGCGCTGCTTGCCGGCGAACCTGTTCGTTGTAGTAGATTTTGCATATAAACTGCCCGTTCCTTATGTTGCTGATCGCTATCAGCAGTCCGTTCGTGATCTTATGGCAGTCAATACGCGCTCTGGCGTTGCGGGCATGTCGCGAACTACGGCACCTGTCGCATGACGGATAGCGTTGAGTATCGCCGGCGCCGTTCCAACAAGTACATGTTCGCCTAAACCCTTCGCGCCGTAAGGTCCGTGCACATCTGGCTCTTCAACAAATATAGTAGTGATTTCCGGCACATCACCCGCAGTTGGAATTAGGTAGTCATGCAGGTTATTGGTACCCCCTGGCACATATTCTTCCATCAAGGCGAGCCCTATCCCTTGCGCAATGCCGCCATGCACCTGACCCTCCGCAAGGACTGGATTGACAACTTTTCCAACATCATGCACTGCAGTGAAACTTTCAAGCGCGGTAGTACCAAGCTTCATGTCGATTGACAACTCCACCATATGCGCACCATATCCAAATGATGCGTACGGTTCCCCCTGACCATTTTCATCCAGCGGTATGGTGGGAGGGTCGTACGTTCCCTCGGCCCTTGCAACAAAGCTGTCTTTATCGGTTGGCAGTTGGTTGAGTGAGATACTGCGATCGATGTTGCCTTCAGTCATGAACAGGATATTTCCATTCAAACGCAACTGGGCGGAGTCAGACACCTTGCCAATTGCTAGCAACTTGTCACGAAGTGCGCGCCCTGCCCAATATGCGGCTTTGCCTGAAACGAATGTTTGCCGTGAAGCGGAGGTCTTACCAGCGTCTGCGGTCAGATCCGTATCGCCATATACCAAGTCGAATTGGCCAATAGGTAACCCGATAGCATCGGCACAAATCTGGCTAATGACGGTGTTTGATCCCTGACCAATATCGACTGCGCCCTGAAACAGGACAATTCGTCCGTCATTTTTTAATCCGACGCGAATGGTTGACGGGTTGGGTAATGATGTATTGCCACATCCATACCATAATCCAGCGATGCCAACTCCAAAGCGTGTTGGCGTATGCGATACAGATTTGTTTCGACTTTCAGCAGATTCAATAGCTTGTTCCCAGAACGGTTTCAATGCTTCCAAACATGGGACGATACCAACTCCACTTTCAAAGCGTTGGCCAGTTACCGTCGGCAAACCGTTTGCGAGTGCATTTTGGATGCGGAACTCAAGGGGATCAATTCCCAACTGCTCAGCAAGGAGGTCAAACAATGTCTCTTGTGCAATGGCTGACTGAGGTACGCCAAATCCGCGAAACGCGCCAGACGGTGGACAGTGAGTATGGATCGCGGCAGATTCCGCACGGTAATTTTCAATATGGTATGGCCCACACGCATGAATGGGCACGCGATTGGCGACGGTCGGTCCCCAAGAGGCATAGGCACCTGTATTAAAAGTGCCATCGACAGTCATCGCCGTGATCTTGCCATCTTTGTTGGCAGCAATTTTTGCTCGGATATGAGATGGGTGACGTTTTGTTGTTGACAACATGGATTCAGTGCGGGAATAAATCATCTTTACAGGCTGCTTCAGATGCCATGCCGCAATTGCCAGAAAAGGTTGTAAGGACAGGTCAAGCTTGGAGCCAAAGCCACCCCCGACTGAGGTCGGGATAATTCGGACCCGATTCTTCGCAATTCCAAGTATCTCGGCGAGGCTATCTCTATCCATATACGGCGCCTGCGTGCAGGCTTGTATCTCGATTCGATCCCCAACACGCCGCGCGAAACCGGCTTCGGGTTCAATATAGGCGTGTTCGATAAATCCTGTTGTAAAGGTACCCTCAACAACAGCATCCGCGGCGCCAAATCCGGCATCAAGGTCACCCGTTTGCACAAACCCGCCCGTCAAGCGGTTATTTTTTCGCCCAGGATGCAATTGCGGAGCATGCTCGTCCACAGCATTCGAAGTTGTCATGACCTGAGGTAATTTGTGCCACGTTACCGGGAATGATGAAAGGTCCAGGTTATGCATAATGTCAGCAGTACCGACAACTAGCGCAACGGCCTCTCCTTCAAAGCGAGTTTCTGTTTCGGCAAAAACTGGCTGGTCAGCGAAATCCGGAATTACGCCAAAACAATTCCGGCCTGGTACGTCTTTTGCCGTAAATACGGAGATGACACCCTGTGATTTATCAACGTAGTCGTCAATATTTCCGAATGAAAAACCCGAGCGC
>JAQWSV010000194.1 GCA_029243005.1 Woeseiaceae bacterium
GTGAGCAACTGCTGACGGAATTTTTTTCGAACAACACGATAGATCTAGATGGCAAGTTCGTCATGCCGGGCTTTATCGATTCACATACGCACTTGCGAGGACAGCCGCAGCGCTACATAGACCTGACCGAGACATCGTCGATCGAGGAGATCAAAGGCCTCGTGCGTGACAAAGTGAATGAGATCGGCACCGGGGAATGGATTACGGGGTACGGCTGGTCGGAAGATTTCATGGCCGAGAAGCGCCGGCCATTGCGCGTCGATCTCGACGAGGCGGCGCCGGACCACCCGGTGATACTGACGCGTGCTGGTGGCCACAGCGCGGTCGTTAACAGCGTAGCACTGCGTCGTGCTGAAGTTGATGAGGATACGATGCAACCTGAGGGCGGTGTCATCGAAGTCGGTGACGATGGCCGGCTGAATGGTGTCATTCGTGAGCGCCAGGAAATTGTCGGACAACTGGTGCCGGAAGCAACTTATGAAGAAGTTCGTGAGAATCTTGTTGGTTTGCTGAAGGATCAGCTGACCCTTGGAATTACGAGCTTTACTCACGCGACTGGGTCTATCGAGTCCTTCCCGGAGTGGGAAACCATTTATCGTCAGAACCGAGGTGAGTTGCCCCGTGGTTCCATCCAGGTCTTCTGGGAAGGCCCGGACGCAATGGACGCATTCGGCAAGAAGAGTGGTGATGGCGATGAGTATCTTCGCGTCGGCCCGATCAAGATCTTCGTCGATGGTGGATTCACCGGGCCGGCAGCGTATACAAAGGCCCCTTACAAGAGCGAAACGGATTATCGCGGCAAACTCAGTATTGACCCGAACGTGCTGACGACCACGATTCGCGCCCTGAACGCCGCTGGCTGGCAAGCTGGTATTCACGCGATCGGTGACGCAGCAATTGAACTGGTGGTCGATGAACTGGCAGCGGTACTAGACGAACAGCCACGGGTTGATCATCGACACTATCTGAATCACTTTACGGTGATGCCGTCCACAGAAACAATGGAAAAGATGGCCGAATACGGCATCGGTATAACGCAACAGCCGAATTTCACATACACGCTGGAGGGGCGCTACGTTGACTACCTAGACGGAGAGCGGCTCGAGCACAACAATGCCTTGCGTACGCCGATGAATCACGGCATCAACCTGGCGATCTCGAGTGACATCCTGCCGATCGGCCCGATGGTCGGTCTGTATGCTGCGGTAACACGGAAAGGCATGTCCGGGCGGGTGTTTGCAGAAGAGGAAAGGCTAACGATGATGGAGGCCTTGCAGGCATACACACTTTTTGGCGCCTACCTGTCGTTCGAGGAAGGCATCAAGGGAAGTATCGAGCCCGGTAAGCTTGCCGACATCATCGTCCTCGATCAGGACCTACTCGAGGTCGATCCGGAGCTCATTATGGAAACGAAAGTGATACAAACCTGGCTCGGTGGACAACTCATTTACGAATTCGATACCCGGCAGGGTAAATGAGTAAGCTGAATATTTTCCGCCGGGGCTTCCTGAATGGCTTCGCGCTGAGCGTTGCCGCTGGCAGTACGCTATCTCCACTGGAGTTAATGGCTCAAGATGGACGGTATCCGCCTACCCTGGCCGGGATGCGTGACGGTCACGCGAAGTGCAATGAATTCGATGCTGCGGATCGGGCCGGCAACGAACAATTCGGTCTGTCCTGAATGGAATACGAAGGTGCGATTATTCTCCTGCCGACGCTGGTCGTCTTTGTCCTGGCGTTACTTACCCATCGCCCGATTGAATCGCTGATTACGGGGTCAGTAGTAGGTCTGATCATGATTCACGGCGCTGGATTCGTCGGTGGATTTGCCGAGTCTTCGTTGCGCGTGATGATGGATGAAACGGTCGCCTGGATCATCCTGGTCTGCGGTTTCATGGGCAGCCTGATCGCAATCTTCATCCGCACCGGTTCGACGCGCTCGTTCACTGAAAGGATGACCGACATTGTGCGCTCGGAGAAGAGTGCACTGATGGCGACCTGGGGCATTGGCATACTGATGTTTGTAGATGACTACCTCAATTCGTTGGCCGTCGGGTCCGCAATGCGCAGCCTGACCGATAAATATAAGGTATCGCGCGAGAAGTTGGCCTATGTCGTCGATTCAACGGCTGCCCCCATCAGCGTGATCATCCCTTTCTCGACCTGGGGCGTGTTTTTCGCTGGCCTGATCGTGGCTAATGGCATCGCGCCTGAGGGCGAGGGTCTCGACTATTACATCAGCGCTATCCCATACATGCTTTACGCTTGGGTCGCGGTGCTCATGGTCCCGGCCGTTATCGCTGGCTTTGTTCCTGCGCTGGGACCGATGAAGAATGCCGAGAAACGGGCGAAGGAAACCGGCCAGACGGTGCCGGCTGAGGCTGCGCATATAGAGCAGGCAAACCTGTCGATCCAGCCAAGCGACGACGTCAAGCCGCGAATTTCGATGTTCCTCGTTCCGATGACTGTCCTGGTCGCCGCGACGCTTTATTTTGACAGGGACTTCCTGGTCGGTATTTACATTGCGCTCGGCGGCACGGTGATCTTCATCGTCGGCAGTCGCATGATGGACATGCACGATACCTTCGATACGGTCATCGATGGATTCAAATCCATGGTCGAGCCGCTGGGCGTGCTCGTGGCGGCGTTTATATTGAAAGATGTAAATGAAACGCTCGGACTAGCGCCATATGTCGTCGAGTCGATGGAGCCAATCCTGACGCCTGAGTCGCTGCCTGCCGTGATTTTCGCGTCGATGGCCGCCGTGTCTTTCATGACCGGGTCGAACTGGGGTGTTTTTGTGATCGTCTTGCCCATCGTGACGGCGCTGGCGACCAACCTGGCCGCGGACATGCCCCTGGTGATTGGCGCCACACTGTCCGCCAGCACCTTCGGCAGCCATGCCTGCTTCTATTCCGACGCAACTGTCTTGACGGCACAGGCGTCGGGATGTACACCGTTTCAGCATGCATTAACACAGTTTCCTTACGCGTTGATCGCGGCGGTGATTTCCATCGCCGGGTATCTGGCGATTGCCTATTTATAAGATTTACCTGAGAGAAGAGGAAGAACGATGAAAAAACTGCTGGTTACCGTTATAGCCATTGGCGCCGCGGTGGGCGCACTGTCTCACTCGCACGTAAAACCGGCCTATCCGGCGAAAATTTCTGCTGCAGATTTGGATGGTTCGATTTTTCAGCGAGAGGATATGACCCGCACGGAGCACGAAAGTGGCAATGTTACGCTCGATGTAACGTCGCTTAAGTCCAGCGATGGAAAGTTCGCATCCGGTATGTATCAATCCGGGAAGAGCTACTTCGAGGCCACCGATCCCTACGGTGTCGACGAGTTCATGTATTTCATCGAGGGTGGCGTGACGCTGACGTCTGCCGATGGGAAGGTCACGGAGATCCAGGCGGGCGATGCCGTGACGATTCCTAAAGAGTGGATCGGTATCTGGGACACCGATGGCTATACTAAAATCTGGGTAATCTACTCGGAGGACGGTTCTGGGCTGTAAATGATTAAAGGGGGAGGGATCCGGCGCTGACCTCTACAGATTGACGAGGGAAAGATGATGAGCAAGTTTTCGAGACGGAAATTCCTTGGCACCTCGGCAGCACTGCCGCTCGGCCTCGGAGCGGCAACGACAGCGGGTGCGCAGGGCAGTCCGTTGGCGGGCAGTGCCACACTGGTGATTATCGGCGGTCGTGTCCTGACGATGAACCCGGACAATCCGGTCGCCGAGGCTATTGCCGTTCGCGGCGACCGCATCCTGGCGGTCGGTTCCAGCGAAGATATGCTCGGACTTGCGCACGCCAATGCAGAGCGCATTGATGCAACGGGACAAACGGTAACCCCCGGATTTATCGATTCTCACAGTCATCCGCTCTTCGCCGAGGAGGCCGTCGGGGCCAACGTCAATCTGCCGCGAATCTCCGACGTGCAGGAAGCGCTGGCGCGTCAGGCATCGCGCACGCCACCTGGTCACTGGGTGCGGGGCGTCATGTACGACGACACGAAATTCGAGGATGAAAGACCGCTGAATCGAAAAGATATCGACGAGGTCGTATCTGATCACCCTGTCTATGTCGGTCATCGTGGCGGCCACACGGGCGTCGTCAATTCGATGGCATTCGAGATTGCGGGAGTGAACAGTGATATGCCGGACCCTGAGGGCGGGCGCTACTTCCGTGAAAACGGCGAGCTGACGGGTAAGGTCGCGGAGCATGCTCGTGAAAGCTTTTTCAATGTTGGCGAGTGGCCTGTTATCGATCGTGCCGTCCGGCAACAGGCGGCGACCATTTCATCGCGAAACATGGCGGCCGCCGGTTTGACGTCGACGACCGACGCATACGGCGCCTATGACGACCTTGTCGCCTACCAAGATGCCCGAGAAGCCGGCGAACTGTATTTCAGGATGTCTTTCATGCCGGGTGGTAACAGCGCTGTCTACGAGGGGCTGAAAACTGCCGGTGTTCGATCAGGCTTCGGCGACGACATGATTCGAATTGCAGCCGTCAAGTTCGGAGCCGACGGTTCGGCCTCTGAGCGCACGATGTACATGAGCACGCCTTACGAGGGCACCGACGATCACGGCATCCTGACGATGTCGCAGGACGAAATCTACGATGCCGTCGAGCACGGGTTTCGGGTTGGTATTCATGCGAACGGTGATTTAACGATCGCAATGGTCATGAACGCCTACGAACGATCGCTGCGCAATCACTCCGGACCGAATCCACGCCATCGCATCGAGCATTGTTCGCTCGTGAATCCCGAGTTGTTGATGCGGATCAAGAATGCGGGCGTCGTACCCACACCGTTCTATACCTATGCGCACTACCACGGCAACAAGTGGGTGGACTATGGCGAGGAGAAGATGGAAAACATGTTTGCCCATCGCAGTTTCCTCGACTATGGCATTCCCGTTGCACCGGCGTCCGACTACACGCCGGGCCCTTACGAGCCGATGATGGCACTGCAAAGCATGGTGACCCGCAAGGACATGCGTGGCAGGGTCTGGGGACCCAGCCAGCGCATATCGGTGACCGAGGCGATGCGCATCTGTACGGTTCATGGTGCCTATGCTTCCTTCGAGGAGAACATCAAAGGTTCGCTGGAGGCAGGCAAGCTCGCCGATATCGTCATTCTTGGTAACGATCCGCACGACGTCGACCCGGACGCGATCATCGGCATTCCGGTCATCCGGACGATCCTGGGCGGCCGCACGGTCCATGAGGCCTGACAACGTCGGCAATACTGCAGAGCTCGAAAAATGGCACTCTGGCATTGAAAGGTGCCGTGAGCGCGTCGAAAAAGACCTCGATTTTATATGTTGAACCCAAGGGCGTCGACGGATACTGGCCACGGATTTTGTAAACAAAAATCATTCACAATCGTGGTTCAGGTACCCGCCTAGGGGGACGCCGACGCCTGTTTTTTTGTAGATTTCGCCAAACGAATCCACTATCCTGCGCAAGAACGCAGGCGCCGGATTTTGGGACCCGGCATTTGACCACAAACATCAGTCCGCCAGGGAAGATCAAAAGCGACTACCCAAAAGCTCGGCAGCGGGTTGCCGTGGGAAAATCACACCAGTTAAATACACGGAACGACAACGCGTGCTGATCAATCTTATGACCGGCGGTTTTCTAAGTGACCGCAAAACTCATCGCGAATTTCAAGAAATAAGGATGCAATAGGTATGCCTATAGCAGTTGCTCTTATCCTGTTGGTTGTTGGGAGCCTCGTCTTTCACTTCCTCAGTCCATGGACGTTCACGCCACTGGCGTCGAACTGGAGTCAGATCGACTTTACCATCGACGTTACCTTTGTCGTGACCGGCATCGTCTTTGTAGCCATCAACCTGTTCATGGCCTATTCCGTTATCAAGTACAGAGCCAGAAAAGGCAGTAAGGCGACCTACGATCCGGAAAACAAAAAGCTTGAGTACTGGCTGACCGGCCTGACGACGGTCGGTGTCGCCGCAATGCTGACACCGGGTCTATTCGTATGGGGTGAATTCGTCAACGTTCCGGACGACGCGATGGAGATCGAGGCCATTGGCCAGCAGTGGCACTGGTCATACCGGTTGCCCGGCGAAGATGGTGAATTTGGCAACGTCCAGTCTCAACTGATTACCAACGACAATCCTTTCGGCATGGATCCCGAGGATCCACTCGGCCGGGACGATGTCCTGATCTTCAGTCCGCAGGTCCACTTGCCGGTCAATGTACCGGTCAAGGTCAACTTGCGGTCGAAGGATGTACTCCATAACTTTACCGTCGCACAGTTCCGGGTCAAGATGGACCTAGTACCGGGTATGGAGACATATCTCTGGTTTACGCCCACCGTCACCGGCAGGTACGAAGTGCTCTGTGAAGAACTTTGTGGCATCGCACACCACACAATGCGTGGTGCGGTCGTTGTCCAGGAACAGGCTGACTTCGATATGTGGTTGGCTTCTCATCCGACGTATGCCGATACATTGAATGCCGTGACCGGCAACGCCCAGGTAGGTGCTGCACAGTACGCGGTTTGTGCAGCCTGCCATGGCCAGCTGGGTGAAGGCCTGCAGGCACTGAATGCACCGAAGATTGCCGGCCAGGAACCCTGGTATCTGCGTCGCCAGTTGAATGCCTACAAGGACGGCCTGCGCGGCGCGCACGAAGATGACCTGTACGGTCGCCAAATGGCGCCGATGGCAATGACGCTGGTCGATGACGCCGCTATCGAGAACGTGATCGCCCATATTCAGACCTTCCCCGATAACCCGGCGCCGGCCACCATCGACGGTGATGTCGCGAACGGTCAGAAGCTCTACAACGTTTGCGCTTACTGTCATGGTGGTGACGCGGAAGGGATCCAGGCGATCAATGCGCCGCGCATGGCGGGCATGACTGATTGGTACCTGGCGAGCCAGCTGAAAAACTTCCGTGAAGGTATCCGTGGCGGACACCTTCAGGACTTCTACGGCAAGCAAATGGGCTTCATGGGAAGACAGATGCAGGATGACAAGC
>JAQWSV010000200.1 GCA_029243005.1 Woeseiaceae bacterium
TAAAAAAATTGTAGATGAAGAAATCAATGTTAATTGGGCAGGAGATAAATTTAAAGAATTTCAAGAAAAAACAAAAGAATACATTTTTTTCAATGGCATATGTCGATATTGACGCGCACCATGGCGATGGCATGTTTTACGGTTTTGAGAAAGATCCCGACCTGATATTCGCCGATGTTCATGAAGACGGGCGTTATCTGTATCCGGGAACCGGCGCCGCAAGTGAAACGGGCCGGGGCAGGGCGACCGGCACCAAGCTCAATGTGTCCCTACCACCCGGCGCGGGAGATACAGAGTTCCTGGCAGTTTGGCCCGCAGTACTCGACTATCTCGATGCCGCGAATCCCGAGTTCATCATCATGCAATGTGGCGCCGACAGCCTAGCCGGCGACCCTATTACCCATCTCGAGTTCTCCGAAAACGTACATGGGCAGGCCGCGGCCGACCTGCGTGCGCTGGCGGAACGGCACTGCCAAGGACGCCTCGTCGCGACCGGAGGCGGCGGCTACAATCGCGAAAACTTGGCGCGCGCCTGGACACGGGTCGTCGAGTCGCTGGCAAGCTGAGCGAGTTTTGATTAGTTGACCTGCCACATCCGGCGTCATGTACAATGCCGCCATTTTTTGGCCCCGGCGATTTTCAGGGGCCCCCGCCGGAGACATTCCTCGCATGTTTGCCGAAACCACGTCGATCGAGAATTTCGATAGCGAATTGTTCCGCTCCATCGTTGATGAGGCGCGCCGCCAGGAAGAGCACATTGAGCTGATCGCTTCCGAGAATTACGCCAGCCCCCGGGTCATGGAAGCGCAGGGGTCGGTGCTAACCAACAAGTATGCCGAGGGTTATCCAGGCAAGCGTTACTACGGTGGCTGTGAGTATGTCGATGTAGCTGAATCACTGGCGATCGAACGCGCAAAGAAACTGTTTGGTGCGGACTACGCCAACGTCCAGCCTCATTCAGGTTCGCAGGCAAATGCGGCGGCTTTTCACGCATTGCTTGAACCTGGCGATCCGATCCTTGGTATGAGCCTGTCAAATGGCGGTCACCTTACCCATGGCAGTCATGTGAATTTCTCCGGCAAGTTGTTTGATGCAGTGCAGTACGGCGTGAATAACAAGACGGGATACATCGATTACGACGAGGTGCAGGGCCTGGCGAACGAGCACAAGCCGCGCATGATCATTGCCGGGTTCTCAGCCTATTCGCGGGTCATCGACTGGCAGCGTTTTCGCGATATCGCCGATTCGGTCGACGCCTATTTCATGGTGGATATGGCACACGTCGCGGGTCTCGTCGCGACGGGGCACTACCCGAATCCAGTGCTTTACGCCGATGTTGTGACATCGACGACTCACAAGACGCTGCGTGGACCTCGTGGCGGAATTATCCTTGCACGCAAAAATGAAGCGCTGACCAAGAAGTTCAATTCGCTCGTTTTCCCGGGTACGCAGGGTGGTCCGTTGATGCACGTTATCGCCGCTAAGGCAGTCGCCTTCCTCGAGGCATTAGGCCCTGAGTTCAAGGATTACCAGGGCCGTGTTGTCGACAATGCGGTCGCGATGGCGGAGACGTTCGTAAGTCGCGGCTACGACATCGTGTCCGGTGGCACTGACAATCACCTCGTTCTCCTGAGCCTTCTCGGCAGGGACATCACCGGCAAGGATGCCGATGCTGCGCTGGGTCATGCCAACATCACGGTCAACAAGAATACGGTGCCCAACGACCCGCATTCACCGTTCGTGACCAGCGGCCTACGCTTGGGTACGCCGGCGATTACAACGCGTGGGTTTGGCATTGAGGAGACGAGGGACATCACGAACTGGATTTGTGATGTACTGGAGGATATCAGCGATGACGTCATGATCCAGCGCGTTCGCGAACAGGTGCTCGAGCTGTGCCAGCGTTTTCCGGTCTATATATAATTGAGTGTTATGCTGGGCGAAAAGCACTCCCGGTAACATTCGATGTATTGCCCGTTCTGTAACCACGAAGAGACCAAGGTCAACGACTCCCGCCTAGCCGGTGAGGGCCGGCAGATCCGTCGACGCAGGCAGTGTCTTGACTGCAAGGAGCGATTCACCACATTCGAATCTGCGGAGCTGGTAATGCCGCGCCTGATTAAAACGGATAATAGCCGGCAGCCATTTGACGAGTTGAAGTTGCGCAACAGTATGGTCCGCGCCCTCGAGAAGCGACCGGTATCCGCTGATGATTTCGAGCAATCCATTGGCAGACTGATTCACAAACTTCGGACAATGGGTGAACGCGAGGTGCCATCGCGCCTGATTGGTGAGATGGTTATGGAAGAACTGCGCGAGCTGGACGATATTTCCTATGTTCGATTTGCCTCGGTCTACCGGAGTTTCCAGGACGTCACCGAGTTCCAGGATGAGATTCGGCGACTGCAGGAAACCTCCGATGCGTCCGCCGCCCGTGAACAGATGTCGTTACTGCCGGAACTCTTCGGCAAGAAGAAATAATCATGCCGACAAGCGACGATATAGATCGCCAATACATGCGCCGTGCGCTCGAGTTGGCTGCGAATGGCCTGTATTCGGCGCATCCGAATCCGCGTGTCGGCTGTGTCATTGTGAAGAATGGCGAAGTTGTGGGCGAAGGGTGGCATCGGAAGACGGGCGAGGCCCACGCAGAAGTGGCGGCACTTGAGGCTGCCGACACGGCGGCGGCCGGTGCAACGGCCTACGTCTCTCTCGAGCCCTGCGCACATGTGGGTAAAACGCCACCGTGTGTAAGTGCGCTGATCGAAGCCGGTATTGTGCGCCTCGTTGCGGCAATGCAGGACCCGAATCCCAAGGTTGCAGGCAAGGGGCTGGCGGTGGCAAAGGATGCGGGCATCACGACCAGTGTTGGATTGTTGGAGGCCGACGCGCTCCGGTTAAATGAGGGATTCGTTTCTCGTGTGAAGCGAGGTCGACCATTCGTTCGTCTGAAAATTGCTGCCAGCCTGGATGGTGCGACGGCAATGAGAAGTGGCGAAAGCCAATGGATCACAGGTGAGGAGGCAAGACAGGACGTTCAACGACTTCGGGCGGCATCGGGTGCGGTGCTGACTGGCATTGAAACGGTGCTCAAAGACGATCCTTCCATGAATGTTCGGGATGGCGGGTTGGGCGATGAATTGCCACAGCCCGTTCGGGTCGTCCTCGATAGTCGGCTGCGCATGCCGACGGATAGTCGGATGTTAGGTCTGCCGGGCAAGACGCTCATTTTTGGCGTCCAGGGCACTGATGGGGGGACGCTTGAAGCGGCAGGCGCCGAGATCGTGAAAATGGCAACCGGTGACGGCCGTTCGGATCTGTCCGCCGTACTGGAGCATCTTGCGCAAATGGAAATCAATGATGTCCTGGTGGAGGCAGGTCCGGTATTGGCAGGCGCGTTCCTGACGGCGAGGCTGGTTGACGAACTTGTTATTTATCAGGCGCCCCATATCATGGGGAGCGAGACGCGCGGGATGGTCGAAACCCCGGATTTTCGCGGTTTGGACCAGCGCCTCAATTTCCGAGTCATTGATTCGTCGGTGGTGGGGAACGACACTAGACTGACGTTACGACCAGCGATCTAGATCATGTTCACCGGAATCATCAAGGCAAAAGGCACGGTAAGCTCTATCGAAGACCGCGGCGGCGATCAGCGGCTGACGATCGAGTCGATAGACATTCCATGGCGCGAATTCGACATTGGAGAGAGTATTTCGATCAACGGGGTATGTCTGACTGCGATATTGCTCCGCGATAATGGGTTTGTTGCCGACGTGTCCGTTGAAACGCTCAACATTACGGCGTTGGCAAACATTGCGGTTGGTGACCCTATCAATATCGAACCGTCATTGAGCCTCGGTGAACGTCTGGGCGGTCACCTGGTAAGCGGACATGTTGATTGTGTGGGAATGGTCGAGGCTCTCGACGGCGATGCGCGTTCAATACGACTCAGGATTGCAATTCCCGATGCTTACCAGCGATTCGTCGCGAGTAAAGGATCGATCTGTGTTGACGGTGTGAGTCTTACCGTCAATACGGTAAAGGATGGTAGCTTCGAAGTGAATATCATCCCACATACGGCCGATGTCACGATTATCTGCAGCTATAAAAAGGGTACGCGGGTCAACATTGAGGTGGACCTCGTGGCAAGATACCTCGAACGACTGATTCGAAAAGACAACAGCGGCATTACGAAGGACTTTTTAAAGGCGCACGGTTATGCCTGACAAGACAAGCATCCACCCGGCGGCGGCCGGCTCCGCATTCAGCAGCACGGAAGAGATTATTGCGGACATCAAGGCTGGCAAGATGGTCATTATGGTCGATGATGAGAATCGTGAGAACGAGGGCGATCTTCTGATGGCCGCGGAGAAAGTTCGGCCTGAAGATATCAATTACATGGCTCGTTACGGGCGCGGCCTGATTTGTCTCACGATCACGCGAGACCGATGCGCACAGCTGCGACTGCCGCTGATGGTGGCCGAAACCGATCAACGTCATGCGACCAACTTTACGATTACAATCGAGGCGTCTGAAGGAATTACGACCGGCATCTCGGCGCACGACCGGGCCCGTACAGTGAAGGTCGCGGTTTCCGCCGATGCGAAGCCGGAAGACTTGAGCCAGCCCGGGCATATCTTTCCGGTGATGGCGCAACCTGGCGGTGTCCTGACGAGAGCGGGCCATACCGAAGCAGGTTGCGATCTGGCCCGGCTCGCCGGCCTCGAGCCGGCTGCAACGATCGTCGAGATACTCAATGAAGACGGCAGCATGGCGAGGCGGCCGGACTTGGAGCGGTTTTCCCGTGAACACGGTATCAAGATTGGCACGATCGCCGATCTGATCGCTTATCGACTTGAGAAGGAACGCAACGTTGAGCGTATTGCCGAACAGGTCGTCGAAACCGCGCATGGTAAATTCACGCTGTACTGTTACGACGACCAGGTCAGTCAGACAGTGCATGTTGCGCTTGCGAAAGGTGACCTGCCGTCGGCGCAGGATCCCCTTGTCCGGGTCCATATTCAGGACACACTGGGAGACGCGCTTGGCATCAAGAGCCCGGCACTTGGCTGGCCTATTGATTCCGCCATCGAGCGCATCAGCCAGGAGGAGGCGGGTGTCGTCGTGGTATTGCGGGAGCAGGAGTCTTCCCGGGAATTAATGGAGGTCGTGGAAGGCCTGCCGTGGAACCTGGATGAGTTGCAAAATCGTCGGTCAGGAGATGCTGTCCTCCGAACCTATGGTATCGGTGCGCAGATATTGAGAGACCTGCGGGTCCATAAAATGCGCGTGCTTTCTGCACCGAAACAAATGTATGGTATCTCCGGCTTTGATCTCGAAGTGACCGGGTATGTCGAGGACTGATGGACAAGATCAAGACAATCGAAGGTAACCTGAATGCACGCGACATGCGTGTGAGCATCGTTGCGGGCCGCTTCAACGAGTTCATTGTCGAGTCACTAATCAAGGGTGCGATCCACTGCCTCCGCCAGCATGGTGCGACCGAATCGGCTATCGAGCTCATTCGCGTGCCGGGCGCCTACGAGGTCCCACTGGCCGTGCAAAAGGTCGCAGAGTCGCGCCGTGCCGACGGCATCATCGCACTGGGTGCGGTCATCCGTGGTTCGACGCCGCATTTTGACTACGTGTCCGGTGAATGCATGAGCGGCGTTGCTGCAGTTGCGCGGGAACATGGCATACCCGTGGGCATGGGCGTATTGACTACGGATACGATTGAACAGGCTATCGAGCGCGCCGGCACCAAAGTCGGTAACAAGGGCGAAGAGGCCGCACTTGCCATGATCGAGATGGTGGGTCTCTTAAGACAACTCGGCTGAATCGTCGTGGCTAAGTCCAATCAACCAGGCGCCCGAAGTCGTGCGCGCGAGCTCATCGTACAATCGCTTTACCAGATACAGATCACGGGCCATGATGAAGCAGAACTTAAATCGCAGGTCCACGAAAGATCCGATTATCAACGCGTGGACCAGCAGTATTACGACGATGTTCTGAGTGCCATTATCAACCGTCAGGCCGAGCTGGAAGTGTCGATCGACAAGCTGGCCGATCGGCCCGTCGCCAACCTGGACCCCATAGAGAAGAGTATCTTGCTGCTCGGCTTTCACG
>JAQWSV010000138.1 GCA_029243005.1 Woeseiaceae bacterium
GATGACGCTTGCAAAGGCACTCGACGTCAATTCGACGCCGCTGAGCGACCCATCGTTCAGCAGGGCCGGGTCGTAGCCTGTCAGAATGATGACCAGCGCCGTGATCGTGCAGATGACCACAGTATCGATGAAAGGCTCCAGCATTGCGACGAAGCCCTGCGTCAGTGGTTCCTCCGTCTTGGCGGCGGAATGTGCGATGGCCGACGAGCCGATACCGGCTTCATTGGAAAATGCCGCCCGGCGAAACCCAAGTATTACGATAGCAATGACGCCCCCCGTTACGCCGTCCGGACTAAAAGCATTTGTCACGATGGCGGTGAACGCCCCTGGTATCGCCGCGTAGTTCGTACCGATAATGACCAGCGCCGAGCCTACATAAAGCAACGCCATAAACGGTACGAGCCTCGAAGTAACGCGGGCAATGCTCTTGATGCCACCGATAATGACGCAAGCGACCAATATGGCCAGTATGCCGCCGAACAACCAGCCGCGGGTGGCAAATGGGCTGGACTCGCCGCCACTGATACCCACAAATTGCACGTATGCCTGGTTGGCCTGAAGCATGCAGCCGATCCCGAAACAGCCCAGAATGACGCACATTGCGTAGTACCACGCCAGCGCCTTGCCGAGTCGAGGCAAGCCGTTTCGAGCCAGGCCTTTGTCGAGATAGAACATCGGCCCACCAGACACGGTGCCATCCGCATTTATCTGGCGATATTTGACCCCCAGCGTGCACTCGACGAATTTCAACGCCATGCCGAGAAATCCTGCCACCACCAACCAGAATGCAGCACCCGGGCCACCAATGGAGATGGCGACCGCAACATGCGTAATGTTGCCAACGCCGACCGTGCCGGATACCGCTGTAGTCAATGCTTGGAAGTGGGATACTTCGCCGGGGGCCCGCTGCCCCTTGTCCTCCTTCCCCATAACAATACGGACGGCATGTCTGAATCCGCGAATACTGATCAGGCGAAGCCGGATCGTAAAGTAGAGTGCGCCGGCGATGAGCCATACCACGATGAGAGGTAACTCCGACTCACCAATTGGCACAGAGAAGAAAACAAAGGTCACGAGCGCAGTAGCAATCGGCCGGAAGGCCTCGTTGATTGCATCGTCGATGCCGGCAAACGCTGCCGGCGTCCACGACAAGACCACGCAGGCCATCAGTAATCGCGTATTCAATGAAGAAATCATGGCTGCTGGCGATAGACCGATACGCCGCGCGCGAAAGTCTCGACAACGGCAATATCTTTGATCCAATCCGGATCGATCGTCAGCGGGTTGGCATCGAGAATGACCAGATCAGCGCGTTTCCCGGGCGTGATCGATCCCTTGCTGTCTTCTTCGAAATACTGGTAGGCCGCACCCTGCGTAACCGCATACAAAGCTTGTTCGGGCGTCAATCGTTGGTCCGGGCCGATGATGAAGCCGCTGCGTGTCTTCCGATTCACGGCGATCCACAGTAGGCGCATCATGTCCGGTGGAACCACGGGTGAATCGTTGTGAATCGTAAACGGGATATCCCATTCCGCGGTCGCCGCCAGCGGGCTTATAAAGGCGGCACGTTGTTCGCCAAAGCTTTTGCGATGCCAGTCGCCCCAGAAGAACGGATGGGCGGCATAATAGGACGGCACCAGTCCAAGTGCTTTGACGAGTGGTAACTGGTCTGGGCGCATCAATTGCGCGTGGATGATGACGGAGCGATGATCCGGTAACTCGATACCCTCCACAGCTGCTGCCACGCCATCGATCATCATGTCGATTGCGGCATCCCCGTTTGCATGCGCCAGCACCGGCTTGCCAGCCTGGATCAGCCGCGCAATACGTTCGTTGTAGGCATCAGCAGGATAGCTCGGATAAGCCCGGTAATCCGGCGCGGCGCCCGGCGGACCTTCTGTATAAGGCTGTGAGAGAAATGCCGTCCGCCCCTGCGGAGATCCATCCAGTACAAACTTGATGCCGCCCACGCGGAATCCACCTATGTAGTCGCGGTCAATTATCACACTATCGAGCGTTGCGTCGTCGAGTCGATTGGCACCCGCAAATGCAACAATGTCAACGGGAAACTGCTCCCGTTGTGCTGCGTCTTGGTAGATGGCGATATCGCCAAGCCCTGCCCCACCGTCTTGTACGGTCGTAATGCCATGACGGGCATGAAACTCTGCGGACTGCCTGAACATTTGCTCAAGCCTGGCGGGATCTGAATTTCGCGGGCTTGCGGCACGAACCAGATTCATCGCCGTCTCTTCGAAGACGCCGTCGGGAACCTGCGTACCCCGTTTACGGCGAATCACGCCACCTTCGGGATCTTCCGAATCGGCATCGACACCGGCCGCCGAAAGTGCAGCGGAATTGGCCGCCAGCAAGTGCCCCGACACGTGTGACAACATGATGGGCACTTCGGTAGACGCACGATCGAGGTCGTGGCGGGTCGGATGGCGGTTCTCGGCGATCAGCGAATCGTCATAACCATAGCCCACGACCCACTCTCCCGGCTTCGGTTTAGTGCTCTCCATGTGCTCGACGATCAAGGCAACCAGATCATCCATCGTGACCACTGTGCCAACGGGTGGTGATGAGAGGTTGACGTAGTCAATCAGGCGACCGACGAACGACGTGTGACCGTG
>JAQWSV010000235.1 GCA_029243005.1 Woeseiaceae bacterium
CGACAGCACAACTGTCGATCTACTCAGGACTTCCGAGATGATCTTCTTGCTGAGTTTACGGTCGGCCAGAGTTTCGGTCGTTCTAACTGCCGTCGGCGTCGAAAGCCTCGAGCGACTCTTCACCACCGGCCGTTTTCATGAGGATTTCCACCTTTTGTTCGGCTTCCTTCAGGGCAGCCTGGCAACCGCGCGTCAGTTTGATGCCTTCCTCGAATTTTTGCATGGCCTTGTCGAGCGGCAGATCACCGCTTTCCAGTTCTTCGACGAGGGCCTCGAGGTCAGTGAGGGACTTTTCCAAATTGAAGGTCTTTTTTGCGGCCATTACGTGTTTTCCTGCCCGGTTTCAGAGGGTACGCTACCGCGCCGCTGAAGATCGGTCAACGCTGGATGCGCGTTGACATTGAAGCGTTGCATGCATAGAGTGCCGATAGGTTTGGACCTGTTCTAAATAGTCGAGACAGCAGTATCGAGAGGAATCCCTTATGTCATTAAAAGACTCACAGACTGAAAACAATCTCAAAGAAGCATTTGCCGGAGAATCTCAGGCTAATCGTCGCTACCTGTATTTTGCTGCCAAGGCAGACGTAGAGGGCTATAACGACGTTGCAGCCGTATTCAGATCCACCGCCGAAGGTGAAACCGGCCACGCGCACGGCCACCTCGAATATCTCGAAGAGACAGGTGATCCTGCGACCGGCTTGCCGATTGGATCGACCTCTGAAAATCTCGCCGCTGCAATCGCCGGTGAAACGCATGAGTACACGGACATGTATCCAGGCATGGCAAAGACGGCCAGGGACTAAGATTTCGAAGAAATCGCCGACTGGTTCGAGACACTGGCCAAGGCCGAGCGCTCACACGCCAACCGCTTCCAGAAAGCGCTGGACTCGCTGGACGACTAATGCGTAAGGCCGGGCACTGCCCGGCCTTTTTCATCAGCGTGGCAACCCCCACTGACAAGCGCGAGGGCAGCCTCGAAGCACCGACGCGTCATCCCGTTGACTGGCAAACGGATGCGTTCTACGACGAAGCCTCATTGATGGCGGAGCTCGAACGCGTGTTCGATATCTGTCACGGCTGTCGTCGTTGCTTCAATCTGTGTCATGCATTCCCAACCCTGTTCGATGCGGTCGATGAATCCGAGAGCATGGAGCTGGATACAGTGCCCAAGTCGGCCTATTGGGATGTGGTCGATCACTGTTACCTCTGCGACATGTGCTACATGACCAAGTGTCCCTATGTGCCGCCGCATGAATGGAACATCGACTTTCCGCACCTGATGCTTCGCGCAAAGGCACAGCGCTTCAAGACCAAAGGGGCGCCCGGTGGCGAACGACTGATGACATCGACGGATATGGTTGGTCGCATCGCCGGCATTCCTGTCGTAAGCCAGGCCGTTAACGCCATCAATAGAAGTGGGCCGGGGCGTCGTGTTCTTGAATCCATGATTGGCGTACATCGCGATGCACCGGTACCAACCTATCATTCCAAAACAGCACGGAAACGCCTTTCCGGCCTCGCCGCGAGCGCTGAGGCTGAAACAACGGAACAAACCACCGGCAAGGTTAAGTTGTTTACGACCTGTTATGGCAATTACAACCTGCCGGAAATGGTCGAGGATCTCGTCGCGGTTTTTCAACACAACGGAATCCAGGTGGAACTGGTGAACCAGGAAGTGTGCTGTGGCATGCCGAAACTGGAACTTGGCGACCTCGACGCGGTACAAAAAGCCCAAGAGGCAAACATCCCGGCATTGGCACGCATGGTTGAAGCGGGATGGGATATTGTGACGCCGGTGCCGTCCTGCACCCTGATGTTCAAACAGGAATTGCCGTTACTGTTTCCCGACGAGCCCGACGTCATCAAGGTCCGGGACGCATCCTTCGATCCATTCGAATATCTCGCGTTGCGCCACAAGGCAGGTAAGCTGAATACCTCGTTCAAGAACTCGCTGGGCAAGGTGGCCTATCAGGTTCCGTGTCACCTTAGGGTGCAGAACATCGGGTTAAAGACCCGGGATATTCTGCAGTTGGTGCCGGATACTGAAGTCGATGTGATTGAGCGTTGTTCGGGTCATGACGGGACCTATGCTGTCAAGAAAGACACCCACGCCATCTCGAAGAAGATTGCACGACCCGTCATTAGCAAGGTCAAGAAAGGCCAGTCCGACCACTTTGTGAGTGATTGCCCCATGGCGGCAGTCCAGATCGCGGAAGGTCTGGACGATCAGGATGCCGGCAATCCTTCTAGCTTGTTGCGTCGCGCCTACGGAATCTGACATGGAAAAACTATCTCGGGAAACGCTGTTAAGTCTTGAGCAGTATTCAGAGAAACGCGATGAGTTTCGTCAGGCGGTCATGGTGCACAAGCGCGATCGTCGTCTCGAACTGGGTACCAATGCGACCCTCTATTTCGAGGACAACATAACCATGCAGTACCAGGTGCAGGAGATGCTGCGCATCGAGCGCATCTTTGAAGCTGAGGGTATTCAGGAG
>JAQWSV010000238.1 GCA_029243005.1 Woeseiaceae bacterium
ACGGACGTAGTCCCGCATCTCATTGGGCAGACCTTCGTTACGCCAGTCTTCACTTGAGCCCTCGGCGATAATGCGTAAGTCTTTGATGCTATTTTGATTGCCAAACTTTTTCAGATTTGAGGCTGCGACGTCGCGGAAGTCCCGGAATAGCCAGATGGCTCGACTTTCAGTGAAGTGATTCAGTAATTGGAGGATATTCTGAGATTCCACCAAAGGCTTTAAGACCACAAGTCGTGCAGGCGTATCGACTATCTGCGTAGCGATTTCATCCATCGAGCGCAGTCTGAGTCGATAAGGTTCCGTGGTACGGGAGAATATACTTGCTTCTCCGTACGATGCGCTGTTGATATCTCGCTCAAAAATTCTGGATAACAGTGTAGTTCCAGAACGCTGGCAACCAACAATAAACAACAGCTGGCGCATGCCGGATGGATGAACGAAACGCTGTCTCAGCTGCTTCCATTTGCGGAATACGCCTCGTCGGATTTTCTGAATTCGCCGGGAAGCGTTCATTGGGGCAATGTATCCAGTCGATAGTGCTTAGCAAGCGCACTACGCGAAAGGACCTGTACAAGCGTTTTCCTTTGCTCTTCGTTGATCATTGATTGCCATCGGATGACTCGTTGCTCTGGGGTTAAATCCGTTATCGCGCGTCGGCTGGACCATGACGCTTCATGTAGATTTTCGAGAACCTTGCTGGGGAACTCGATCTCGAGATAGTCCTGGACCTTTGCTAATTCTTTTATCGGCTGCATGCAGAGATCTTCATAGAATAGGACCAGGCCGCCGGTTTCATGTGCACAGGCTAGTGCAACCTCGTTCTCGATGACCCAAAAGATTAGGTTGCTCAAGAATCCCTTATCAGGCCATTGAAAATCGTCGAAGCGACCCAGGTTTGCATATTCTCTGAGAATGTCCTGTTGGTTCAACCGCGCAGACGAGAGATTCCATTGTCCCTTCAATTGTGAAAGTACCACGGCCGCAGGATGTCGAAGTAATAGGATGTATCTGAAATCCGGAAACTCCCGTCTCAACCAGGGGTAAAGGAGATTACCGCGGACAAGTTTAACTACCCGCCGGCTATAACTGAGTGTGGCCCAATGATTGAATTGCTCGACCCAAGCGGTCCTAGTAGAGCCGGACACTATCGACTCAAAGGACCTCGCTAGTGCAGGACAGTTGTTTCCCGGCGCCATGTAGGTAAAGCGGCGATCGGCTAGTTCAGGGATACCGTGAGCGTGATGAAATGGCTCGAAGATGCTACGCGTTGTGGGTACCTGCTGAAGTATCGAGCCAAGCCAGGTTGATCCGGACCTCCCGGAACTCAGCAATATTGTTGTGCCGTTAGCGCTGGAATTATCAGAAAAAAGTCGCCGGCTGAGTCCATACAGTGGTCTAAAAAGTGGAGAAAAAAAATTTCGCATTGACGTAGAGGTACTTTATTCTGTCCTATCCCAGCTCAAATGGAGAGATTGCCGTCCAAAGTATCTTGCGATAATCAGTCGAGCATATAGTTGACGCCAAAAAGAAGCGTTTGCGTTTGCACGGCGTACGCATAACCGTCCGAAGAAACGGCGGCCTTGTTCAACCACGTGATGTCGCCGGTCTCCTGAGCATTGCATGCTTATCATCTCCAACAAGTAAGCAAAATCATTGCACCATCTTACAACGGGGACTTGATAAGTACGCTGGTCATAGGTGTATCTGTAACTTGCCTTGATATCCTCAACATTCGCATGGTCCCATCGATCCAGCAGGCGTACGAGAGCACAGTTATCCTCCATCAAGTGATTAGGCGAATAGAAGCCGCCGGAGTCTTGCAACCGTTTTGTGTGATAAAGCGTATTACAGAGAAAGAATGCCGTTTTGTCATTGAACCAGCTTAAATAGAAATCTTCGCGCTCAGTCCCTTCAATAATGTTTTTACTCTCCTTAAGCACGTTCCCTTCGGTATCGATTGCGCGTACGCCTGTGCGTATGAAACCGACGTCTTGTGCGTCGCCCAAAGCTGCGATGCAGCATTCTACAAAGTCAGAGTCAATCAGGTCATCATCGTGAAACAATAGGAACCAGTCACCGTCGGCGTGATTAAGCAAATAGTTGAAATTCGCATTTGCGCCAATGTTTTCGGAGTGACGGACATACACCAATCGGGGGTCTTTGATAGACCCCACAAGTTCGGGGGTATGGTCGGACGAGGCATTGTCTCCAACCAGGACCTGTATGTTCTCGTAGGTTTGGCAAAGCGCAGCGTTAATCACTGCCAGAAGGTTCGCATTTGCTCGGTTGTAGGTGGGGATTCCGATTGTGACCAGAGGGTTCTTCATCGTTGCATTCCCCCTTACCAGTTGTCAGAAATTTCGTAACCAAGGTCGGGTACTAAGCCCGGGTATCGCTTTTTAAATTCATCTTTGAGTCGCGGAGTGAAGTAATGCGACCAATCACCAGGCCGGCCTTTCCGATAGTGGTTCTTTACGTCTTCTTGACCCTTAACGCGGCCCCTGGTGCGTGCTTCGAAGCGATATTTCCAAACCAGCGAAAGTAGTTCCGTGGCATGAATACATTTTCCGGCTTGGAAACGAATGAGCGGCGAGCCAATTCTCTGTCGCGCACTTGCCAAAGAGTTCCGTAATGCGGAACCGAGCAGAGTGCCATATCCGGGCGCGTCTTCATTTATCAGGCCCAGATGCAGGAATGCGCCAAGTAGCGTTTCATAGGATCTCTCGACAAAGGACTCAAAGCGAATTTCAAGTACCTCAGGCTGGCTGTAGTTCCAGTCGGCCATATGTCGGAAAGACTTTTCTCTGAACTGTATTTCCTTCGAGAGGCCGTCTTCTTCGTTTAGTGACTGCAGTGCTTCCCTATGGGGCTCAAGTTCGGGCCAAGCGTCAGTCGGGTGCGAGTGCAGATGTGAAAAGTATGCAGACACGACAATGTCTCTGGGATCCCGGATAATATGGAAGCCCAGATGCTCCGGCAGCGACTTTACGTGTTCGTAGTTCGCGTTCCCGTAAAGGAGAAAGTCAACGTCCTGTTGGGCGCAATAGCCTGAAAGGTTGCCCTGAAACATTCCGGAGTCGAAAACTGCAGCATGCGTAAGGCCGAGCCGACGGCAAACGCTGCCGGTAATTGTATTTAGGCTCATAGTCGCGCATTTGTGGTGCCCAAAAAGAGCAAACATTGGGCGACTAGTCATGACATTATCTAGTTTGATTGGAGATCAGGACGCCTAGTAATATGAGGCGGTTTTCTCGTCGGAGCGATTGAGGACTGTTCCGATCAGGTTGGTGCCGTCAAGCAATTCGCATGCCTTAACGACTTCAGTGCGTGATGTTTTGCCTTCGGCAACTACAAACAGCGTTGTGTCGACCATCGATTCGAATGCAAGCATGTCGTCGGCAGCCAGAATAGGCGGCATGTCGTAAACAACAATTCGGTGTTTCCCAATTGCGAGCTGACTTGCTAATGAACGCATCTCCGGGGAGTTCAACAACTCAGATGAATGTGTTTCTGCCCGGAGGTTTGGAAGGAGGGTCAATCGCTCATACGGTGTCTTCAGGAGCACGTCCTCAATCGCGATGCCCCTGGCCAGACAATCGGAGACACCCTGATCAATTTTTACACCGAGATAGTCGGCGATACTTGAACGTCGAAGGTCAAGATCAACGAGACATACTTCATGATTCACGTCTCCTGCTAGGCTGATCGCAAGGTTTATTGCTGTTACAGTTTTCCCGTCACCTTGTGTCGCGCTTGTTACTGCGATCTGTCGCCATCCATTTGCATTCATACGTTGCAACAGGCGAGTTCGCAGCATCTTGTAGGACGTCCTGACTGACGGATCCATATCATTGGTGATTATTCGCTTGGTACGTAAGACGTCGTCATCGAATTTGACACTGCGTGCATTGTCGAAAAAGGCAGGGCGAGCCTCGGAATTCGATTGAGGAAATTCGCTGGTCATAGCGGAGGTCAGGGCGCGAGAACGTTGCGTGTTTTCTCGCTCTGTGCGTATTCGTTCCAGTGCTTTATTCAGCCTACTCATTTGAGATCCTTTCAAACTGTCCAGTCGGCAGCCGACTACAGGCTACCGCGCTGCATGAGCGCGTAGGCCACAACCACGGCGATCGTGACAAATACGGCAACAAATGACATTAAGCGAGATGAGCGTGCCTGCGCTATATCTTCAGTTGTCGCAATTGCTGGAATTGCTGCGATAGGGG
>JAQWSV010000274.1 GCA_029243005.1 Woeseiaceae bacterium
ACCAGTTTACGATCATGGAGTCAACAGACCCCATCATGTCGCCGGCATGGTCGCCGGACAGTCGTCAACTCGCGTATGTATCCTTTGAGAACGACGTATCTACGATATATGTACAAACACTTCGAACAGGGAATAGGATCAAAGTGTCGAGCCGCGCCGGCATTAACGGAGCACCCGCGTTCTCACCTGATGGGCGCAAGCTCGTAATGACTCTGGGCGGGGTGGATGGCAACCTCGACATTAATATTCTCGATTTGCGTACTCGCGAACTGAAACGTCTGACTACAAATCGAGCGATTGACACGGAAGGCACTTGGTCACCGGATGGTCAAAGTATTTATTTCACATCGGATCGTGGCGGATCGCCGCAGATCTATCAAGTCAGCGTGGATGGTGGTACGCCGCAGCGTATCACCTATGAAGGCAGCTATAATGCGAGGCCGAGGTTGTCACCCAACGGCGATCGACTGGCGATGGTGACACTGGATCGGGGGAACTACCGCATCGCGGTGCAGGACCTGGACGATGGCGATTTCCTGATTTTGTCGACGGGCCGGCAGGATGAATCGCCAAGTTTTGCGCCGAATAGCGACTCCCTGATTTATGCGACGAGGCAGGGTAGGGACGGTGTGCTGGAAATGGTGTCTGCTGACGGACTGGTACGACAGAGACTGGGGTCGGGCAACGGAGATATACGCGAGCCGGTCTGGTCACCGTTTCCACGATATTGAGTAAAAAGGGTTTACGTTAAGAAGGGTTCTTAAATTATTGTTTAGTAATAGATTTCTGAAGAGTTTAGGTACTTAAAGGAAGGAAAGAGTCATGAAAATAAATACACTGTTGACGACGGGACTTATCGCTCTTGCGCTGGCGGGATGTGGCAGCCAGGACATCCCAGATCCGGACCCGAAAGGCGACGGCGCGATGGTTGATAGCAACGACAGCAACGACAGCATGTCGTCGACGGATGGTTTCGATGACGAGGGCATGGGGGCTGGCGAGGAATTCAACGATTTCGAAGAGATGGATGAAGATCTGACGATGGTCATCTATTTCGATTTCGATCAGTCTGAATTGCGCGCCGAGTATTCCGACGTCCTGCAGCGACACGCCAACAATCTCGCGATGGACGGTCGGGCACAGATTCGTCTTGAAGGTCATGCGGATGAGCGCGGGTCCCGGGAATACAACATTGGTCTCGGTGAACGACGTTCTCAGTCGGTTCGTCGTCTCCTGTTGATACAGGGCGGATCCGCCGATCAGATCTCTACCGTAAGCTTTGGCGAGGAGCGCCCCGCTGCTTTCGGTAGTGACGAGGAGTCCTACCAGATGAATCGTCGTGTAGAGATTAAGTACCTCAACTAACGGTTTTCAAGATGAATCAACGGAATCTTCTCGCGACCCTGCTGCTCGCGATGCTGCTTGGTGGCTGTGCCGTTTTTGAGGCGCCGCCGCAAGGGCTAGATCCAACACAACAGAAACTTGCGGAAATCGAGCGACGTCTTGCCGCCCTGGAGCGAATCCTCGCATCGGGCGCTTTAATCGAGCTAACGGAACACGTCGATGCATTGCAGCGGCAGGCAGCTGAGTTACGCGGGCGGACGGATACGCTCGAACACAATGCGGATAGCACGAGTGGCCGGCAGCGTGACCTGTATGTCGATCTAGATGATCGCGTGCGTACGTTGGAGAGCCGTGACGGATCCCGACCCGTTAGTGTCTCCCTGGCTGCGCCTGTGACCGCACTGCCTGTGCCAGGCGGTACGGATCGGCAGAACTATGAAGCTGCGTTTGAGTTGTTGAAGCAACAGCGATACCAGGCGGCCGAGGCGGCATTTGGACAGTTCCTTGTTAGCTTTCCGGACAGCCAGCTTGCGGACAACGCGCAGTATTGGCGTGCCGAAGCCTACTATGTCACCGATCAATTCGAAGACGCACTGGGGCAATTCCAGGTTGTGCTGAGCGGTTACCCACGTTCCAGAAAGATTCCTGATGCACTCCTGAAGATTGGCTTCAGCAATTACGAACTCGGTCGATGGGGCGGCGCGCGCGCAGCACTCGAGCGTGTCAAGGAGGACTATCCCGAATCGACCGCAGCTAGACTGGCGGGCCAGCGATTGTCGCGCATGGACGACGAAGGACACTGAATTTCACCCTTGATATTGGCGGGTGGTTAGGTATTACGCCGCCCGGCGATTCCACAGTCCTGTACGGAATCCTTTTTGGGGCGTTAGCCCAGAGGTAGAGCATTCGGCTTTCAATGCTGAAGATTGAATTTTTCAACGACCCCGAAACCATTGCTGTCTCAAGTAGTTATGCGGCAACCTCGCCATTCAATCCTCTTTATATTTCAGAGAGTTATGAGCATCTTCTAATGACAGCTGGTAAAAAAATTAAAAAAAGATAACGAGTGAAATATTTTCGACGCTAATTGACTCAAAACCCTTACTCTAAAAAGGCCCCGACCTTGCGTACAAAACTATCCGTAGCTGCAATAATTTTCTCGATCGTCGCTTGCGATCCATCGACCAGGGCGACAAGTCCGCAACATCTTACTCAAGACCCGCCAAATCCGAGTACTGAAGAGATTGCCGCTGAAACGAAGCGTTTAAATGAATGGTTCGAAGAAAAGTACGAGGAGGAGGTCCAAGAAAGCCCGATACAATTGACATTTCTTGGCCGGGAGGAGCGCCAAGGAGAGTTAGATGACTTTTCCGAAGCGGCACGCGATGCCCAGTTAGAGCGTTCCCGTGCAAATCTCGAAGAACTAAAGGCTAATTTCGACTATGCGAAGCTCAGCATGGACGCAAAGGTTTCCTACGACATTTGGGTCTACCAGGCTGAACGTGCGGAGGCAGCTGATAAATTCCGCTACAACAATTATGTGTTCGACCAGATGCAGGCCATACACACATTCTTCCCGCAGTTATTAATCGCCTTCCACAAGGTTAGCGATGCAGGCGACATGGATAACTATTTGGCACGAATCGGTGGCACAGGCATAGCAATCGACCAATTGATCGCAAGCTCGCAAAAGGTGGCTGAGCTCGGTGTTCGGCCACCCCACTTCGCATTTGACTCAGTTATTGACGAGTCTCAAAAAATTATCACTGGAACACCGTTTGATGATACGGGTACCGATAGCGATATTTGGGCAGACGCCCAGACAAAGATCGCTAGTTTGTTAGATACTGATGAAATTGATGAGGCTAAAGCCAACCAACTTGCGGTCGATATCCGAGCGGCCCTCATTGACGAATGGAAACCTGCCTATGAGCGTTTGATTGCTTGGCAAGAACTAGACCGCGCAAATGCGCCAACCGAGACGGTTGGGGCCAGCGCGCTCCCGAATGGCATAGCTTACTACGATGAGCGTATTGCCAATCAGACCACAACAACTCTAACCGCTGATGAGATCCACCGGATAGGCCTTTCTGAAGTGGCCCGTCTTCGGGCTGACATGGAGGCTATAAGAACAGAGTTTGGATTTGAAGGTGGGCTGCAGGACTTCTTTACGTTCCTCCGTGACACCAAAGACGATCACCGCCTTTACTATCCCAACACGGACGCAGGGCGTCAGGCGTATATTGATGATGCTACAGCGGCGATTGAGGGAATTAAGTCCGTACTACCGGATTATTTCGGGATCCTACCGAAAGCAGACATGGTTGTGAAACGTGTAGAGACCTTTCGTGAACAAGACGGTGCAGCGCAACATTATTTTCCATCAGCACCAGATGGTTCCCGCCCCGGCGTCTACTATGCACACCTCTCAGATATGACGGCTATGCCAAAACGTGAGGTCGAAGTTATTGCTTATCACGAAGGGCTCCCGGGCCACCATATGCAGGTAGCCATTCAGCAGGAACTAGAGGCTGTCCCAACATTTCGTACCCAAACGGGATTTACGGCGTACAGCGAAGGATGGGGACTCTATTCAGAATGGCTTGCCATTGAGATGCCAAATACTTACCAGGAACCGCTGCCGCGTTTTGGTCGAGTTGGTTCAGAGATTTGGCGGGCAATCCGTTTAGTCGTTGACACCGGGCTGCATGCTAAGGGCTGGAGCGAGGAAGAAGCTGTGAAGTATTTCCTGGAGAATTCAGCAATAACGGAGCCTCAAGCTCGATCGGAAGTTCAGCGTTATCTTGTTCTCCCAGGCCAGGCAACCAGCTACAAGGTTGGTATGCTGAAAATCCAGGAGTTACGTCTCAAGGCGGAAGCGGCACTAGGTGAAGACTTTGATATTCGGGCATTTCACGACACTATACTTGGGGGTGGCGCGATGCCCTTGGGCATACTGGAACGTCGTGTCGACGGCTGGATCGCAAGTATCGAAAACCCCTAGTCACCGAGAGTTAGTTCCCCCTTATTTGCTTGTTTTTACTTGAATAGATTTTAGCTGATATCCCGAGGGCCGCTGCATACGCAATTATTTCTTGCGTTTTTTATTCTCATGCTTAATATCCCATTTCCCGCATGGGGCACTGGCTCAAAAGCCGAATGCTCTATGTCATCAAAGAAATACAGCTATTTGTGAAATCACGGTACCAATTGCGGTACAAATTGGGGTACCCAGCCCCAGAAAAAAATGGAAAAGCCTAAAAAAGAGTTATTAACAGGTATTTAGGGGCGTTAGCTCAGAGGTAGAGCATTCGGCTTTTAACCGACCGGTCCTAGGTTCGATCCCTAGACGCCCCACCATTTTTTTAGCTGTTCGGGTCTCAAATCTCCGAAGTGCGACAGCCATTGACAGAGGTTTTTCTATAGATCTCTATTTTCTGCCAATGTAAGGATCAGTTCAGGTTCACCGAGGTATGCTTCGTACCAGAGGATTCAGAGAGTTTAATGAGGTTAATGCCGGTGCAAATGAAATCAGTGTTTATAGCAATCGTAGCTACGGTCCTTATGGGCTGTGCCAGCGGTTCGGCCCTTGTGACTGGTCAAGTTCGACCAGCAATTGAAGACATCAATACTGTGACCATATTGACAGAGATGCCAGAAAGAGCTGAGCAGATAGCGCTAGTCAAGGGTTTCTCTGATTCAGGTATCACACAGCAACGTAAGCTTGACTCCGCAGTTGGCGAGCTGAAAGAACAAGCCGCCATGTTGGGTGCAAACGCTGTAGTGATTACAGATTTCGATACGTTAGCTGAAACAAGGACAGAAATTGTCGAGGGGATCGCTGTCTACGTAGAGTAATTTTCGTGATTGCTTAATAAGCCGGTGGTTCGGGTCCTGAGTGAGGATGAGATTGGATGGGGTGAACGATGATTCTGGTTGTTCACAACTAAATAACGGGATTGTGGCCAGCAGTACTAAACTTTTGATTTGAAGATTGTATTTACCTGTCAAAATTCATTTCAATGAGGCTTAGCGGTTCAAAATCTGGCGGTAGTTCGACGTTTCCAGCCGGAAAACCATTTTTATCTAGCATAAAAGCTAATATATCAGCGTAATTCGAGGTAGATATTTCAAGTCGCTCTTTAGGTTTGGGCGGCATATCGGTGGTGAGGAACTCGAAAAGGTCCCCAAGTGTCCAGGGTTTCCAGTTGGACATGAATTCTTCCCCAATCAGGGGAGGGGCATCTTCGATGAAATCGCCGGATAGATCCCTTTTATGGCAACGCTTGCATGTCCTCATATATTCGAGCTCACCTCGTGCACTTTGTTCGGATG
>JAQWSV010000146.1 GCA_029243005.1 Woeseiaceae bacterium
GAGGCCCCGTTCCTTCAATTCCTCGCGAATTCGGACCGGTCCTTTGCCCTGATTAATGCGCGACTGCACAAAGCTGCTGGCAAAACGAGTATCGCTTTGCAGTCCCTCCTCTGCCAGGCGATCCACTTCGACCATAACAACGTCAGCATCGAATCCCGCCGTAGTCAGCTTGCGGACCAGTTCCTCCTGTCCGTACTCACGGCGCGCCAGGAAGTCCATGGCTTTCTTGCGTGCCTCCTTGGGATCAGCAAAACGATCGACCTCTTCCGGCTGAAAGAGGTCGGCATTCAGTTCATTGATTGAGGGTGAATCAGCCAGCGACGACCTCATCGGTATCGGCAGCATCTTCTTCGGCCGGTGTCGGCTCTCTCTCCGGCATCAGCGCCGCACGAATCTTCGCCTCGATCTCAACAGCCGTGTCCGGGTTTTCCTTAAGATAGGCGCGTACATTTTCCTTACCCTGCCCGATGCGATCCGGCCCGTAGCTGTACCAGGAACCGGCCTTCTCGATCAGACCCTGATTTACGCCATGCTCGATGATCTCTCCTTCGCGGGAAATACCATGCCCGTAAAGAATCTCGAACTCGGCCATTTTAAATGGCGGCGACACCTTGTTCTTGACCACTTTGACACGTGTCTGGTTACCGATGACTTCATCGCCTTTCTTGATCGCACCAATGCGGCGAATGTCCAGACGAACCGACGAATAGAATTTGAGTGCATTGCCGCCCGTGGTCGTTTCCGGGCTGCCAAACATGACACCGATCTTCATACGGATCTGGTTAATGAAGATCACCATGGCATTCGAGCGTTTGATGTTGCCGGTCAATTTCCTGAGCGCCTGCGACATCAGGCGGGCCTGCAGGCCCATATGCGAGTCGCCCATCTCGCCTTCAATTTCTGCTTTAGGCGTGAGGGCGGCGACAGAGTCGACGACGATGACATCAACGGCACCGGAGCGCACCAGCATGTCGGTGATCTCGAGCGCCTGCTCGCCCGTATCGGGCTGTGAAACCAGCAACTCATCGACATTGACACCCAGCTTCTCGGCATAGTTCGGGTCGAGCGCATGCTCTGCATCGACGAATGCTGTAGTTCCGCCTATCTTCTGGGCTTCCGCGACGACCTGCAGCGTCAGGGTCGTTTTACCTGATGCCTCCGGACCGTAGATTTCGACGACCCGCCCTTTCGGGAGACCCCCAATGCCCAGCGCCGCATCCAAGCCAATCGATCCGGTCGACACGGCATCCATATCTCTTGCTGTGCTGGAATCGCCGAGCCGCATGACAGATCCCTTGCCGAATTGTTTTTCTATTTGTCCCAGTGCGGCGGCCAGCGCCTTCTTGCGATTGTCATCCATTTTCTTGCAGCCATTCCCGAAGTCATGAGGTCGTTGGTAATTATTTCACAAAAGCCGACGAGCGACAGTCCGTGCCGAAGGGACTGATTCAGCAATCTATTAAGTATTTCGCCGAAGTCATTGTTTCATTGGGTGGTACTGCCTCTCGCCGCGGAATGATGCCGATTCGACCAGTTCGAAATCCGTCCACGTAAGTTCGATCGGCCGCGCCGGTCGAACTTCCTAGAAGTTCCGCACTTTTCTCGACATGGTGATATGCGGCTGGTAAATCCGCGGGTCGGGCGCATGTCCAAAGGGGATCAGCGCCTGTTGCAACGACTGAACGAGGTGCGTCAGGCTAGGCGGCACGGTACGCGCATGGAGGCAGGCAATCTTTGGTCGTTGCCAAAAAGTCAGCGTATCGAAACGGAGCCAAATCTCGATGTATTCTTTGATTTCCGCCGCAGAAAGCAGACCTGGAATCTTTTCCTCAGGGTAATTCGCAATGCAGACGAGCCTGATATGCCAGTTGCGACAATCAGCAGAGGTGCCTTTGACGGTGGACAGGGCCGGACCGAATGAATCACAAGTCTTTTCATGCTGCCGGTCCGACAGCCACAACGCGAAAAACAGGGTCTTGTCAGGCACTTTACCTGAGGATCTCCCTCAATTTCTGCAGCGCCAATACTACCGATTGTGAACGAATTGCTTCGCGGTCGCCTTTCAATATGAAACGCGATGTCGAAATTTCCGGTTCAGGTGTTCCACGACTGGCCCAAGCGAACCATACCACGCCAACAGGTTTTTCCTCCGTACCGCCATCCGGCCCCGCAATGCCGCTCACGGCGACGGCGAGATCTGCGCCGCTGCGGACCAGCGCGCCCATGGCCATTTCACGGACCACCGCTTCACTGACCGCACCATGCGCGGCCAAGGTCTCAAAACTGACGCCCAGCAGTTCAGCTTTCGCATCGTTCGAGTAGCTGACAATGCCATATCCGAAAACGCCGGAACTGCCAGCGATGTCAGTCAACGCCTTGCAAACCCAGCCACCGGTGCAGGACTCCGCAGTCACGACAGTCAGCCCGGCCTGAATCAATTCGCCGACCAGCGCCTCTGCCAATGTCGCGATGGACTCAGTTTCAGTCATTCAGGATCTCGCTATAAACCTCGAGGTAACGATCCGCCATTGACTCGACGGCAAATTCCTCAGCCATGCGATTACGCCCGCACACGCCCATTTTCTCTCGAATCTCTGTCTCCTCATACAGCGTAGCAATCGCTGTTTGCAATGCCTCGATGTCATCCGGCGGCACAAGAATTCCCGTTTTGAGATGATTGACTGCCTCGCGTGAGCCCTCGACATCGAATGCAATGATGGGCAGGCAGGCGGCCGCTGCCTTGAGCATCGCGACCCCTAACCCTTCCTTCTCGGCCGGATGAACCAGCAAATCGAATGTGGACAGGTACTCGTCGAGATCGTGCCGGAAACCCGCGAAATGAACGGCGCCCGAACAACCCAGTTTTCGAGTCAGCGCACGAAGCTCTTCCTCTGCCTTGCCGATGCCAAAAAACACGACCTTGATATCCGAATGTTCTTTAAGCAGTCCGGGTAGCGCGTCAAGCAGCAAACGGTGTCCTTTGCGCCTGATCAGCTGGGCCACGACGGCAATGGCGAGCTCCCCCTCTCCGATACCGAAGTCACGTTTCAGGATCTCGCGATCCGCATTCAAAGTCACCGAATTAATGTCGACCGCGTCGCGAATGACCGTTAGCCTGTTCGGCGCTACCTGGCTGGCACCCAGCACCGTCCCGACGTTCTCGGAGATAGCAACAACTTTGCGAAATGGCCAATAACGAATCGCCGCGGCCGCCGGTGACTCCATACTGTCAACGCGACGCGATACAAGTGCCGGCACTCGCGCGCTGAGTGCCCCCCATCCGCCAGGAAAGTCAGCGCCGCGCCGACTGTGAATGTGTACGATATCCGGTGCAACTCGCCGGAGCAGGCGGTGCAAGCGGATCGGAAAGAGGAAATCAGCATCGCCACCGCAGGGCAGGTTCATAACCTCAATATCCGCCGCCCTAGCCACTGCGTCGATTTCGGAATCAGCCGGGCACACTAGGATCGAAGTGACATTGCGAGCAGACAGGCGATTGATCAACCAGATCACCTGCTGCGGGCCTCCGTAGAAGCTCAGTCCAGTTTCAACATGAACAATTTTCAAACGGGTCTTCCCAACATCGACTTGCGCCGACCCAGAGGCTAGCATGGAGCGGTTTCGTCGCCGACAAAAATACAAGAATGAGCGCCAACGTCAGCCCTGTCCACACTCCAATGATGCAGCAGTATTTGAGTATCAAAACGGACTATCCGGATATGCTGGTCTTCTACCGCATGGGAGACTTTTACGAACTCTTTTTCGATGATGCTCGCCGGGCGGCCAAACTATTGGACATTACGCTGACCGCTCGCGGAAAGTCGGGTGGCAATCCGATTCCGATGGCAGGCGTTCCCTATCACGCTGCCGAAAACTATCTCGGCAAACTGGTTCGTCAGGGCGAGTCGGTTGCAATCTGCGAACAGGTCGGTGATCCGGCGACGAGCAAGGGGCCTGTAGAACGCAAGGTCATGCGCGTCGTCACACCGGGCACGTTGACAGACGAAGCGCTGCTGCCAGAGGCACGCGACAATCTAGTCGCCGCGGTTTCTGCCAACAAAGAGAGAATCGGCCTGGCCTGGCTGGACCTGGCTGGTGGGCGATTTCGACTCACCGAACTGGATGGCGTAGAGGCGCTTGCCGGTGAACTCGAGCGGCTACGGCCAGCCGAGATCATCGTCAACGAGGAAGACCAGGCGAGCCTAGCATTCCGAGACAACATGCGTGTTACCGGACGCCCGCAATGGCACTTCGACCTTGATAGCGCGAATCGATTACTGTGTGCGCAATTTCACACACAAAGCCTTTCAGGCTTTGACTGCGACGATTTTCCTCGGGGTGTTGCGGCGGCCGGCGCATTGCTGCAATACGTCAATGACACGCAGAAGACCACCCTTCCGCATCTGGCATCGATTACCGTCGAACAATTGTCGGACGCGGTCATCATGGATGGCCCGACGCGACGCAACCTCGAACTCGAAGAAAGCCTGACCGGACACCAGGAACACACGCTGTCCGGCGTCATGGACCATTGCATGAGTGCAATGGGCAGCCGCCTGCTTAAGCGCTGGATACAGCGACCCATCCGCAATGCAGACGTCCTGAAGAATCGCTACCATGCCGTCGAATCCTTACTGTTGGGCGGGCAAACTAGGACATTGCAGGAGACCCTGCAGGGTATCGGTGATGTCGAGCGTATTCTGTCGCGTGTCGCGCTGCGATCTGTGCGTCCACGGGACTTAAGCCAGCTCGAAAGCGCGCTTACTCGAGTACCGACGCTAAAAACGCAACTCAAACCTATTGAGTCGCCGTTACTGCAATTATTGCGCGAATCCGTCAGTGAGCATGGCCGCGAACGCGACTTGCTAGAAAAAGGCATCGTCGACAACCCGCCCATGCTCATTCGGGACGGTGGTGTCATTGCCGAAGGCTTCGATGATGAGCTAGACGAGCTGCGTTCGATAGCGAGTAATGCTGACCAGTTCCTGCTCGACCTAGAAGCCCGTGAGAAGGAGCGCACAGGCGTAGGCAATCTCAAACTCGGCTACAACCGGGTGCACGGCTATTACATCGAAATCAGCAAAGCGCAGGCCGGCAAGGCGCCGGAAGAATACGTTCGCCGCCAGACGTTGAAATCCGCGGAACGATTCATCACACCCGAACTCAAGGAATTCGAAGACAAGGTGCTGAGCGCGCGGGAGCGTGCGCTGGCGCGTGAGAAACACCTGTACGAAGGATTAATCGATACGCTGACGGATGCGATTGGCACCTTGCAGGAAACGGCACGCGGACTGGCCGAACTGGATGTGCTCGGTGCATTTGCCGAGCGTGCAGAGACGCTGAGCCTGTCCAGGCCGGAGATTGTCAGCAAACCCTGTATCGAAATCCAGGGAGGCCGCCACCTCGTGGTCGAACAGGTCATCGATACACCATTCGTTGCAAATGATCTGAGCCTCGATGCCAATGACAAACTGCTGGTCATTACGGGACCGAATATGGGTGGTAAATCCACGTACATGCGGCAGGCAGCGCTGATCACAATCCTCGCGCACATCGGCAGCTTTGTTCCTGCGGACAGCCTCCGCATCGGACCGGTCGACAGGATCTTTACCCGGATTGGTGCATCGGATGATATTGCGGGTGGGCGGTCTACCTTCATGGTCGAGATGACGGAGACTGCAACGATTCTGAACAATGCAACCGCGTCCAGCCTCGTCCTCATGGACGAGATCGGGCGCGGGACGAGTACGTTTGATGGATTGTCGTTGGCCTGGGCCGCTGCCCATCATATGGGTGAAAAAATTGGCGCCTTTACGCTCTTTGCGACCCACTACTTCGAACTGACCGCGCTGGCGGATGAAATTCCTGCCTGTCGCAACGTGCATCTCGATGCCACCGAGCATAAAGGTCAACTGGTGTTCCTGCACGCTGTAAAGCCCGGGCCGGCGAACCAGAGCTACGGCTTGCAGGTCGCCTCGCTCGCGGGCGTACCACGAGACGTCATCAAGCGTGCGCGCAGCTATCTCGCGACCCTGGAAACGCATGCCACAGCCGAACATCCGCAGACGCAATTGCCGCTCGCCGCGCCTGTCGAACCGCAGCCCAGTGAAATGGAAGAGGCGCTGACGGACATCGATCCGGACAGCCTCACGCCGCGAGAAGCGCTCGACGTCCTTTACCGGCTCAAAAAGCGCCTATAGAACCGTCACATCGCGCACCGGGGCAGAATCCTACGGAGTGGCAACGGATCGCAAGGCCTCTAGCGCTTCGCGATTCGTCCAGGACCAGACTCGTTCAATCGCCTCATCAATCGTTACCCACGCCCATTCGTCGTGCTCGGCGGGATTAACCTGAACGTCGACAGGTGCGTCCAGGCGATAGTGCCACTCGTATTCGAGGTTTTCGTTTATCCGCGGGGCATAGCGATCGAGCCAGCGAGGATCGATTTGGAATACACGCTGACGGCCCGCATCGGCGAGTCGATCGCCCGACGCCAAACCGGTTTCCTCGGCGATCTCCCGGACCGCTGCATCGGCGGGTGATTCACCATCCTCCAGTGACCCGGTGACGGACTGCCAGAATTCGAATGGTTCGTTACGCTTCAGCAGGAGGATCTTAAGATCATCGGTATAGACGATGACCAGAACGGACTCCGGTCTTCGGAAACCGGAAATGGCCTACTCCGCCCGGGGCACGCGAACGCGAATGCCCGTTTCCTTGAGCTGCTCCGCGGAAACTGCGCCCGGTGCATTGGTCAACGGACAACTGGCTGTCTGCGTTTTCGGAAACGCAATGACGTCGCGAATACTGTCCGCGCCCGCCATGAGCATGACCATGCGATCGAGGCCGAATGCAATACCACCATGCGGCGGACAACCGAACTGCAGCGCGCGCAACAGGAAACCGAACTTCTCCTCTGCTTCCTCGTCACTGATGCCCAACAATTCGAAGACAGCTGCCTGCATCACCTGGTCGTGAATTCGAACGGACCCGCCGCCAATCTCGGAACCATTCAGGACCATGTCGTAGGCACGGGACAGCACTGTACCAGGTTCGGCCCGGACGGCGTCGGGATCATCCACGGAAGGTGCCGTAAATGGATGATGCAATGACGTCCATCGCTTCGTATGCGGATCTTTCTCGAACATCGGGAAATCCACGACCCACAACGGCTGCCAACCTTCTACCACGAGGCCGCGATCCTCGCCAACTTTGACACGCAATGCGCCCAGTGCATCATTGACGACGCGCGCTTTATCGGCACCAAAGAAAAGCAGGTCGCCGTCTTTGGCGCGCGTGCGTTCCATGATGCCCACGACAGCGTCATCAGGCAGGAATTTCAGAATGGGTGACTGCAAACCATCGCGGCCCGCGCTGGCATCATTGACCTTAATATAGGCTAGGCCCTTGGCACCATAGCGGCCGACGTAGTCAGTATAGTCGTCGATCTCCTTGCGGCTCAGTTCACTGCCGCCCGGCACACATAATGCCGCGACACGACCTTCAGCGTCTGATGCCGGTCCGGCAAACACCTTGAATTCGACCGACGCCATCAAATCGGCGACTTCAACGAGTTCTAGATCGATGCGCAAGTCCGGTTTGTCTGAACCGAATCGGTGCATCGCCTCAGCATAGCTAATGCGCGGAAACGGCGAGGGTAATTCGACATCCATGACCTCGCTGAATAGGGTACGGACCAGAGATTCCATCGTGTCCGTAACGGCCGCTTCGTCGACGAAACTCATCTCGATGTCTAGCTGGGTAAACTCGGGCTGCCTGTCTGCGCGTAGGTCTTCATCTCTGAAGCAGCGAACGATCTGGTAGTAGCGGTCAAGCCCCGACATCATCAACAACTGTTTGAAAATCTGGGGCGACTGCGGGAGCGCGAAGAAATTACCCGGATGCGTGCGGCTCGGCACAATATAGTCACGTGCACCTTCCGGCGTTGCGCGTGTCAGCATCGGCGTCTCGACGTCGACAAATCCATTGTCATCGAGGAAGTTACGCATCGAACGCGTGACCGCATGACGCAGGCGAAGGTTGGCGAGCATTTCGTCGCGCCGCAGATCCAGATAGCGATAACGCAAGCGCAACTCTTCATTCGCGCGCTCGTCGTGATGGAACGGCGGCGTATCTGAATCGTTCAGCGTAACCAGCTCGTGTGCAAGTACCTCAACCTGGCCGGTTGTCATGTTCGAATTGATCGTGCCCTCGGGTCTTTCCCTGACTACGCCCTTTACGGCGAGCACGTATTCACTACGAATCCGCTCGGCCTCAGCGAAAATCTCGGGGTGATCCGGATCGAAGACGACCTGCAAGAGTCCTTCCCGGTCACGCAGGTCAACGAAGATGACACCACCATGGTCGCGGCGGCGATGCACCCAGCCACAGACGGAGATCTCTTCTCCGATCAGGCTCGCATTGACTTGTCCGCAATAATGGCTGCGCATGATGCTATCCGGGTGGCCCGTCAGGGGCCGCAAAAAGAGGCGGAATGTTAGGCCTTACCGGGCCGAGCTGCAACACTGAAAACGCTTATTTTTCCGGCTCTTCCAGCTCATCCGGCATTTTGAGCGGCAGCTCCCTAATCTGGTCATTACGCCAAGTCGGAACGACCACACCTAAGGAAATGATCATCTTCAGCGCTTCATCAACCTCCATGTCGAGCTCGATGATGTCTTTGCACGGCACGATGATGATGAATCCTGACGTCGGATTCGGCGTCGTCGGCACAAAAGTACAAATGACCTCATCCCCGGTCCGGCCCTGGACTTCACCCAGTTCATCCGAGGTTTGAAACGCGAGGCTGTAAAGGCCCTTTCGGGGATACTGGATCAACAGCACTTTCTTGAATGAATTGCTCTTGTCCGAAAACACCATCTCGGCAAATTTCTTGACCGCCGAGTAGATCGCTCGCACAACCGGAATTCGATCCAGCAGAGACTCCCAGCCGTTGACGAAGGCACGGCCGACAAAATTTGCGGCAAACATACCGGTCAGGACGAGCAGAACGATCGTAAATATGACGCCCAGCCCGGGGATCGAAATTCCAAGCAGTTCATCGGGGTGAAGCCCGGCGGGCAGCAGTACAAATGCCTTGTCGAGCCAACCATCCATCTGGCCGACGACAAACTTCAGAAGCTGGTAGGTGACAGCAAGCGGCAGCCAGACCAGGAGACCAGCGATAATATAGCGGCGCAGATGTTTCAGCATGCTAGTTCCTCAGAAAATCGCATCAGTCCTTCGTCGTCGCCTCGGGTTTCTTGTCGGATTTCTTGTCGGGTTTCTTCGCCGGTTTGGACTCGTCGCTCTTCTTCTCGGTTTTGGCTGGCTCTGAGTCGTCCTTGTGCACGTTCTTTTGATTGTCCCCCTTGAAATCAGTTTCATACCAGCCCTCACCCTTCAGCCTAAACCTGGGCGCGGACAGCAGTTTCCGCAGTGCGGGCTCATCGCACTCGGGACAGTCAACCAGTGGATCGTCGCTCATTTTCTGCAACGCATCCAGCGTGTGGTCACAATTCTTACAGGCATACTCGTAAATCGGCATGCATTCGACTCCTGCGCAAACGGCGCTCCACCGGGTAGACCGGACGGAGCGAGTTGTGATTATAAAGGGTTCAGGCTGCGTTCTGGAACTCGAGTTGATCCTCGCTGACCTGAACCTCAATTGTATCGCCTGGACTGAAGCGCCCCTGCAGAATTTCCTGGGCCAGCGGGTTTTCAACCTGCTGTTGAATCGCGCGCTTCAACGGACGAGCACCGTAGACCGGATCAAATCCTGCTTCGGCCAGCTTATCGCGCACCGCATCGGACAGCATGATCTTCATGTCGCGATCTGCCAGCCGCTCATGCAAGTAACCGAGCTGGATGTCAACGATCACACGGATGTGCTCGCGCCCCAGCGGATGGAATACGACAACATCATCGACGCGGTTGATGAATTCCGGCCGGAAGTGCTGAGACACAACCTCCATGACCGACGCCTTCATCTCATCGTAGTTTTCGTCGCCTGCCAGCCCCTGGATGCGTTGCGAACCGAGGTTTGAGGTCATGACGATAACCGCATTTCGAAAGTCGACGGTCCGGCCCTGGCCGTCCGTCAGGCGACCGTCGTCGAGGACCTGCAACAAAACGTTGAAGACGTCTGGATGTGCCTTCTCGACCTCATCCAAAAGGATGACGGAGTAAGGCCTGCGTCGAACCGCTTCGGTCAGGTAGCCGCCTTCGTCATA
>JAQWSV010000281.1 GCA_029243005.1 Woeseiaceae bacterium
AGGACATCGGCATAAACAGCCGATTCCGCTACAATCTATCGGCGGGACAGGACATCTGGTTCGTGCTCAATCACAACATGAATCGGGATGTCCTTATTGACGATCGCTTCCGCAGCACCGAGACCCTGGCTGCCGCAAAAATTCGATATACCTTCCGTTACTGATCTGGCTCTGCCGCTGGGATCCATATGGCCTTATTGGCCAATCGCTTTTTCCGAGAATTAAATGATAACTGGCACATACTGACGGTCGCATTTTCCTGCTTGCTGTTCACGTTCAGCGCGCCTGCCTTCATGATGTCGTTCCTCTATCTAGCAGCGGGGGCAGCGTTACAGGGCCTTTCCACCGCCTGAGATTATCGCCCGGATTACCGTTATTTCCGCGGGTTAGCTAGTATCGCTGCAGCAACAATAAACTCCGGGGATATCCGATGAACAAACTCCTGTCCCGTGTTGGACCAGGCCTAATGCTTGCGGCGACTGCGGTAGGCGTATCGCATCTCGTGTATTCGACGCAAGCAGGTGGCAATTACGGTTTTTCTCTGGTCTGGATCATCGTCCTGATCGTCTTGCTGAAGTATCCGGCGTTTCACTTCGCCGTTGACTACGCAAGCGCGACTGGACGAAGTCTTGTAACCGGTTACGCCAAAATCAGCCGGCTTGCGTTGACCTGGCTGGCTGTTGGCTTCTTCGTGGACATGTTCATTGCAACCGGAGCGGTTGCGCTCGTCGCCGCAGGGCTGGTCATCAGCGTTTTCGACTTGCCGTTCACAGGTCCACAGGTTGCTGTGGCCCTGATGGTCATATCGGCATTGATTCTGATGAACGGCCAGTACGCCAAAGCTGAACGCATTATCAAAATACTGGTACTTCTGTTCTCGATTCTGGCGGTACTGACAACCTTCCTTGCATTGCCGTTATTGGGAAGTGACGACAGGGGAGTGCTTGCCGAGCTTACGCCGGACCGTTCGTTTGCCTTATTTGTCATCGCGATGGCCGGCTGGATGCCGATGCCGAGCAACGGCGCGATCCTGTTTTCAAAGTGGATTTGTGAAAAGCGGCAGCTTGTCGGAGAGGCCTTCGATCGCAAAGGCGCAATGTTCGATTTCAGGGTCGGTTACGGACTGTCCCTGCTGCTGGCACTCTGTTTCGTCATCATGGGCACCGCGGTGCTGTTCGAAACCGGCCGCGAAGTGCCAACGTCAGCTGGCGGCTTCGCTGCCGAGTTGTTAGGCATCTTTACATCAGTAATCGGGGGATGGGTGTATCCGGTGATCGCCGCCGCCGGTATTGCGGTCATCTGGTCAACACAAGTGGCCCTGATGGATGCCCTCCCGAGGGTGACGGGCAGGCTCTATTGCATCATCCGTGGCAATCCAGATGAAGCAGATACGTACTACGGGCGATTTTCGTTGCTGCAGGTCCTAGGTGTGACGTTCATGCTGCTGTTCCTGATGAAGGGCTTCACCTCGTTTATTTACTTTGCGACTAGCATGGGCTTTGTGGCCAGTCCCGCCATCGCCTATTACAACTACCGGGCGATTACATCAGACGAAGTTCCGACGGAATTTCGGCCTAATAAGGGACTGGTGTTCTGGAGCTGGGCTGGTATCTTCTGTCTGTCTGCATTCGCAGCCGCATTTCTCTGGACAAGCCTAGGATAGAACATTGACTGAACAGATGACCGGTGGCGACGCCATGGTTCGCGCCGCCGCCGCCAACGGTACCGAAACCATCTTCGGCCTGCCCGGTGCGCAGATTTACCCGCTATTCGACGCGATCTACCGCGACCCGAATATCAAGGACGTAATCAGTCGCCACGAACAGGGCGCTGGTTACATGGCGCTCGGCTACGCCCAGGCTACCGGTAAGACCGGCGTCTTCTCGGTCGTCCCGGGACCTGGTTTGTTGAATGCGGGTTCGGCACTCTGCACAGCGGACGGTGTCAATGTGCCGGTCGTCTGCCTGACCGGCCAGGTCATGTCGGAATTTCTGGGCAAAGGCCGCGGTCATCTCCACGAATTGCGCGATCAACAGGCTTACCTGCGTTCGATCATCAAACACGTTGATCACATCGCTGATCCCACGAACGCGTCGGTACAGATCAATGAGGCGTTTCGACAGGCAAGGTCCGGTCGTCCTGGGCCTGCATCTGTTGAAATGTGTTGGGACACGATGGCGAAGACATTCGATGTCGATATTGGACCCGGCGTCGGCAAGATCGAGACACCCGAGGTGAACCTCGATGCCGTGAAAGATGCTGCCAAGCTGGTTGCAGGTGCGAAAAATATTTTGATCATGGTGGGCGGCGGCGCGCGACACGCCAGTGAGGAAGTATGCGAACTGGCCGAAATGCTCGGTGCGGCAGTGACGTCTTTCCGGGGCGGCCGTGGTGTCGTCGCGGAAGATCATCCCTTTGGCACATCCTCGGCGGCCGGTCGCCTGCTATGGGAGGACACGGATCTCCTGATTGGTATTGGCTCTCGGCTCGAGTTGCAATACATGCGCTGGGGTTCTTGGGATCAATACATCGACAG
>JAQWSV010000282.1 GCA_029243005.1 Woeseiaceae bacterium
CTTCACCGGCATGTGCGTACTCGCATTCGTAGCCCATTGCGTTCATCAGCTTGACCGTCACTTCCCAGTCCTGGTAACCCGCCACTGGTTCGACGACCTGGCGTACCCGGCCGATTCTTCGTTCGGCGCCAGTAAACGTGCCGTCTTTTTCAAGTGAAGAGCTGCCCGGCAGGAAAACGTGCGCATATTTCGACGTTTCGTTGAGGAACAAATCATGGAGAACGACACATTCCATGTTTTTCAATGCTGCGATGACATGATTCTGGTTCGGATCGGACTGCACCGGGTCCTCACCCATGATGTACATACCCTTAAAGTGCCCGGTCACCGCCGCGTCAAACATGTTCGGCAATCGCAGTCCGGGCTCACTGTCGAGTCCGACACCCCACTCGGCTTCGAAACTCGCCCGGGTTTCGTCGTCAGTCACAAAGCGATAGCCGCTGAAAACATGCGGCCAGCTGCCAAGGCAACTGCCGCCCTGCACGTTACCCTGGCCACGCAGCGGGTTCACGCCAACACCTTCGCGACCGAACATACCAGTAGCGAGCCCGAGATTACCGAGGCACATGACGCCGGTCGATCCTTGCGAGTGCTCGGTGACACCGAGGCCGTAATAGACAGTGCTGTTCGGCCCTGTCGAGTAAATACGCGCTGCGCGGCGGATATCTTCGGGATCGAGGCCTGCAATCGGTCCGATATTCTCTGGCGAGTACTCGTCGCTGCCGACCAGTTCGGCCCAGACCTCGAACTCCTTCCATTCGCAACGCGACTTGATGAACTCCTCGTCATACCTTTTCTCACGGACGATGACATGGCCGATGCTGTTCAGAACCGCAACATTGGTTCCGGGCCGCAGTGCCAAGTGGACATCAGCGCGGCAGTGGGGACTGTTGACGGTCTCGGTACGGCGAGGATCGATGACGATGAGCTTCGCACCCTGACGGATGCGGCGCTTCATCGTCGAGCCGAATACGGGATGACCCTCGGTGGGATTGGCACCGACCACCATAATGACGTCGGCCTGAAGGATTGAATCAAAATGCTGACTCGCAGCCCCGGCACCCACTGTGGCGGAGAGCCCGAACTGGGTTGGCGAGTGACAAATGCGTGCGCAGTTATCGATGTTGTTGTTACCCATAACGGCGCGCACTAATTTCGTCGTAAGAAATATCTCCTCATTCGTGCAGCGCGAGCTCGATACACCTCCGATTGAACTGCGGCCGTAATCTGCCTGTATGCGTCTTAGCTCCTTCGCGGCGTAGGCGAAGGCTTCGTTCCAGCTAACCTCTCGCCAGTCGTCTTCGATACTGTCGCGGATCATGGGCGTCTTGACACGATCGGGGTGGCACCAGTAGTCATAGGCAAAGCGGCCCTTGACGCAACTATGACCATGATTTGCTTTGCCTTCCTTCCACGGCGTCATGCGCACGATTTCATTGCCGATCGTCTCCGCTTTGAAACCGCAGCCCACGCCGCAGTACGCGCAGATCGTGACAGTCTCTTTTTCGGGCTTACGAGGGTTAGGCACGTTCATATCCTCCCGGGAAAAGGCTCTTCTCTACCAGCGCATGGCTCGGACACGCCTGGACACAGGCTCCACAGCTCACGCATTCGGATTCCATGAAAGTCTCGTCCAGACCTGCGGCAACCTTTGATTCGAAGGCACGGCCCTGGATCGTCAATGCAAACGTTCCCTGCACTTCCTGGCAGGCTCTGACACAGCGACTGCAGACTATGCATTTCGCGGGGTCAAACAAGAAATAAGGATTCGACTCGTCGACATCCAGATCAAAATGATTCCGACCGTTACCGTAGCGATGACCGGTGACGCCGATTTCCTCGAGCGTGCGATGAAACTCGCTCCAACCGTCGGGAATTTCTGACTCCGGGAAGTCTGACAGGTAGAGCTCCATGACATTCTTGCGCAGCTTCCCAAGGCGGTCTGACTGGGTCCGCACAACCATACCGGGCGCCACGAGCGTCGTGCAGCTCGCGGGATAGCCTCGCTGACCCTCGATCTCGACGAGGCAAACACGGCAGCTGCCAAAGGCCTCGAGCATGTCGGTGGCACAAAGCTTGGGCACGGCGCGGTCCGCCTCCGCCGCTGCGAGCATGACCGAGCTACCCTCGGGCACCGTCACCTCTACCCCATCCACGGTCAGCGTGACCGACTCACCGTCACGCGGCGGCGTGCCGTAGTCTATGCCATCGCGCAGGCCCCTGACTTCATTCCACATGTTATTCCTCCGTGACCCTATCAGCCGATAGTCCGCTTGGAAAATAGCCAAACGGAAAGTATCCAAAGCGGCGCTATGCCGCCCACCGCGTAAACGCTTGCATATGCCATAACGCGGCGCAGGACCACCAGCCTGCCAATAATTGTCCGCGAACTTCTCGCCGGGCACAATACCGAAGCTCTCGAAAACTGTTCAGACCACGCCCCTCGTTTAAATGTATTGTGGCGTTGCTTAGCTCGTCAACTATGACATAGATAAAGGGAAGTTTATGGATCCGGAGTACTGGCCATTTGTGGTCTTTGCGACGAGCGTCGCACTGATCGTGCTGCTGATTATCAAGCTGCGCCTCCATCCATTTATCGCGCTGATGCTGTCCGCGGTCTTTGTCGGACTCTTGTCAAAAGGTGAACCGGCTACTGCGCTCGAGTTACCCATGAAAGAATTTGGGAGCATCGCCGGCAGTATCGCGTGGGTTATCGCACTAGCCGCGTTGATCGGAACAGCGATGATGAAGAGCGGAGCTGCCGAAAAGATCGTCGACTGGTTGCTGCGGTCGCTGGGACCGGCACGAGCCTCGTTGGCGCTCGTTTTTGCAGGATTTATTCTATCGATCCCTGTCTTTTTAGATACTGTTTTTTTCCTACTAATCCCGGTCGGCATCGCCCTGGCAAAAAGAACCGGCAAGGATTTCGTGCTGTACGTTATCGCCATTTCCGGTGGTGCTTCGATCTCTCACAGCCTCGTACCGCCTACACCTGGACCGTTGATCATGGCAGAGACGCTACAGGTGGATCTCGGAGTAACCATGCTTGCCGGGATCGCGGCTGCCGTCGTGCCCATCGTCACAGTACTCATAATTGCTCGCCGAGTGAACAACAAACTAATTATTCCGC
>JAQWSV010000320.1 GCA_029243005.1 Woeseiaceae bacterium
GGTCTCAAAAGACATGGAGCCTGTTACTGAAGCAATAGCAGCTATCCTGTGACTCAAGTTGCAGGCTAGGTGATAGCTCATATAACCGCCATTTGACATACCTGTGGCATAAACACGTGTCGCATCTATTAAGAAGTCAGAGCTGACGACGTCGATTAAAGTTTTTACGAAGCCGATATCATCCGCAGTACTGTCGATCGTCCAGGAACCTACTGCCCAGTGTGTTTCGCCATCCAGTAGTGTCCCTTCCGGCGTTACCAACACGAACTGATCTTGGTCTGCGAAATACTCGAAGTTGGTGTACAAATTTTGGTCAGCAGCATTGCTGGTGTAACCATGTAAATTGAAAAGTAACGGCACCGGTTCCTGTCCGGAGTAATTGTCTGGGACATAAATAAGATAGTTACGCGTTAACCCATCATGATTTACCGCACAAAGAATGTTTGTGCCACTTAATCCACAGGGCGCCCTCGGAGTAGTTATTTCAACTTCAGGTGCGCTAGAGCTGCCGCAGCCGAAAAGGAGGATCATTATAAAAACAGTTAAATATTTATTGTTAGTTTCCATCAGATTTTGGATTTCGCAACGGGCGTCTATCGGCCAAAATATGTACCTGCAAGGAACCTATCTGGAGTTTCTTTCCGATACAACCTTGCAAATCAATAGGTTAGGAAAAAGTGGCGGAGAGGGTGGGATTCGAACCCACGAAGGGCTACTAACCCTTGCTGGTTTTCAAGACCAGTGCATTCAACCGCTCTGCCACCTCTCCAAAATCAGGGTACGAGCCTGTGCGACGGCGCATTTTGCTCGCTGGAGCCTGCTATTTCAACAATTCCCTTGCTGAGCGTTGAATATGCTGTGTCGGGACACCATGTCAAGGCGAACGTTCCCCGCCGTGGATGATCAAAATAGCGTTCGGAGAATCATTGGCCGGGAATCATATGTGTAACAAAGTTAATAGGAACAATCGATTAAGTTCAATAGTTACGGTTATTTCTATAAAATTATGGCGATCGAGTACGTCATTAACTGTTTGGCGAACGGCACAACCGAGTCGTTCCAGCCCTTTGGCCACCATTGGCCGGCGGTCGTGTGCGACAATATTTCGAGCCGTCCTGTGGTGGTGTTGACACATGGGTTCCGTGGTTCGAAGGTTTCGGCACCCACAAATCCGAGTAGAGAGTAGAACGCTTGAATAAGCAGTTCCGACATCGACAGTTTTCAGCCGGTAATCCTCTGACCAACGTCCTTGTGGCGATCGGTGGGATTATCATCATCGCAATTTCCCTGGCACTCGGATTTTTCGTTTTCCTCGGCATTGCTGGAATTGTATTGCTAATGGCTGTGGTCATGACAATTCGTGGTTGGTGGTATCGGCGTCAGTTTGGTCGGACATCGCGGCCAGAACAGGAAATTCGTCGTGATACCGCTGTGCGACGGCAGACCATTGAAGGCGAGTACCGGGAGGTTGGCCAATCGCGAAACGATCCGCCGGACACCTGATCCCGTAGTCAAACCGGGTAAAACCTCGTAAGCTCGGTTCCCATGCGTACTGCCAGTAAAGACACCGAACGTCGCCGAAAGCGCCGCCGCAGGCGCATCCAGGCTATCGTCATCTATACCATCATTGCGGTTGGTCTTGCCTGGTTTTTCGAATCTCAGGCTACGACGACGATGATCTTCGTTCGGCACGCCGAAAAAGCACTGATTCCAGTCGGAGACCCGAGCCTGTCTGAAGCAGGCCAGCGTCGCGCTGAGGAGCTGGCGCGCCAGCTCGTGGATGCCGATGTTATCGCTGGAATTGATGTCATTTACTCGACCGACTATCGACGCACTGTCGAAACCGCACAACCCGTTGCCGATGCGCTTGGGCTGCCGATCCATCGCTACAGATCGGATGATGATGATGAGGAA
>JAQWSV010000157.1 GCA_029243005.1 Woeseiaceae bacterium
CCGTAGTTGCCTGATACAGCGTGACCGGATTCGGCGCTCAATCCTGGGTGCGCCATGTAACCGAGTGGACCGAGGCGATAGTTGATCGATACGTACACCACGCCCCTCGAAGCGAGTCCCTGACCGTCATAGTCGGGTTCATGCGCGTAGCCATCCCAGTTGCCGCCACCGTGGATCCAGAGCATCACGGGTTGCGCATCGTCCGCATTGAGATTTGTGGTCCAGACATTGAGGTACAGGCAGTCTTCGTCGATGTTGTCTGTACGAAACTCAGGTGTGGGCGATGTGCCTATCAGCGCCGCCACGTCCCGGTACCATTTCGCATTGCTCTGCGTTTGTGGGCACACGTTCCCAAACGCACTGGCATCCTGCACGCCTTCGCGCCGCACATGTGGTGAGGGCGGTTGCCAGCGTTTGTCCCCGATGGGCGGTGCGGCGAAGGGGATGCCACGAAAGACGCTGAGCCCTGCATCCGGATCAAGCCATTCGCCGCGTAGTTGTTCGCCGCCCGCCGATACAATCGCGGCATGCGCATTGGTCTGTTCGCGCTCGCCGTTGTAGTTACAGCCAGCAAGGTAAATCGACATGAGTAATGTGCACAGAATGCAGGCAGTACGGCAACTACGCAGATGTTTTCTAAATCTCAAGCAAGCACGCCTCATTGTAATGTAGAGGAGTTCAGGCGTTGCCAGAGTTGCAACGGTGTCGCCGGCATTCGAATGTCATCCGTGTACTGACCCGTTCCGGTCAGGAAGCGCTCGTCTTCCTTGCGGCGAATGGCCTGCCCGGTTCCAAACCTACCCATCGATCTGTCGATACCAGTCTGCGATGGCCCGTCCGATCTCGTCCGGTGAATCCTCCTGGCAGAAGTGTAGTCCGGGCACGGTTACTTCAGCCTGGTTCGGGAAGGTACGGCAGAATTCCCTTTGCCGACCAATCAGGATGGAACCGGGGTCCGCATTGATGAAAAGCTTGGGCACATCGGTCGTTGTCAGCCAGTCCGCATAGTCCGAAACGATCTTGCAAACATCAGCTGGTTCGCCCTCGATGGGGATTTGCCTTGGCCAAGTCAGTGTCGGGCGGCGATCTTCACCCACGCTCAAATACGGGCGCCGGTAAACATTTATCTCTTCGTCACTCATCGTCCGCATGACGCTGCCCGGCAGAACGCGCTCGACGAAGACGTTCTTCTCGAGGATGACGGTATCGCCGGACTCGGATCGAAACGTCTGGAAGATATTGGTCGCCGCCTCCGGCCAGTCATCCCAATTGATCGGCATGACGATCGCTTCCATGTACGCGATGCCTTTAACGGCGTCCGCATGCTTGCGTGCCCAGTCAAACCCTAGGGCCGAGCCCCAGTCATGAATGACTAGCGTGACCCGGTCAGAGACACCGAGGGCCTCCCACGCCTTGAAAAGGAAGTCCCTGTGTTCGACAAAGCGGTATCGCTCCGAGCCAGAATCGTCGAGTTTTTCGGAATCGCCCATGCCGATCAGATCGACGGCGATGCAACGTGCCTGGTCTGCCAGGTGCGGCATGATGTTTCGCCAGAGGTAGGATGATGTCGGGTTGCCGTGCTGGAAGACGATCGGGTCGCCTTCGCCCATTTCGACGTAGGCCATTCGTTTGCCGCGAACGTCGATAAACCGTTTTTCTGGTTCTGCTGCTGAAATCAAAGGGTGATCCTCGGGCTCAGGCTAATGTGCCGTGAATAATAAGATGTGCTCTGATAGATTGTGCCGAATAATAACGATAGGAAGTTGGGGATACGAGTGACACCGGAAAATCGCAAGGCCTACTGGAAGGCCAATCTTCGCCTGGCCCTGGGGTGCCTCGTGGTCTGGTTCGTCTGCTCTTACCTGTTCGGCATCCTGCTGGTCGAACAACTAAACGCCATCCGTCTCGGTGGATTCAAGCTGGGTTTCTGGTTCGCGCAGCAAGGTTCCATATACACGTTCGTTGCGCTGATCTTTTTCTACGCCTGGCGCATGAATCACATTGACCAGAAGTACGACGTGCACGAGGACGATTGATGTCACTTAAGGTACTGACCTACCTGGTCGTTGGCGCGAGCTTCGCGCTGTATATCGCAATTGCCATCTGGTCCCGCGCCCGCAGCACAGGCGATTTCTACATCGCCGGCAAGGGTGTTTCTCCGGTCGCTAATGGTATGGCGACGGCCGCGGACTGGATGAGTGCCGCATCGTTCATATCGATGGCAGGCCTGATAGCGTTCCTGGGCTACGATGGTTCTGTTTATCTCATGGGCTGGACTGGTGGCTACGTCCTACTGGCCCTTTTTCTTGCGCCTTATCTCCGCAAGTTCGGCAAGTTCACGGTGCCGGAATTCATCGCAGAGCGGTATTACTCCAGGACGGCTCGTATCGTTGCTGTCATTTGCCTGATTTTTATATCGTTTACTTACGTTGCCGGGCAGATGCGTGGCGTCGGAATCGTGTTCTCGCGCTTTCTCGAAGTCGAAGTCACAATCGGCCTCGTTATCGGCATGGGTATTGTCTTCGTCTACGCCGTACTGGGTGGCATGAAGGGCATCACCTACACGCAGGTCGCGCAGTACTGCGTGTTGATATTTGCCTACACCGTCCCGGCGATCTTCATCGCCATCCAGATCTCCGGGAACGCAATTCCACAACTGGCCTTCGGTAGCAGCGTCGATGGCATCAGTCTGCTTGACAAACTCGACGATATCGTGATGTCGCTCGGGTTTACGCAATACACAAGTGGGGCAAAAAGTACGATCGATATTTTCTGTATCACGCTCGCGCTCATGGTCGGCACAGCCGGTCTGCCGCATGTCATCGTCCGGTTTTTTACGGTGCCGAAAGTTCGCGACGCACGGGTGTCGGCGGGCTATGCCCTGTTGTTTATTGCCGTGCTCTATACGACAGCGCCCGCGGTCGGTGCAATGGCGCGTTACAACCTGATCAATACGATGCAACCCGGCGACATCGGTGCCGAGAATGGCAACCTGGTGTATGAGGAGCGTCCTGACTGGATGCGAACCTGGGAAGCGACCGGCCTGATCAACCATGAGGACAAGAACGGCGACGGCCGGGTCCAGTACTACAATGATGCCAACCCGGCGTTTGCGCAAACGGCGCAGAGTTACGGCTGGGAAGGCAATGAACTGAGCGTCGATCGCGACATTATCGTGCTGTCCAATCCGGAAATTGCAGGATTGCCGGACTGGGTCATCGCGCTTGTCGCTGCAGGTGGTATAGCCGCTGCATTGTCGACGGCAGCAGGTCTGTTACTCGTGATTTCGGCCGCTGTTTCGCACGATCTGATCAAAGGTATCTTCGTACCCGACATCAGCGAGAAAAACGAATTGCTGGCCGGGCGCATTGCTGCGGCGTTTGCGATCATGGTTGCCGGTTACCTGGGCTTCGATCCCCCGGGATGGGTCGCGCAGGTGGTTGCCTTCGCATTTGGACTGGCCGCTGCATCGTTGTTCCCGGTCATTCTGCTGGGTATTTTTTACAAGCGAGCGAACAAGCAGGGTGCGATCGCAGGAATGGTGACGGGGTTGTTTTTCACCTATGCCTATATCGAGTATTTCAAGGGTTTGTTTCTGAAATGGGCCGGTGCGCCTTGGGGAGAGGACGTTGCCGCGAACTGGTTGTTCGGCATCTCACCTGAGGGAATTGGTGTCATCGGCATGTTGCTGAACTTCACCGTTGCGTTGCTCGTCAGTCACCTGACTTCGCCTCCGCCGGAACGAATCCAGCACATGATCGAGAACATCCGCGTGCCGAGAGCCATTGATCACTAGGAAACATCATGAAAGTATCGAAATCGAAGGCCGCAATACTCGCGCTTTTTTCGTTGCTGCTTGGAGGTAAGGCACTCGCTCAACTGGATGTAACAGAGCAGGCGATGATCGAGTGGATCGACGCGAATGCCGATGCGTCAATCGACCTTCTCGAGGAAATCGTCAGCATCGGCAGCGGCACGATGAACCAGGCAGGGGTTCGTGAGGTCGGTCGCGTGCTCCGCGAAGAACTTGACGACATCGGCCTGGAGACCGATTGGATCGAACTGCCACCTGAAGCGAATCGGGCGGGCCACCTTGTTGGCAAACTCGGTGGAAACCGCGGCAAGAAGATGCTTTTAATCGGTCACCTCGACACGGTGTTCGAGGCTGACGATACCTTCCAGGCATACTCGCGCGAAGGCAACATAGCCACGGGCCCGGGCATCGACGACATGAAGTCGGGTGATGTCATGATGATTTATGCACTCAAAGCCCTGCAGGCGGTCGGCGTTCTCGATGGCATGCAGGTCATCGTTTTTTACACGGGTGACGAAGAATTTGCTGGTCGGCCACTATCAGTAAGTCGTAAAGACCTGATCGAGTCCGGTAAATGGGCCGATGTTGCGCTCGGGTTCGAGTCTGGCCAGTACTTTGACGGCAGGGATTGGACAACTGTGGCTCGACGTGGTGCCAGCGGTTGGCGACTGGAAGTCACGGGCCGACAGGCACATTCGTCGCAAGTCTTCTCGGACAATGTCGGTGCCGGTGCAATTTTTGAAACCGCCAGGATTCTGAATGCTTTCTATGAGCGCGTGCGCGGCGAGGAATACCTGACGTTCAATGCGGGCGCAATTCTTGGGGGCACAGTCGTCGAGTACGACTACGAGCAAAACCGCGGCATGGCATTTGGCAAGACGAATGTTGTGCCCAATTCTGTCGTCGTGCATGGCGGCATTCGTACGATATCGCCGGAGCAACTCGAACGGGCGCAGGAGGCGATGCTTACCGTCGCCCAGACAAACCTGCCGCACACCACGGCAACACTTACGTTCGATGAAGGCTATCCGGCGATGGCGCCCACGGACGGCAATATGGCGCTGCAGCAGATGTTCTCGGAAATCAATGAGGCACTGGGTCGCGGGCCAATGCCAGCGCTTGACCCGCTCCGGCGCGGTGCGGCCGACATTTCCTTCGTTGCACCCTATACCGATGCACTGGCTGGATTGGGCGGGATCGGCAAGGGCGGGCATTCGCCGCATGAAAGTTTTGAGCTTGACTCGATGCCGCTGGCCGTCAAGCGTGCAGCGCTTCTCATGTACAGGCTCTCGAATCAGTAAAGCGGTCAGCCGATGGGTCATTCACACGATCAGGATGCCGGCAACATAAGGCGTGTCCAGGCTGCACTGGCGCTGACCGGTACGTTTATGGTCGTCGAGGTCGTCGGCGGCATTCTCTCGGGATCGCTCGCGCTGCTTGCTGATGCCGGGCACATGCTCACCGATTCGATGGCGCTTGCCCTGGCCGTCTTTGCCTTTCGCGTCAGTTCTAAACCGGCGGATGGACGTCGCAGCTATGGTTACCAGCGTGTCCAAATCATCGCCGCATTCGTGAACGGACTTTCGTTGCTTGCGATCGTTGGCTGGATCCTCTTCGAGGCGGTCATACGGCTCATTGATCCTCCGGAGGTGCTCGGTAGCACAATGCTGATGGTTGCGACGGCCGGATTGTTGGTCAACATTGCGTCATTCATCGTGCTGCACGGCGGAGATCAGGACAATCTCAACATTCGCGGTGCTGCACTTCACGTTCTGGGCGACCTGTTGGGGTCGGTCGCCGCGATCATCGCGGCTTTTGTCATCATTCGGACCGGCTGGATGCCGATTGATCCGATCCTGTCGGTTGTCGTTACCATGCTGATACTCAGAAGCGCATGGCAGCTCGTCAAACGCAGCGCACATATCCTGCTTGAGGGTGCGCCGGAGTGGCTCGATGTCGACGATATGCAGGCAAAGATCATCGCGGCGGTCCCGGAAGTAAGCGAAATTCATCACGTCCATGTGTGGGGGCTTACGCCGCAGCATTTGATGCTGACGATGCACGTCGTCCTGCCTGAGTCCGTCAGCGAACCGACACCCGTCGTTCGGCAGGTCAAGTCAGTGCTGAGGTCGGAGTTCGCGATCGATCATTCTACGATTGAGGCGGAATACGGCGACTGCGCCGATCACTAAATGCTAAAGGCTACTGGCGGTCGCGCGCCGTATGCTCGTAGTAGTCGACAACGTCACCGGCCGCGTTGACGACGTGGCTGCCCGGGTAGCGAATCGTGGTCGGACAAATATGGCCGGGCACTGCGAGCAGGTAATCGCCGACCTGCGGCAACTCTCCCTGCATTCGGAAGCAGCCGTGTTCCTCACTTTGTGAGACGAGTGCTGCGTCCGGATAGCCAATTAACTGAGCGCGTTCCTCAAGCACGAGGTCGGAACTGATGCCCTTGCAACCGAGATCCGTCGTGATGCTGCCGGAGTCCGGGAATCGATCAACAACCTGAGTGAGTACGAGTGCCGCGCAACGAAACGGCATGTCGGGCATGTCCGCCGAATACCCGGCATCCCAGTAGACGAAGGTGCCGGGCGAACCAAATACCCCCTCGGTTCGCGCGTAGTAGGGAAATGACCAGCTGCCGCCGGCGACAAGTCGCGGAACCGGGATACCCGATGCCTCAACCTGATCGCGAAAGTCCAGCAGTTCTTCGATATGTCCCTGCGCGATGGCTTCTCGCTGTGTGACATCGCTGAAATTGTCATGGCCGTCGTACAGGTGAAACCCGGCGGCCTGCAGTAACGGATGCTCATGGATCTCTTTGTAGAGCGCGGTGGCGTCTTCGCCGAAGCCGATGCCGGTACGGTGCATGCCTGCGTCAAGGTCGAGCATGACGTTGAGGGCCTGATTTCGTCGCTCGACAACGGCCGTCAATACATCGACATGAAACCGGGAACTGGCAATTGCCGAGATCCATGCGTCCGGATTGGCAGACTTGAGGTCACACAGGCGCTCGATCTTGATGTGCTGGCACTGCGGATACGCAAGGATTGCCTGCTTCGCGCCCGCACATAGCACCATGTCCAGTTCTTTCAGCGTCGCACATTTGAATCCAGCGATGCCGCGCGCCACCTGTTTTTGCACGATGGCTTCGGATTTGTGTGTCTTGACGTGGGCGATCAGGTTTTCGCCACCGTCAACGAGGGAGCACACGCTTTCTATGTTGTGCTCGATTATCTCTTCGAACAACAGCATGGCGGGTGTTTCCAGGGCGTCCGGATCGGCCACACAATAGTTTTCCCAGCGAATCATGGTCCCGGCATCCGCTATTTCAGCCGCTCGAGGCAGGCGGCAAGTGTCTTAGCTTCTTCCTTCGACACGTCCTGTACGGGGGCACGAACGCCACCGCCATCGAATCCGCGAAGCCGGGCGGCTGCTTTGACTTTGGCGATGTAGTTGCCGCGCCAGATGTACAGCAAGGACGGAATCATCCGATCCCAGAGCGCCATCGCTTCGGGAATCTCACGTTTCACGACATGGTCGTAAAGCTGCACGCTTTCATCGGGCATGTAATTCGCCGCACCCCAGATACAACCCGGTGCCCCGGCGATTAGTGCAAAAACCGTGTTGGGATCGCAACCGTTCAGGACTTTTTGCCCCGTGGCGAGGTATTCTTGCAACGTCGTGATGTCGCCAGCGCTGTCTTTGATGTAGTCGAAGTGTTCGAGTTCGTTCAGGCGATTGAGCAACTCGACCGAGATGCTGATCCCGGTCGCCTGTGGAATATTGTAGCCGACGATCGTGGTATTGATGGCCGAATCTATCGCTTCGTAAAAAGCGAACAGGCCGTCGTCGTCTTCGGGCCCTTCGAGGTACGGCGGCAGGATCATCAATGCGTCGGCGCCAAGCCCCTCTGCATGCCTGGCACGATCGATAACCTCATCCTGCACCAGGGCTGACGTCTGGCAAATGACCTTGCAGCGACCATCGATGCGTTTCGCGCCGACTTCGTAAAGCCGATCGCATTCCTCGCGGGTGAGGTAGGGATGCTGGCCGGTACCGGATCCCAATACTAGGCCGTGTACGCCGGCATCGATATAGATGTCTATCAATGTCTCCCACCGTGCATAGTTGACGCTGCCATCATCGTGCAGCGGCGTTTGCATGGCGAGATTGATACCGGTCAATTCAGTCATTGGTTTTTCTGCTACGTCCCCGCACGGCGTTGTTTTCATTTATTGCCACGGATGGACTACGATCAAACCAAACGGGAACGACATAAACTCATAACAGGTGAAGAAGCTTAATGGAAGACAGCTGGCGACAACAACTCGACGGGGGCGAGGTTCTCCTTATCGATGGCGCGACGGGTACCGAGTTGCAGCGTCGCGGTGTGCCGATGGATGATGTGGCGTGGAGTGGGGCGGCGGTCCTTTCCCATCCGGAAATAGTTCGGGAGACGCATGAAGACTATATTCGCGCGGGCGCCCGAGTAATCATTACCAACACGTTCGGTTCGACGCGACAAATGCTCGGGCCGGCTGGGTACGGGGACAAGGTAGAGGTCGTCCACAGGAATGCCGTCAGGCTTGCGATAGAAGCGCGCGACAACGTGGGCGAACCTGGCGTCGCCGTCGCCGGGTCCATTTCTACGGAACCACCGCGCTTCGACCGCGATGCATTCCTAGCACCTGACAAGGAGTTGGCGGCTTACCAGGAGGCCGCGGGATTGCTGGCGGAAGGCGGTGTCGAGGTCATTGCGCTGGAAATGATCAATGAAACACAACATGCAACACGCGCAATGACTGCAGCGAAAGAAGCCGGGCTACCGATCTGGCTCGGTGTTGGCTGCAAAAAGACGGACGACGGTTGCATTGTGAGTTTTGATCATCCGGACCTCGCATTCGAGACGTTGCTGGATGCGCTGGTTCCTCTGGGTCCGGACGTCATTAATATCATGCACAGCGAGATTGCGGCAGTTCCCGAAGCTATCGGAATGGTGAGGGAACGATGGTCGGGGCCTGTCGGCGTATATCCGGAGTCCGGATATTTCACTGCGCCTCACTGGAACTTTGTCGACGTCATTTCGCCGGCTGACTTTGTCAAAGAAGCGCTCAACTGGGTTTCGAAGGGCGCACGGTTGCTGGGCGGATGTTGCGGTACGAGTCCGGAGCATATTCGTGCGTTGCACGCGGCATTGCCCGAGCTTAACGACGCAAGATAGGTGTTAAGGTAGGTGTTAATGAACATATCTACACGTGCAGGCACATACTGGCTGCTACTGTTCCTAATGGCGTTGCCGGCAATGGCACAAACCGACGCTGATGGTCGTGCATTGACGGTCGATGACTACTTCGATTTGCAGTACGTCGGCAGCCCGCAGGTCAGCCCCGACGGCGAATGGCTTGCCTATACAGTGAGCGGCCAGGATCTCGAGAACGACAGCCGCTGGACGCGCATCCACATGATCTCGATGTCAGGCGGTGAATCGCTGCCGATGACAGCGGCCGGGTCGTCGGCATGGCGACCCCGCTGGACGCCGTATGGCAAGCGCCTTTCATTCCTTGCATCCGGCACTGATGGTAGTTCGCAGGTGTTCACCTTGCCATTGCGCGGTGGCAAGCGCGTTCAGGTAACTGACATCGATGGTGGCGTTGAGGGCTTCGAGTGGTCGCCGGACGGAGAGCGCCTGGTTCTGATTCTGCGCGATCCGGCAGAGGAGAAAAGCCCCGGCCCCTGGGTCATCGACCGGCTCAGATTCAAGCAGGACTATGTCGGCTATCTCGATCGCCGGCGGGGACACCTCTACGTCTATGACATTGAGGGTGGGGACATTCGACAGATCACATCGGGTGACTATGAAGACTATTCGCCGGCATGGTCTCCGACCGGCGAACGAATCGCCTTCGTCAGCAACCGCAGTGAAGAGCCTGACAGAAACTGGAATACCGACATCTGGCTGATCGATCCCGGCGTAAGTCACGACCAACAGCAGCCGACACGCGTGACGACGAATCCGTGGTCCGACGATTCCCCGATCTGGCATCCCGATGGCGAACGTATCGGCTATATCACGAACTACAGTGACCGGACCGATGTGCCCGGATCCTATCTGCAGACCAAGATCGCAATGATCCGGCCCGGGGATGATGAGCCGGTGCTACTAACGACGGACGGGCTGGATCGAAAGGCCTATGGCCCGGTGTTTTCACCGGATGGACAGCACGTTCATGCGATGCTCGAAGATAATGGCGAAGTCCAGATGATCAGCGTTGCTGTGAGCGGCGGGTCGCTGAACCGACGAGTGACGGGACAGGTGCGTGTTGAGTCGATCGCTGTCGCACCGAATGGCGATGTCGTCACGGCATTGAGTGGCCCCCGATTACCGGGTGACTTCTTTCACCTCGACCCGGCAAACAATGATGCGCCAAGACGGCTGACCGACGTCAACGCTGCGCTCATTGATGACGTCTTTCTCTCAGACGTCGACGAGCTCAGATTTCCGACGGGCGACGGCTCCGAAATCCAGACCTTCTTATACAAGCCACCTGACATCGACCCCGGTCATCGTTATCCGACAATCCTCTGGCTTCATGGAGGCCAGGAGTCGCAGTACGACAAAGGCTTTAATATCCGCGTCCCGATGTTCGCCGCCAATGGTTACGTTGTCGTGATGCCGAACGTGCGCGGGTCCGGCGGCAGAGGGCAGACATTTGCGCTCGAGCTCAACAAGGCCTATGGCACCGACGACG
>JAQWSV010000012.1 GCA_029243005.1 Woeseiaceae bacterium
GATGGGGCCTGCGGGTGTCATCATGATGACTTTCGCTGCATTTTTCTCCATTGGCGGCAACCTGTCCGCCATTATGCTAGCTGTTCCACGCTTGCCATTCGCCCTCGCCGAGGAACGGCTATTGCCGCGCTGGTTCGGACACGTCCATGAGAAATACGCGACGCCCAGCAACTCGATCCTGTTACTCGGCGGTATGGGCTTGGTGCTTGCACTGTCCGGCACGTTTGAATTGCTCGCAGCAGCCAGCTCATTAACACGCCTCATCGCTTTTGTGCTTTGTATCGGCTCCCTTCCGATTATTCGTCGCAAGGCGAGCGAAGAAGAACTGCGGGACGCCTACCGTCTCCGGGGTGGCTATGCGATTCCATTCGTCGCTCTCGTGCTCTGCCTGTGGATTGGTGCGCAATCCGACCTACGGGCCTGGCAGGTTACAGGTAGCCTGCTAGCGGTCGGACTCGTGCTATACACTTTGGCCAGCAAACGCCGGACTCAAGCCGCATAGTAATATCCCATCCGCCGCTGCAAGGTCGGCGTATTATTATTACCGGCGTCGGTCGTGTTCGGGATCGAGTCTTGGCGATCGATACGTTGATCAACAACGGTTTGCCCGGGCTTGAAGCGAGTCTTTAGGGCGCTACTGCGAAACTACAGTTTCCTAATGGTAATCGTGACCGGACTGCCCTGACTCTGTTGCCATCCGGCTTTCAAACGATGGCACAATCCAATGATTTTTGTAAATAGGATTACCTGCAAGAAATGATCGACGCAGAATTATAAGATTCCCGCTTGCGACAGCGTCAACAAAATAAGCCATTCCAGATGCTTGAGTGGAGAACGAATCGGGAAACTAGGCAGGGATAACTGGGAGCCTGCCAAATCAATCAGCAGACCCTCATCCGCAATCGGTGCCGACTAGTCCTGCGTCGCCTCCAGCGCTTCAAATCGCGCCCCTTCGAATTCATCGCCTTCGTTCCATTGCGGCATCTCATCCGCATTGGCGATACCCAACCCAACCCAGAAGCCAAGCATGGCGTCAGCTATCATGCCGTCGAAATTCCAGCTGTCATCATACTCGTCACTCGGTTGATGATAATGCAGATCTGTGTAGTGATTGACCTGCTCCCGACCCCAGCCTTCCGGTCGATCGACAAAGTCTGTACCCGTATCAAGGTACATCGCCGGCACGCCGATCTTCGCAAAGCTGAACTGGTCGGAACGATAAAAGTAGCCGCGATCCGAAAACTGGTCCGGCTTCACGATCCTGTCCTGCTCACTTGCGATGGCCATGACGATCTGATCGATTGACGACTTGCCTAGACCAATATAGGTCACGTCATGCGTATGACCCCAGATATTGCCACCGTCATAGTTCAGGTTGGCGGCAATCCTGCCTGGCGCAAACGTTGGATTACTCGCATAGTAGAGCGACCCAAGCAGCCCCTGTTCTTCAGCCCCGACCAGTGCAAACAGCATGGATCGCCGCGGTGCATCCGGCAGCCCTTTCAAAGCCTTCGCCATAGCGATGACCTGCGCCACACCTGAAGCGTTATCCATCGCACCATTGTAGATAATGTCACCGGATTCATTTGGCGTGCCGATTCCCAGGTGGTCATGATGCGCGGTGTAGATAACCACTTCGTCTCTCAGCTCGGGATCCGACCCCGGCAGAAGACCGAGAATATTAGCGGACTCGACCCGGTTCATATTGACGTCCATACCAATCGATGTCGTGATTCCGAGCGGGACTGGTTCGAAATCCCGGTTATCCGCCGCCTCCCGCAATGCGTCAAGATCGAGACCGGCCATGTCAACCAGCAATCGCGCGACATTTTCGGTCACCCAAGCCTCCACCTGCAAGCGCGGTTCGTCACCGGCAGCGAGCTCAAACTGCTCGCCCGTCCAGGAAGTCTGAACGACTTGGAAGGGGTATCCTGCTGACGG
>JAQWSV010000046.1 GCA_029243005.1 Woeseiaceae bacterium
CCTCATTGGTGACCCGAACCCTCTGGCCCTGCCGGCACCCACAAATTGCGGAGCGGATTGGGCGCTCGACCTCAATCGACCGGTAGAAGGCGACAACAACGGCTATAACCTACTTTGCGCACCCAATGGTGGCGCACAGGCCAACTCTGACACGATCACAACGCGCCGTGCGACCGTTGCACCGACGCCACTGGCCGGTGGTCGTCTGCAAATCCAGTCAACCCGAATTCAGGGAGCCTTGTTTGCAGACGGAAATATTCCTGTGGGATTCACGGCTGTCGACTCAGAAACTCACGACCTGAAAGTTAGCACGTACTACGTTTCAGATAACTCCACGCTGATTCCGGGCGTTCCGACACTGCGTCGCCATACGCTCGTGGCAGACGCCGGCGGCCCGACGATTGTGGACCAGGAAATTGCGCCCGGTGTTGAAAACATCCAGATGCAGTTGGGAGTCGACGTTAACGAAGACAACACGGTAGATCGATATATCAATCCAGATGACCCGATCCTCGACCCGATCAACCCGGCCTTCATTACCGGCATTCGGGTCATCGCCGTACGTATCTGGATAATCGTGCGCGGTGTGTCGCCGGAAATCGGGATTCAAGATAACGCCAACTATACGCCAGGTGACGTCAATCTCGGCCAGTACAACGATCAATTTCGTCGTATGCAGGTATCAAAGACGATCCTGCTAAGAAACGCGCGATCATAAGGGGTAATAAAGATGAAGCATATTACGTTGCAAAAAGACCAGGGCGGCGCGGCGCTTGTTGTCGGCTTGGTACTGCTGGTCGTCATTACAGTCCTGGCCGTCTCCGGTATGAATACCGCGACTACAGAACTTGCCATGGCACGCAATGACCAGAATTACGAAAATGCTTTTCAGGCGGCCGAAACTGGGCTTGAACAGGCACTGGCACAGGGACGCTTCAATACGTCGAATAACGTCAACTTTGTGCTAAACATCAACGCCAATGACTCTGTGAACGCAACGATTCAGTTCGAGGATTCGACGCTGGTACCTGACCGGGCATTCAGCCTGGGCGTTGGCAGCGGCATCTCGGCCTATCACTTCATTGCAACCGCGACGGCGGAATCAAAACGCGCAGGCGTTGCAGGTGGCATAACTGATCGAGATGCATCGGCTATGCATACCCAGGCTTTTTATATTGTCGGGCCGGAACAGCCAATACTTTGAATGAATTGATTGTTGGAAAAACCGTGGCCTGGCATGGGCCCAGACCACGATAAGAAACGAAATTTCGCTTGGAGCAATATGATGTACTTACGCAAGTTCCTCTTGTTATTGGCACTCGCAGTCAGCAACTCTGCAACCGCTGACATCGTAACGATCGTCGATGCTATCGAGACTGTGACATCGAATATCAGTGTACCCACCAGCCCGAATGGCCGGCTTATGTTCCGGCCTTGCGATAGCGTCTGCGAGGAGAATTTCATCGCAGTCCGACTGACGCCGGAAACGACCTATTACGTGCATGGAGACGCGGTCAAATTCGTCGACTTTCGTCGTCAGTTCTTCAATCTGCGACGCCGCGGTGAGGGATACGCACTTGTGAGCTTCAACACCAAATCGAAAACTGCGACAAACATACAAATTGGATCTTAGAAAGATCGAATTGCAAGTGACCGACTGAGCGATGAAGTTACGGAATAAAATCTGAGGTTAGTAAGCATGAAACAGTCTCTGAAACACTTCACCTGGACAAGCGTCAGACTTTTACTAGCATTGACAGTCGGATCCCCGGCGATTGCAGAGGATATCGAGCTCTTTCTGTCAACACCGAACTCCATCGGTGCCAGCAAACCGAATATCCTGTTCATCCTGGACACTTCCGGCAGCATGCAGACGATCGAGCAGACG
>JAQWSV010000078.1 GCA_029243005.1 Woeseiaceae bacterium
CTGGTGCCCGAGCCGGCATGATCGCCCCGGACGACACGACCTTTGTCTACCTTGCGGGCAGACCACGATCACCCAAAGGGGGGCATTGGGACGCGGCTTTGGAACGCTGGCGCGCGCTTCGAAGTGATGACTCGGCCCGGTTTGACAAGTCCGTAAGTGTCGACGGCTCCCGTCTCGAGCCGATGATTACATTCGGCACGAATCCTGGCATGGTCATTCCGGTTAACGACGCGGTGCCTGATGACAGCGGCGATGCCAGTTTCCGGAAAGCGCTCGACTACATGCAGGTAACACCCGGCAAGCCGCTCACCGAATCTGCCGTGGACATCGTCTTCGTCGGCAGTTGTACTAATTCGCGCCTGACTGATCTCGAGGCGGCGGCGCGCGTCCTGAATGGCCGTAAAATTGCCGGAGGGGTACGGATGTTGGTTGTTCCCGGGTCACAGCAAATCAAAAAGCAGGCTGAGGAAAAAGGCCTCGACAAAATCTTCATCCAGTCGGGTGCCGAGTGGCGTGAATCTGGCTGCTCGATGTGCCTCGGCATGAACGGCGATACGGTGCCAAGCGGCCAGTTGAGCGTCAGTACGAGCAATCGCAATTTCGAGGGCCGTCAGGGCATCGGCGCACGGACCGTCCTCGCCAGTCCGCTGACGGCTGCTGCCTCTGCCATCGAAGGCAAGGTTGCCGATCCCAGACCGTACCTGGATACCTGAGCCATGCAGCCAATATCTACGCTGACGTCAAAGACCGTCGTATTGAATGCTACCGATGTGGACACCGACCAGATCATCCCGGCTCGATTTCTGACGACAACTTCCCGAGAGGGACTCGGCGATCAGCTCTTCCATGACTGGCGCTTCCAGGCCGACGGTACACCGGACACCGAATTCGTGCTAAATCGTCCCGACGCTGAAGGTTGTACGATTCTTGTTGCTGGACGAAACTTTGGCTGCGGGTCGTCCCGTGAGCACGCGCCCTGGGCGCTACTGGACTTCGGGCTTCGCGCGGTGATCAGCACGGAGATCGCCGACATTTTTCGCAGCAATGCTTTGAAGAACAGTTTTCTGCCGATCGTTATTGACGAGACACCCCACGAGTGGCTCATGGCGAACCCGGGCGCCGAAGTGCAAATTGACGTGCAGGAGTCATCGCTAACATTGCCAGATGGCGCCGTCGTAAAATACCCCATTGACGATTTCGCCCGCTATTGCCTGCTGGAAGGAATCGATCAGCTAGGCTTTCTCAGGAATCACATCGATGACATTCAGACATTTGAGGAACAACGAACTTGGAAGCCCTGATTGCAGTATTGCCAGGTGATGGCATTGGACCGGAAGTCTGCACGGAAGGACTGCGTGTCCTGGACGCTGTGGCCGATCAATACGGACACCAGTTCAAGTGTTCAGAGCAGCTAATCGGTGGTGCCGCAATTGATGCGACTGGTAATCCATTCCCGGCCGACACACGTGCGGCATGTGCGGAATCGGACGCCGTAATTTTAGGCGCCGTCGGCGGCCCTAAATGGTCAGACCCGAATGCGCCTGTCCGACCCGAGCAAGGTATCCTAGCGCTGAGAGCCAATCTCGAAGTATTCGCCAATATACGCCCAGTAAAAATCATCGACGCACTTACCGATGCGTCGCCGATCAAAGCGGACCGGCTGGGTGGGGTCGACATCATCGTCATACGGGAACTGACCGGCGGCATTTACTTCGGCAAGAAAACGCGCGACGAAAACTTGGCATCAGATCTCTGCATCTACGAACGGCACGAAGTTGAACGGATCATCCGGGTTGCCGCCAGACTCGCCGGCGAACGTCGCGGGAAACTCTGTTCCATTGACAAAGCGAACGTCCTCGAAACTTCCCGCTTCTGGAGGGACGTCACCGTTCGGACGATGGAAGCCGAGTTTCCAGACATTGAGATCGAGCACATGCTCGTGGACGCAGCTGCGATGCACCTGATCAATCGTCCGGCAACATTCGATGTAATGGTTACCGAAAACATGTTTGGCGACATATTGACGGACGAAGCATCGATGCTCGCCGGCTCGATGGGTATGCTGCCCTCGGCATCCCTAGGTGAAACACGCCGTGGCCTTTACGAACCGATTCACGGTTCGGCCCCGGATATTGCAGGCCAGGGTCTCGCGAATCCCTGTGGCATGATCGCCAGCATCGCGATGATGTTGCGGCTGAGCTTCGGACTCGACGACGAGTCTGCGGCAATTGAAGCAGCAATCGACAGTACCATCGAAGACGGTATACGCACCGCAGACATTGCAGGCGTAGACCACGCCTCAACAGGCACCGTCGGCATGACAGACGCAATCATTCAGCGGCTGCACTGATCTGTTGGATGCGAACCGCACGCTGTGCCGCGTTGAGCGCCTGCAGAACGTCTACCACGAGATCTTCACCGCACTCGATACCGACTGACAGCCGTATCAGGTTCGACTGTATGCCCGCCTCTGACAATGCCGATTCTCGCACCGCAGCATGCGTCATGCTCGGCGGGTGACAGACAAGACTTTCAACACCGCCCAATGACTCCGCGAGTGAGAATAACCTGAGACTATCCAGAAACGTCCGGACAGCATTCTCTCCGCCGGCCAGCTCGAAACTCAACATGCCACCGAATCCTAACTGCTGAGATGCCGCCACGGCATGCCCTTCGTGACAAGACAAACCGGGGTAATACACCTTATCAACCGCCTCGTGCTCATTAAGCGTTTGAGCCAAGACCTGCGCATTCTCCTCATGTTGCTGCATCCGCGCATATAACGTACGTACGCCCCGCAATGTGAGATAGGCATCGAACGGCGCGCCGGTCAGCCCGAGGCAGTTCGCCCACCAGTCGAGTTGCTCGGCAAGTTCTTTTGTTGCGGCCAAGACCGCACCGCCGACAACATCGCTGTGACCGTTCAGATACTTCGTCGTCGAATGCACAACCATGTCAGCACCGAGCGTCAGCGGCTTTTGCAGTGCCGGTGAAAGAAAGGTGTTATCGACTGCAAGCAAAGCTCCACACTGACCTGCAATGGCCACAATCCTGCGAATATCGACAATGCGCAATAGCGGGTTGGAAGGTGTTTCAACGAGAATCAGTTTGGGCTTGCTTGCGCAAGCCCGCGTAAGCGCAACGTCGTCAGTCTGATCAACGAAAATAGCATTAAGCCGACCGTGGGCCGCCAGACTTTCGAACAACCGATACGTGCCGCCATAGCAATCATGCGGCACAACAACAGTGTCTCCGGGATCAAGCAACTGCGTAACCAGTGTCAGTGCTGCCATGCCTGACGATG
>JAQWSV010000079.1 GCA_029243005.1 Woeseiaceae bacterium
GGGCGGACTTGCCATGATCTTCTCACTCCTTATGATCTTCGCTTACGTCATGTTCCGCTTTCAATGGAAGTTCGCAATGGGCGCTGTCGCAGCTCTGGCGCATGACGTCATCGTCACCGTGGGCTTCTTTTCGATCACAGGTTTCTCGTTCGATTTGACGGTCGTCGCAGCCGTACTTGCGGTGATTGGTTATTCGTTGAACGACACGGTGGTCGCATTCGATCGAATTCGCGAGAATTTTACCAAGTTGCGCGGAGCGATGCCGGAAGAATCGATGAATACTTCGATCAATGAAATGCTCGCACGAACGATCGTCACTGGCGTCACGACGCTGATTGTACTGACAGCCTTGTTCCTGCTCGGCGGGGAATCGGTTGGGCCCTTCTCGATCGCGCTGATCGTCGGCATCGTCGTGGGTACGTACTCGTCGATTTACACGGCCAGTGCGACGGCGCTGATGTTGCATGTTACGCCGCAGGACCTGATGCCTCCCGAAATTGATCCCGATCTGATGGACGATCTGCCCTGACGGCAGGAACGCTATTTGTTATCGAACATTGTCTTGACATCCGGTGCGAACAGCTTTGCCAGTTCCCGGTAGATTCGCGGCGTGCCACACAGAATGTGACCGGTCTCGAGAAAATTCTCGGCGCCGTCTAATGCGCTGACCATCCCGCCGGCCTCACGAATGATCAATACGCCTGCAGCGAGGTCCCAGGGCATCAGCCCTGTTTCCCAGAATGCATCGAGCCGGCCGGCTGCGACGTAGGCCAGATCGAGCGCCGCCGCACCGGGACGGCGAATCCCTGACGTGTGCTTCATCGCATTGACAAGCATGTTCATGTACGGCTCTAGTTCTTCATTGGAGGATCGGTATGGAAACCCGGTTCCAATCAATGCCATCTCGAGATCTACGAGGCCCGAAACGCGAATTTTACGCCCGTCTAGTTGCGCACCCTGTCCGCGGGTGGCGGTAAAGAGTTCCTGGCGCAACGGGTCATAGACTACGCCGTGTTCGACGCGACCTTTGTGCTGCACGGCGATCGAAACGCAGAAAACCGGAAACCGGTGCAGGTAATTGGTCGTGCCATCTAGCGGATCGATGATCCAGACGTAATCGGATTCGCCCGAGACACCAGATTCCTCGGCCTGAATGGCGTGATCGGGATAGTGTCTATGAATGGTCTCGATAACTGCTGCTTCGGCGGCGCGGTCGGCCTCGCTGACGAAATCATTACGGCCCTTTCGTTCGACGACCATTCGATCGAGTTTGTTCATGTTTCGGATGAGGCTGTTTCCGCCACTCCGAGCTGCCATCAAGGCAACGTTTAGCATCGCGTGCATGTTGATTCCGCCAGATTTTGAAAGAACTTAAGATCGGACTGATCCGAAAAGCGGCGGTAGAATACCAGACACTCTCCTACAAAGGGCCAGAAATACATGTCCGTCCGCTTCGTACTGGTGGGTACCACCCACCCTGGCAATATTGGCGCAACCGCGCGCGCAATGAAGAATATGGGGCACCATGATCTCGTGCTCGTCGCACCGCGCTACTTTCCACACGAGGACGCGACGGCTAGGGCATCTGGTGCCGAGGACTTGCTAGACAACGCCCATGTCGTCGATTCACTCGAAGAGGCACTGGCTGATTGCCACTTTGCCGCGGCCGCGAGTGCGAGAAACCGTGCTATCGAGTGGCCAACCTATGCACCACGCGAGTGTGCGCAGGAGTTGACCCAAAAAAGTGCTGCCGGCAAAGTCGCAGTCGTCATGGGCCCTGAAAAGTCGGGCCTGAGTAATGATCACCTGGATCGGTGTAACGCGTTGCTTAACATACCGACCGACCCGAACTTCAGCTCGCTGAATATCGCGATGGCCGTGCAGGTTATCAGCTATGAGCTGAGACTGGCGAGTATCGAGGCGCAATCACCTGAACCGCCGGAAGTGCCGCCAGCTACGTCGGAGGAAATGGAATTTTTCTTCGAGCACCTTGAAGCAGTACTCACGATACGTGGATTTCTCAACCCTGAAAATCCGCGCACACTCATGCGACGCCTGCGCCGCCTGTTTGTCAAAGCCAGTCCCGACCATAATGAGATCAACATTCTACGTGGCATTCTGACAGCATTCGAACATGCTAACGGTGACCAGCGGTGAACGATCATTTGATTTATCTCGACTACGCAGCGACGACACCGGCGGCGCCGGAAGTCATTGCTGCGATGCAATCCTGCCTCGGCGCTGACGGTATGTTCGCCAACCCGTCATCCGTGCATCTCGCCGGAAGACGATCAGCGGCGGTCGTCGACCGTGCCCGCGAACAATTGGCCACATTGCTGCAGACCCGTCCGGACCAGTTGATTTTCACGTCCGGCGCCACGGAGTCGGACAATCTTGCTATTCGTGGAGCGGCAATGGCGCGGGCCGGTCAGGGCAGACACTTGGTGACCATGAAGACGGAGCACAAAGCGGTCACGGATTCGTTTCGTCATCTCGAGAAAGAGGGTTTCGAGGTGACCTGGCTTCTGCCAGGTTCGGACGGTCTGTTGACGATGGAAAGTCTCAAGTCGGCGCTGCGGAACGACACGCAACTCGTGTCGATAATGCACGTCAATAATGAAACCGGTGTTATCCAGAACATTCATTCCATTGGCAGCCTGTGTCGGGAAAGAGGCATCCTGTTCCACACTGACGCGGCGCAGTCCGTGGGCAAGTTGGGGTTTGATCTCGATGATCTTCCGGTCGACCTGCTGTCACTGACCGCGCACAAGTTCTACGGTCCACAGGGCGTCGGTGCGCTCTACATTGCGGACCGCCCGGGTACCGCGATATTCCCGATCCTGTTTGGTGGTGGACAGGAGCGGCGTATCCGGCCCGGTACCCTGCCGGTGCACCTTATTTGCGGAATCGGTGCCGCCGCCGAGCTGGCGATTGCCGAACGATCAAAAAACCTCGAGCGTGTCACGGCACTACGAGCTCGTTTGATGTCTGCGCTCGAGGACGTCGACGGCATCATGATCAACGGCGATCCGGATGTCGCCTATCCGGGCATTTTAAACCTCAGCGTGGATGACGTGGACGGCGAGAGCTTGATGCTGGCGCTAGAACCGCTTTGCGTGGCCAGTGGATCGGCCTGTAATTCCGCCAACGTCGAACCTTCTCATGTATTAAAAGCGCTGGGGCGTTCGGACAGCGAATCGGAAGCTGCGGTGCGTTTTAGTTTTGGGCGCACGACAGCAAAAGATGAAGTGGATCAGGCTGCTGCCCTTTACCGTGGCGCGATTGACAAGCTGCGTGGACTCGCGCCGGCCGCTTGAGATGACAGCGCCCGAATCCTACAACGAGGAAGTTCGCGCTCGCTTTGAGAATCCGGTCCACGCAGGTGATATCGTCGGGGATTATGCTCAGGTCATTACTGCAGATGTGGCAGAGTCCGGGTATGGCGCGCGCCTTGTATTGTGCGCTGGACTCAACGATGGGAAGATCGCGGCATTGCGATTCAAGGTAAAGGGCTGTCCTTACCTGGTCGCTGCTGCTGAGGCTGTCTGCGACAGCCTGGAAGGCGGGCCGGCGGACCGACTCGCCGGCGTGTCGGCATCGGAACTTAAGGACAGGCTGGCGGTTCCGATAGGCAGGATGGGACGCATGCTGCTCGTTGAAGACGCAGCACGAGAGTTACTGGAATCGATGGGCGAGTAATCGCAGGGACACGGAATAGCGATGACAATTTCACTGACCGAACCCGCTGCTGAGCGGGTCAGGAATTACCTGGAATCACGCGGCAGCGGCGTGGGCTTGCGCCTGGGCGTAAAAAAGACGGGCTGTAATGGCTTTGCCTATGTCGTGAACTATGCCGATGAAGTCACCGAGGAAGATCGGGTGTTCCAGGACCGGGGCGTTACGGTAGTCGTCGACGAGAAAAGTCTCGAATTGATCGACGGAACGGAGGTCGATTTCATCAAGGAGGGGCTGAACGAAGCCTTCCGGTTTCGCAATCCGAATATCTCCGGGGAATGTGGCTGCGGCGAGAGTTTCAGCGTCTGACTGACGGTCGCCGCGACCGATTTCATTCGTTGTCGGAGTAGAGTTATACGAGTTAAAACAATGGTTTACGGTGCTATTCTCAGTTTATTTTGGGCCGGTATTCTGATGCCGGCTTTTCGAATCCCAACCAACGAAAAGGAAAGAGTAAATGTCCGCTGAGCAGACGCTCTCTATTATTAAGCCCGACGGTTTACAGAAAAACCTGATCGGAGAGATTTATGGTCGCTTCGAGAAAGCCGGCCTAGAAATCGTCGCTGCACGCATGATGCATCTGACGAAGGAGCAGGCCGAGGGGTTTTATGCCGTTCATAAAGAGCGTCCATTCTACAACGACTTGGTGAGCTACATGACTTCTGGCCCCGTCGTCGTGCAGGTCCTGCAGGGCGAGGATGCGATCAACAATAACCGTGAAATCATGGGTGCGACTAATCCGGACGATGCAGATCTAGGCACGATTCGGAAGGATTTTGCGGCGAGCATCGAAGAAAACGTGGTCCACGGCTCCGACGGACCCGATACGGCCGCCCAGGAAATTGCTTTCTTCTTTGGCGACGACGGAATTTGTCCGCGTACGCGATAGATCTATGTCGGCTGGGCTTGATAAATTGATGACGGGCGAAGATGCGGATCCGCGCGTCAACCTTCTGGGTAAGCCCGAGTGGGCACTGACGCAGTTCTTTGACGGCCTAGGCGAAAAGCCTTTTCGTGCACGGCAGGTCCTGAAATGGATTCACCAGCGCAATGCAACACGCTTTGACCAGATGACGGATCTGTCAAAGAACCTGCGTGCCCAGCTCAACGAAATTGCCTCCATCGAACTGCCGAAATTGGTATCGGAACAGACGTCGGCGGACGGCACGGTAAAGTGGCTGTTCGAGTCTGGCGCCGGCCAGGCCGTCGAGTCCGTATTCATCCCTGAGGTGGGGCGGGGCACATTGTGTATCTCCTCGCAGGTTGGCTGTGTGCTGGATTGCTCGTTCTGCGCAACCGGTGCGCAGGGCTTCAATCGCAACCTCAATGTCGGTGAAATTATCGGCCAGGTGACGTATGCCAATTGCCACCTGCCATTGCGTCCCAATGGCCAACCGGCGGTCACCAACGTCGTTTTCATGGGTATGGGCGAGCCGCTCGCCAATTATCGCAACGTGGTACCGGCACTGGAGCTGCTGATATCGGACTATGCCTATGGTTTGTCACGTCGGCGTATCACGGTCAGTACATCCGGCATAGTCCCCCAGATCGATAAACTGGGCGACGAATGCAACGTATCGCTGGCGGTCTCGCTGCATGCTGCGAACGACGAGCTGCGCGATGCCCTGGTGCCTATCAACCGCGTTCACCCGATCAGTGAGCTGCTCGACGCCTGTTGGCGCTATGCGGCCAGGCACGCGAATCGGTTCATCACTTTCGAGTACGTGATGCTGAAAGGTGTCAACGACTCGATCGGGGAAGCTGACCAGCTGGCAGGCCTGCTCAAGCGAAAACCGGCGAAAGTGAACCTGATTCCGTTTAACCCCTTCAAAGGTAACGAATTCAGGCGGTCGAGCGGGAAAGTCATTGAAGCATTTCAGAACCGGCTGCGGGGGCATGGTCTGGTGACGACGACACGAAAGACCCGCGGCGACGATATCGATGCTGCATGCGGGCAGCTGGCTGGTAAAGTACGGGACAGAGTACGATCGCGACTAGGCGAGAAAGGCAGGAATTCGGCATGAAAACGTTGATCAGGATCACTGTGGTCCCAGCACTGGCAGCCTTGCTGGCGACGGCCGGCTGCGTGTCAACGGAAACGACATCGCGCCGGGGCGAATCCAGCGATGAGGCCGCGGACACCAATTACGAGCTAGGTGCACAGTACTATCGTAACGGCAGCTTCGAACTGGCGCGGGCCCGCCTTGAGCGCGCCGTGGAACTCGATGCCAGGAACGCTAATGCTCACTCGGTCCTCGCGCTAACCCTGGTTGAGCTTGGCAATCATCGACTGGCCAATGAATCATTTTCCCGGGCCGTTCGTATCGCGCCCAATAACAAGGATGTCCGCAATACCTACGCGGTCTATCTCTGTCAGCAAGACCAGTATGACGATGCGCTGCAGCAGTTCGATCGTGCAATCGGCATTCGCGAAAACGACAATGCGTGGATCGAGATGACCAATGCTGGCGTCTGCGTGGCGAAAAAACCGGATTTATCAGCCGCTGAGACGTATTTTCGCAGTGCGCTGAAATTGCGGCCGACATACGGTGAAGCTCTGATCCAGATGGCGGCGCTGAAGCACCGGACGGATGAAAACCTCACCGCCCGGGCTTTCCTGCAGCGCTT
>JAQWSV010000080.1 GCA_029243005.1 Woeseiaceae bacterium
TCCAGGCCGATACGGCCTCTTCGGTAGCTTCGACCTCGCGAACACCTTCCTCGACGGCGCGGCCGATGATGTACTCCAACTGCGTCGCGCACTCCTCGATCATGTGCGTGAAGTTGGCTGTAGCGCCGCCTTGTCTAGCTCCGACGACGAATGCGTTCGGAAAACCGTGGACGTGCATACCGTGAAGAGTGATCATGCTGCGGCCTGGCCAATATTCCGACAACTTGCGACCGTCGCGACCAATAATGTCGTAACCAATCCGCCGTGTGAACTCCGTGCCCACCTCAAAGCCCGTAGCGTAAATGATGCTGTCGACTTCGTATTCGACGCCCGCGACGACAAGGCTGTCCTCTGTGATGCGTTCAATACCCTTGCCGTCGGTATCCACCAACTGCACGCCTGGTTCGTTGAAGGCCCGCAGATACTGGTCGTGAAAGCATGGTCGCTTGCAGAACAACGCATACCATGGCTTCAGCGCCTCCGCCGTGTCCACATCTTTCACATGATCATCGATCCGAGCACGCAGCTCATTCATCTTGACCATGTTCATGCGCTCCATCAGCGCACCGAAATCTTCCGGCAGCATCTCTTTCCCGGCCGACATATGCTCGATAATACGACCAATGAGATCAGTCCAAGCGTCGCTCACCAGATCCTCATCGGCTGGAGCACCGTGGCTTACCGCAGTGAAGTTCCAGACGCGCTCTTTCTGCCATCCCGGCTCAAGGGAAGCTGCCCACTCAGGATCGGTCGGTCGGTTGTTGCGCACATCGATTGTCGAGGGTGTCCGCTGGAAAACGAAGAGTTCCTTGCACGCCTTGGCGAGGTGAGGAACGATCTGTACCGAGGTGGCCCCGGTACCGATGATGGCGACCCGCTTGCCCTTTAGCTTGTCAAGCCCACCGTAGCCGTCGCCACCCGTATAATCATAGTCCCACCGACTGGTATGAGAGGAGTGTCCTTTGAAGTTTTCGATGCCCGGAATTCCCGGCAGCTTCGGCCGGTGAAGCGGACCGTTGCCGATGACAATGAACTTGGCCCGCATCGCATCGCCCCGATTCGTGCGGATGATCCATCGCGATGCATCCTCATCCCAGTCGATGGCGGTAATCTCCGTCGAAAGGCATGCATTCTCGTATAGGCCAAAGTGCCTGGCGATCCGCCGACAGTGCTCCTGGATTTCGGGCGCGTGAGCGTACTTCTCCGTCGGGATATAGCCGGTCTCTTCAAGCAGCGGCATGTAAATATACGACTCGATGTCACACTGCGCGCCCGGATAGCGGTTCCAATACCAGGTGCCTCCAACGTCACCAGCCTTGTCGATCAGGCGCACGTCGGTGATGCCTGCCTGCTTCAACCGGGCACCGACCACCAGGCCAGTAAGCCCGGCACCGATGAGCGCAACAGTAACATCATCGGTGAGCGGCTCCCTCGGCGTCATCTCGACGTAGGGGTCTTCCAGAAAATGGGCGTACTTGCCTTTAATTTCGATGAATTGATCGAGGCCGTCTGCGCGCAGACGTTTCTCCCGTTCCAGGCGATACCTTTCCCGCAGCACTTCGGCGTCGAATTCGGGATCAGCTTTCAAATTATCTGTCATTGTTACAAGTGTCCTTCGCCTGATTATTTGTGGTGTTTACGGCACGTAGAAATGCAGACCAATCCGTG
>JAQWSV010000082.1 GCA_029243005.1 Woeseiaceae bacterium
CTTCATGGAGACTCCTGAGATGAAGAAACAACAGGGTTTTACACTCATCGAACTGATGATCGTGGTTGCAATCATCGGTATTCTGGCTGCGATCGCTATCCCGGCTTACCAGGACTACACGATCCGCGCGCAGGTCTCTGAAGGCCTGAACCTCTCTGGTGGCGCTAAAACTGCCGTGACCGAGTACTATCAGGATCAGGGCGCGTTCCCGGCTGACAACACAGCGGCCGGTGTTGAAGCTGCTGGCAACATCAAAGGTAAGTACGTTACGGGCGTTGCTATTGCTAACGGCGTGATCTCGGTTACCTACGGTGGTGATGCAAACGCTAACATCGCTGGCGCTACGCTGACGATGACACCGCTCGACAATGCTGGTTCGGTTAGCTGGGCTTGCGCCAACGGCACTGGCCTGCAGAACAAGTGGCTGCCGGCTGCTTGCCGTCCGTAAGCTCAGGACAGCATAAAATCTTAGGGGCTTGAGCCCCGAAGTGGAAAAGCCCCGGTCTTCTGGGGCTTTTTTATGCATGTGCTCATGCCGCGAAAAAGTCGCCGGGCGCGATTTTGGATAACACGAACGGGTTGGTCCGACGGGCGACGGGCAGGGTGCCCGGCGCAACGCTAGGAAGTCCGGGAGCATCGTTTTGTCAATTGACTGGCAGAAACTGACTGTAGAGCCAATGTGACACAGATCACACATTCCCAACCGATGCATTCGGCTGAAAAACGGTATCCGTACCGTTAGGCTTTTCTTACTCGGCCGTCGTTCCCGGCCATAATTATAATAAGCATCGGACCAGAGACATGTTGCAACGAAGCCGAGGATTCACCCTTATCGAATTGATAATCGTTATCACGATCATCGGGATTCTGGCCTCCCTGGTCGTTTCCGCTTACCAGACCTATACGGTAAGAGCGCAGGTATCCGAGGGACTGAACTTTGCCGCTAGCGCAAAAGTCCCGGTCGTCGCTGCCTATACCAATGGCGGCGTTGCACCCGCCAATCGTGTGGCCGCCGGCATGACCCCGATGGCGACCCATACACGTAGCAGCTACGTCACCTCGGTCGAAATCGTCAATGGTCGGATCGACATAACGTTTGGTGGCCCCTTGGCGCACCAGGACATAATCGGGGCGGCACTCTCGCTGACCCCTTACGAGACGACTGGCAACGCCGTCGTTTGGCGTTGCGGCAATACGCCACCACCATTTGGCGTATTGCTGAGCGGAGGTGCCGGACACATCGCGCCGACGGTCAACGCGCGCTATCTTCCGACCAACTGCAGATAGAACGAAAACCCAAAAAGAAGCGCTAATTTTCAGCAAATTGGGCCTGATTACCGGATTTTACTTAATTGAATGCCACTACTGTGACAAACAGCACACAATCCGGTTGATCCAGACTCCCAGATTGGCGAGACTGTGACGCTCTAGGAGTTACACCACCGTGATTTATGGGACTCTTGACGGCATCGCAATCCAATCTTTCCGGCTTACCAAGACGCCTGGTACAGGACGGCATTGTCTCGGAAGAGGACATGCAGACCGCTACCGAAGCGGCCCGAGAAGCGAAAGAACCCCTGGTTTCCTACTTGGTCGAGAACGAGATGGCGGACAGTGGCGCGATCGCGGTTGCAGCGTCCCACGAATTCGGTGTCCCGCTCCTCGATATCGACGCGATCGACATCGAACTTGAGACCCTGCGAGTCGTTGACCAAAAGTTGCTGACCGAACACCGAGTCCTGCCGCTGCTGATGCGCGGCAAGCGCATGTTCCTCGGAATTTCCGATCCAACCAACCTGCAGGCAATCGACGACGTCCAGTTCCAGACCAATCTCCGAATTGACCCTGTCGTCGTTGAAGAATCGAAACTTCAGGAACATATCGGCAAAGCGCTCGAGCAGGTCGATACGTCCATGTCGAGTTTCGATGACGATGATTTCGACCTAGAAAACCTCGATGTCGGTGATGGCTCCGAGGAGGAAGATGACGGCGTCACCAAGGACGATATCGAGGACGCGCCGGTCGTCCGATTCGTCAACAAGATTATGCTCGACGCAATCAAGCGCGGCGCGTCGGATATCCACTTCGAACCCTACGAAAAGATTTTTCGCATACGGACGCGCCTCGACGGTGTTTTGTCCGAAGTTGCACAGCCGCCGGTCGCGCTAGCGAAAAAGGTTTGCGCACGCCTGAAGGTTATGTCCCGCATGGACATCGCCGAACGCCGTGTACCGCAGGACGGCCGCATCAAGATGCGCCTGTCCAAGAACCGTGCCATCGATTTTCGTGTCAACACCTGCCCGACCTTGTTCGGCGAGAAAATCGTACTACGTATTCTCGACCCGACGAGCGCGCAGCTCGGTATCGATGTCCTCGGTTACGACGACCAGCAGAAAGCGCTGTACCAGAAACACCTAGCCAAACCTTACGGCATGATCTTGGTGACCGGCCCGACAGGTTCCGGTAAGACCGTTTCACTGTACACCGGCCTAAACATTCTCAACAATGAGGATCGCAATATTTCGACCGCCGAGGACCCGGCGGAAATCAACCTGCCAGGCATCAACCAGGTCAACGTGAATCCCAAGGTGGGCCTGACATTTGCTTCGACCCTGAAAGCCTTTATGCGCCAGGATCCGGACGTCATCATGGAGGGTGAGATTCGTGACCTCGAGACCGCGGAAATCGCGATCAAGGCTGCCCAGACGGGTCATCTTGTTCTCTCGACACTGCATACCAACGACGCACCACGCACGCTGACGCGATTGGTCGACATGGGCGTGAAGCCGTACGCAATCGCGACTTCGGTGAGTCTGATCATCGCACAGCGACTGGCACGTCGCCTGTGCGACAACTGCAAAGAGGTCAAGGATATTCCGCGCGAGGCGCTGGAAAAAGAAGGTTTCGATGCAGAAGACATCGAAAACGGAATGACGATATTCGGCCCGAAGGACTGCAAGTCGTGTAACGACGGCTACAAAGGTCGGGTCGGTATCTTCCAGGTCATGGAAGTATCCGAAACGATGGGAAGAATCATTATGGAAGGCGGCAATGCAATGCAGATCGCCGATCAGGCAGGAATTGAGGGGGTTGTCGATTTGCGACGTGCTGGTCTGAACAAGGTTAAGGACGGAATGACCAGCCTTGAGGAAATCAACAGGGTGACGATCGAATAGATCGCTTCTCATGAGCTAACGGAAGAGAATTGCGATGGCAGAAACAGCGGCTGTAAGTAATACACCGTTCCTGTGGGAAGGTACTGATCGCAAGGGCAACAAGGTCAAGGGCAAGAGCATGGCCGGCAATGAGGCTCAGGTGCGTGCCGAACTTCGTCGTCAGGGCGTCGTACCCTCCAGAATCCGGAAACAAAGCCAGGGCCTGTTCAGGGGCGCATCCAAAGTGACAGCGGGCGACATTGCGATATTCAGCCGTCAGCTTGCCACGATGCTGGCTGCCGGTATTCCGCTTGTACAGTCATTCGAGATTGTTGGTAATGGCCATGAAAATCAGGCCATGCAAAAACTGATTCTCGCCGTCAAGGCAGACGTCGAGGGCGGCAGCACGCTTGCCGAAGCGCTGACCAAGCATCCGATCCATTTCGATGACCTGTTCGTCAACCTCGTAGAGGCGGGTGAGCAGGCCGGTGCGCTGGAAACGCTGCTCGACAAAATCGCGACGTACAAAGAAAAGACCGAGGCCATCAAGAAGAAAATCAAGAAGGCACTCACTTACCCTGCTGCGGTACTGGTCGTTGCCTTCGTCGTTACGATCATTCTTCTGATTTTCGTCATTCCCGCATTCGAAGATCTGTTCCAGGGCTTCGGTGCTGACCTGCCTGCATTCACCCGATTTGTCATCGAGATTTCGCAATTTGTTCGCGACCAGGGCTGGTATCTTGCGCTGCTCGCTGGTACCGGTCTTTACACCTTTTTCTACTTCAAAAAGCGTTCGCGCCCCATGCGCCACTTCCTGGACCGGGCGACACTGAAAACGCCGGTCATCGGCCCGATCCTGCAAAAAGCGTCCATCGCACGTTACGCACGTACCTTGTCCACGATGTTCTCCGCCGGCGTGCCGTTGGTTGAAGCACTGGAGTCTGTGGCCGGGGCGACCGGTAACATCGTCTACGAGCAGGGTGTGATGCGGATGAAGGACGAAGTGGCAACGGGTCAACGACTGCAGCAGGCGATGGAGAATACTGATCTATTTCCGAACATGGTCATCCAGATGATCGCAGTCGGCGAGGAATCGGGATCACTCGACGAGATGTCCGCCAAAGTTGCTGACTTCTACGAAGAAGATGTCGATAACGCGGTCGACAACTTGTCAAGTCTTATAGAGCCGATGATCATGGCGATTCTCGGTATCCTGGTTGGCGGTCTCGTTGTCGCGATGTACCTGCCGATCTTCAAGATGGGTTCTGTTATCTAGACTGGCCCGAAGACCTACGAAAGACGATAATCAAGCGGCGTCCATTGGGCGCCGCTTTCGTATCCGAAGGACCACAACATGCAAGCGATTTTTGCCGAATCTCCACTCCTCTTCATTCTTGCCGCATTCGTTATTGCACTGCTGGTTGGCAGTTTCCTGAATGTCGTCATCTACCGGATACCGATCATGATGGAACGTGGATGGCGCGAACAATGCACGGAGCTGTCTGCTCCGCTCGCCAGGCCCTTACCGGAAGGTCGCTTCGACCTCATAGCACCGCGATCCCGTTGTCCGTCCTGCGGTCACCAGATAACAGCCATGCAGAACATCCCCGTGCTTAGCTATATCCTGCTCGGCGGCAAATGCGCCGGCTGTGGCAGCAGGATCCCGGCCCGCTATCCCATCATCGAATTACTGACCGGCATCCTGACCGGGGTGGTTGCATGGCGTTTCGGCTTCGGCTGGGAAGCCGCGGCGGCGATTGCCATGACCTGGGTCCTCGTTGCAATCAGCGTTATCGATATCGACCACCAGTATATATACGACAACATGGTGTTACCGCTCGTCTGGGCCGGCCTGGTATTGAGCCTGTGGCACCCGATGACAGGTGCGGAAACTTTATTCATCGAATCGAAAGCGGCCATTGTAGGCGCACTGGCAGGCTACCTGAGTCTTTGGAGCGTCTATCACCTATTCCGCCTGATCACGGGCAAGG
>JAQWSV010000083.1 GCA_029243005.1 Woeseiaceae bacterium
ACCAGGCCAGCGCCAGCGTAAACAGGTTCCCGACCCAGACGGGGTCATGCAGGTTGAACGCGATAACAGCCATCAGTGCAGCGACAAAAAAGACATAGGCCACGCGCCCGCCACGCACATCGCCGAACAGTAATCCGCCCCACTCCCAGGCACCGGCAACGATGACGACCGCAATGACCACGCGAGCGATGATCGGTGGCACAACGAACAACACGATGGCCAAAACGGCCAGCGCGACGATTGCAGTCATGATGCGTTGTTTAAGCACTTCAGGCCACCTGGTCCCCGGTATAGCCGTATCGCCGCTGACGACTGGCAAAATAGTCCAGCGCCTCATCAAACTGTGGCAAGCGAAAATCAGGCCACAGACAATCGGTAAACCAAAACTCCGCGTAGGCCAGATGCCAGAGCAGAAAGTTGCTTACGCGGCGCTCGCCACCCGTGCGAATGAGAAGGTCCGGGTCCGGAATACCTGACAGCGACATTTCTTCAGCCAATGAGTCTGCATCGATATCTTCGACAACGATCTATCCATTGCCTGCCCTGGTCGCCAGTGACTGCGCCGCCTGCACGATGTCCCAACGTCCACCGTAAGCCGCCGCCACAAACAGGTTCAAACCATCATTATTGCGTGTCTTATCCTCTGCCGCCTCGATTCGGCATTCGAGTTCGGTACCGAGCTCATCACGTGCACCAATGAATCGAACCCTTACATTGTTTCGATGCAAATCATCGACTTCTCTTTGCAGAGCCTCAATAAACAGGCCCATTAAATTACTGACTTCGTCGGCTGGGCGGCGCCAGTTTTCGCTCGAGAAGGCGAACACGGTCAGGTAGGAGACGCCGCGTTTCGCAGCGGTCTCTACCGTCTCGCGCACGGATTTGACGCCGGCACGATGACCGGCATGCCGAGGCAGCCCGCGCGCACGCGCCCAGCGGCCATTACCATCCATGATGACGGCAATATGATTGGGCACCTGTTGCGACCCGGCTTTCTTAGCGTTTTCGACATCGTCGTTCATGGGCCCAGAAACACTCAGATTTCCATCAGCTCCGATTCTTTCGTCGCCAGCATTTCATCAATGGTTGCAATATGCTTGTCAGTAATCGCTTGAATTTCCTCCTCACCCCGGCGTTCATCGTCCTCGCCGATCATCTTTTCCTTCAGAAGATCCTTGATGTCCGAGATCGCGTCACGACGAATATTGCGGATAGCAACTCGCCCGCCTTCAGCCTCCTGGCGAACCAGCCGAATCATGTCCTTGCGCCGCTCTTCGGTAAGTGGCGGCAGCGGCACCCGAATAATCGTCCCCGCGGTCGCCGGATTCAGGCCGAGGTCCGAAGTCATGATGGCCTTCTCTATAGCCTGTACCATTTGCTTTTCCCAGGGTGAGACAGTCAATGTTCGCGAATCCTCCACATTAACGTTGGCAACCTGGTTCAGCGGCACTTCGCTACCGTAGTACTCCACAGTGATGTGGTCCAGGAGACTGGTGTGCGCACGACCCGTCCGCAGCTTAGTCAGTTCCTGTGCCAAGGCAGCCACACTCTTGTCCATACGACTGCTGGCGTCTTTTTTAATGTCGTCTA
>JAQWSV010000091.1 GCA_029243005.1 Woeseiaceae bacterium
TGCGATTGGCCCCATGCATGCCGGGCGCTAGTCCAGCAATCAGTAGCCGAGCATCAGGATCACCAAAAGGCGGCACCGGTCGGCAGTAGTAGTCAGGATATTTCTCTCGCACTTCGTCTAGAAATGCGGCCAGTCGCGGACAGCGACGGCAGTCGATGTCGAAGACATTAGTCATCAATACACCGAATCACTTCTTCCCCAAAACCCAACGTGCCAAACAGCATCGCACTCCGCACCAGCTGGTCGGGCTCTTCTTCCACGCCAGATTTATCATGGGGTGTTCTTTACTGATCGGTCGATGCATTGCTTCGGGCAGTCGTGCGAGATAAAAGGTCAGTTCCTTGTTAGCGATCGTCTTGGCTACGTCCTTCCTAACCGGGTCCGCGGCCTCAGTCCAGCCGAGATAGCGCAGGATCATTTCTGTAGACAGTACCAAGAGCGCGAGATTGACGCGATCCTTGCCCGCGAAATCAGTCAAGCTCGTCGTAAAGCATCGTCGTCAGAAAGGGCACAAACGCGTCTTCCAGCGACAGCTGCTCAAGCTTTCCGGCGGCATCGCGGTAGCCCCCCGTTTCAAATAAAACATCACCTAGCGTGACCTTGATTCCGGCCAGTTCCTCCTGCAGACATGTCTTGAACAAATCAACGGAGACGTTCTGCCCTTCGTCAAGGATGCCCGTTGTTTGGTGAATCCACTGCCAGAGCTGCGCTCGGGAGATCTCTGCCGTCGTCAGGTCTTCCATCAGGTTGTCCCGAGCCAAGCGGCCATTGCCACCCATCCATGCAGCCATATACTCGATGGCGACACGGATGTTTTCGCGGAAGCCCGCTTCCGTGATTTTCCCCCTGGGAACTTGCAAAAGATCGTCGGCAGAGAGTCCGACGTCGTCCTGTGACCGATTGAGTTGGTTGGCATCCGGCATGTACCGATCGAAAATCTCCGTTGCAAGCGCGACCAGATCCGGATGCGCGACCGAGGTGCCGTCGTGCCCATCTGTCACTTCCCTTTCCTTATCGGCCCGAACTCTCGCAAACGCAATATCATTGGCATCGGGGTCGTTCTTGATAGGAATTTGCGGGGTCATGAAACCTATCGCCTGCGCACCGCGCCGCTTGCACGTCTTGATTAGCAATTGTGAATATGAACGCAGGAAATGCGTTGTCATGCTGATCTCTGCCCGGTCCGGTAAGACGTATTCCGGCCTCGCACAAAACGTCTTGATGAAACTGAATATGTAGTTCCAATGTCCGCAGCTCAGGCCAACGATGTAGTCCTTCAACTCGTAAAGAATTTCGTCGATCTCGAATGCCGCCGGCAAGGTTTCGATCAGCACGGTGACGCGAATTTGGTCAGGCTCCACAATTCCCGCTTCCTCACTAAACCGGAATATCTCGGCCCAGAGTCGCGCCTCCCGATGTGATTCCATCTTCGGAAGATAGAAATAAGGCCCGGTTCCCTGTTTGCCGGCTTCAGAGGCGTTGTGAAACAGGAACAATCCGAAATCCACCAGCGGCCCCGACACAGGTTCACCATCCAGCTGCAGGTTCTTCTCTACTAGGTGCCAGCCACGCGGGCACACGATAAGCGTCGCGGTCTCCGGATTGAGAGCGTATTGCTTGCCGTTGGCGTCCAACGAAATCCTGCGTGCGACCGTGTCCCTGAGATTTATCTGCCCCTGTAAAACATTTTCCCAGGTGGGTGACAGAGAGTCCTCGCAGTCGGCCATAAAGGCCTGTGCGCCAGAATTCAGCGCATTGATGATCATTTTGCGGTCTGTAGGTCCCACTATCTGAACCCGGCGATCCTGGAGGTCTGGCGGCGCATTGCAAACTTGCCAGTTGTCCTCACGAATTGCCTTTGTCTCGGCTAGAAAGTCCGGCAGCTCGCCGCCGTCGATGGCAGCCTGGCGTGTCCCACGCGCCTTGAGGATTTCCTCGACGTCCCCGCCGAATCGGGCAATCAACTGTTGCACGAAAGCCAGCGCATCTTCTGTCAGAATAGACTCGAAGGCTGGCGTCATCGCACCGATGATTTCTAGTTGATTGTTCATTAAACCCTTTTATATTTAAATATTTATAAGTTTTTATTAAAGTGTTTTATCGCCTTTATCCCATGCCATTGATCCTACTAAACAAACCCTACCGCGTCCTCTGTCAGTTTCGTGACGAGGGTGACCGAAAGACGCTAGCGACTTTTATTTCCGATCCATCGGTCTATCCCGCAGGTCGCCTGGACTTTGACAGCGAGGGCCTTACGATACTAACCGATGACGGTCGATTGCAGGCACGAATCAGCAATCCACACTTCAAGCTCGACAAGCATTACTGGGTGCAAGTCGAGGGTGAAGCGACAGACAAGCAAATAAGCGAGCTGATGGCTGGCTTTACGCTCAGGAATTGCCCGGTTAGGGCGCTATCCGCCAGGGTAATCGCAGAGCCCACCGAGCTTTGGCCTCGGACACCACCCATTCGAGAGCGACGCACCATTCCGACTAGCTGGCTAAACGTCGTGATTAATAAGGGCAAGAACCGCCAGGTACGACGCATGACGGCAGCAGTTGGGCTACCCGCCTTGCGTCTAATTCGTCATCGGGTCGGCCCCTGGCGGCTTGAAGGCCTCCAGCCGGGCGAGATCGAAGAACTGAAGACGGCATGCGCCTGGATGAACCTAAAGGAATATCAGTCGCCGCCGTTTGACTGACGCAGGCCGGCGATTCGCATCGCAACTTCCATTGCCTGTTCATAGTTGAGCCTTGGATCGACCATCGACTTGTAAGCTCGGGCCAGGTCGCGGTCCGTCAATCCCCGCGCACCGCCGGTGCATTCGGTGACGTTTTCACCTGTCAGCTCAAGGTGAACGCCACCCAGATAGCTACCCTCGGTCTCATGGACTTCATGAGCGAGTTTCAGCTCCTCGGCAATATTCTCGAATCGACGCGTCTTGGTGCCGTCTGCTGTGCTCTCCGTATTCCCGTGCATCGGATCGCAGACCCACAGGACCGGTGAGCCCGTTTCACGAACCGCCCTGATCAGCGGCGGCAGGCCTTCTTCGATGGATTTGGCACCGCATCGGTGAATCAGGGTGATGCGCCCTGCTTCATTGTTGGGATTGAGCACCTGGAGTAGCTTCTGAAGCCATTCTGCAGTCATACCCAGACCAACCTTGATACCGATCGGGTTGGCAATGCCGCGGAAATACTCGACATGTGCACCGTCGACTTCGGCCGTCCGCATGCCGATCCACGGAAAATGCGTCGTCAGGTTGTACCAGCGCTGTCGGTGATCAAGAAATCGTGTCTGCGCCTGCTCGTAGCTCAGGTGCAAGCCCTCGTGCGCCGTATAGAAATCCACGCGCTG
>JAQWSV010000103.1 GCA_029243005.1 Woeseiaceae bacterium
TGCGATGCCGAATTGGAAACAGAGGTCACCGAGCATCGTGGAAAATGTCCCGCAATCCAGAGGGATAAAGAGCCCCAGCCGCAGCCGAGGTCCAGGACCTTCATGCCATCCTGAATATCCGCACGTTGGCAGGTGATCTCGAGCGCGGCCTCTTCTGCCTCGCACAGGTTGCTCACCGGGCCGCCCCAGTAGCAACAGCTGTATTTCCTGTGTGCACCGAGGACCAGGTCGAAAAACCCGGCCGGCACTTCGTAGTGTTGCTCGTTGGCAATGTCGGGTACCAGTGCAATAGGCGACTCGTTCATCTTCGCGACGAAGTTCTCGATGTCCGGGCCATTCTGATCGCCAATTTCCACCTTTCTCTCGGCACACAGGCGACGAATACCCCGACGGATCAGCGCGTCGGGCACCAGGCCGGATTCGGCCAGTTGGTTGACGGTAGTTGCCAGCAAACTCATTATAAATCCTTGTTGTTCAACGTTATCTTGCGCCTTGTTATTATCGGCCCCACGCAGCCCCCAGAGGTTTCAATCCTGTCTCAATATGTATCCATTTGTAACAAGCGAAAAATACAAAAAACCGGGCTCAGTTGCCTGAGCCCGGCCAACAGGGCGCAGCACAAGGCTGCTGGGGGATTCTTAGAGCGTGAAATCGTCGAGGAGGATCAGTCCAAGCGGTCCACCACCACCGGCGGCGTCGCGCGCGATGGCCGTGTAGACACCACCTGCGTCAACCGTAATGGTCGCGAATATAGCGACATTGGTCGTACCTGTTGGAGCAATGCTGACGTCGTAGCTACCGGCCGCCAGTGACAGGAAGCCGGTGTTGGCGCCCAGGGGAATATCAGAAAATCCAGGGGCCTCTGCCGTGATGTCAGTACCTGGCGCCGTTACCCAGATATCGACGTTAGCAGCCGTCGGCGAGGCGTGGATCAGCCTGACCTTGGCTTCCGTGGCAACCCGACGCGGATCATCAGTCGCAACCAGGGCCGTGATGGTGGCCAGGTTATCCAGCGCGACAACCGAGTAGATCGAGCCGGCATCGAGCATCAGGTCCACATCGATGGGATTGCAACACTGGGTCGCGGAGTCCGTGACTTTGATGTTGTAAGTCGCCGGTGGAACGCTAACAAATCCTGTGAAGTCCGGAAAAGCGAGGCCCGGCACCAGCGGATTGCCAAAGTCATCGTTGACGACGATGTCGACAGCCGGTGCATCCGGAGAGGCATGAACCACTCGAAGGTCGGCCGGCGCGGCGGCGTCAAACATCTCAAAAGAACCGTTGCCGTCCATGACGGTCAGGCTGATCGGCGCCAGTCCGGTCACAGTATTTTCAACGGCTGCAATCATCAGGTCATTGCCATCGGCCAGCGCGACAGTACCGGAGTCAAAAACAACGGTGCCCGGGTCGTTCGGGAGAGTGACTCGAATCTGGTAGTCACCAGCGGGAACTTCTAAGGGACCCAGATCTTCCGTGAATGAGAAAGTTCCGACTGGGGAACTCGCGGCAAGATCTGCCCCGGGTGTCGTTGCGAAAACGTCAACTTGCGGTGCAAGCGGTGCGGCGTGAAGTACACGAAGCCTAGCATTGCCCGCGGCCGGCCCTGCGGTCGACTGTTCAATGATGAGCGGCGCGATGTTGGCGACGTCGCCAACGGCGAAAATGCTGTACTGCGTATCAGCTACGAAGTCGATATCGACCGGACCGATCACAGTCACGGGCCCACCCGGCGTAATCCCATCAACCTGCAGCGCTTGCATACCGACTGGACCATTGGAGCGATTGGAACCGGTCTTGTAGTCGACGCCACTCAGGAATGTCGTGTTGTTGAGCAACACATCCACAACAGGCGCGTCCGGAGAAGCATGCAGTATCTGCAGATCAAAGGTTTGCGCCGGAGGTGGCGGCGGGGGCGGTGGCGGTGTGGTTGCCCCGTAATCATTGCTATCACAGGCGGCAAGCCCCAGGGCCATAGCCAGTATCGACAATCTAATAAATTTAGTCATTGGTTCATCCTCGATAGGGGAGGCACTATTCTGTCGATAGCTATAATGTTTTTGGTTTCAGAATCGTCTCTATTTGTAAGCTTTTGTAACGTTAGTGGATGGATAGGTACGCCATGGGGGACATGCCGTTATCATGTC
>JAQWSV010000108.1 GCA_029243005.1 Woeseiaceae bacterium
GCCAGGAATCATATCCCGCAGGTGAGACAGCATCTGGCAGCCATTGCAAACACCGAGTGAAATCGTGGCGTCGCGCTCGAAAAACGCTGTAAACTCGTCGCGCAACTGCGACTGGAGAAGGATCGACTTGGCCCAGCCACCACCGGCGCCGAGCACATCGCCGAAGGAGAACCCACCGCAGGCGACGATACCCTGGTAGCCGGAAAGACTGTCGGCGCCGGATGAAAGGTCGCTCATGTGCACGTCAACGGCAGCGAATCCGGCTCGCATGAATGCCGCCGCCATCTCGTAGTGACTGTTGACCCCTTGCTCGCGAAGTATCGCGATGCGCGGCTTTCTGCCGCCGATGAACGGGGCACTGACGTCCTCGTCCAGATCGAACGTCAGCGCGACATTCAGCCCGGGATCGTCCGTGTCCAGTATCCGGTCGTATTCTTCCTGCGCCGTTTCCGGATTGTCACGCAGAGACTGCATTCGCCACGTCGTTTCGGACCAGGTGCGTTGCAGGTCCACGCGGGATGCCCGGAAAATGACCTCGTCATCGTTGTACAGGGTCAATTGGTTGTCCGCTTCCACACGACCGATATCCACCCAACCGGCACCGCAGGACTCAAGCACGGCCTGCGCATCGTCCAGCCTGTCCTCAGCCACCTGGATAACCGCACCGAGTTCTTCGCTGAACAACTGCCGCAATACGTCTTCTTCCGAGCCTGACAGCTGGAGCGACGCGCCCAGCCTGCCTGCAAACATCATCTCTGCGATCGTCACGAGGAGGCCGCCATCCGACCGATCGTGATAGGCCAGCGCGAGTCCGTTCTCGTTCAAAGTCTGGACAGCGCGGAACAGGCATCTCAGCCGATCCGGATGGTCGACATCCGGCGTCGGCCCACCCGTGCGATCGAATACCTGGGCAAGACAGGAGCCACCCATGCGATTCGCCCCTTCGCCGACGTCCAGCAGCAGGAGGCGACTGCCACCGTCCACGGCGCGCAATTGCGGCGTCAAATGGCGCCGCACGTCCGTTACCGGGGCAAACGCGGAAACAATCAGGGAGACGGGCGCGACCACCTGGTGCTCGCCGTCACCATCGTCCCACCGGGCACGCATTGACAACGAGTCCTTCCCGACCGGAATGGCGATACCCAGATCCTGGCATAGTTCGGCACCAACGGCTTTCACGGTGTCGAACAGGTTGGCATCTTCACCGGCATGTCCTGCGGCGGCCATCCAGTTGGCAGACAACATGATGTTTCCAATGTCGCGGATGGCAGCTGCGGCAATATTGGTAACTGCTTCGCCGACTGCTATACGACCGGAAGCCGGCGCATCAATGACGGCAAGCGGCGTTCGTTCACCCATGGCCATCGCTTCGCCCGTCTTGCTCTCAAATCCGCTCGCAGTGATGGCGACGTCGCTGACAGGCACCTGCCACGGCCCGACGAACTGGTCTCGAACGCAAAGTCCGCCGACTGTTCGGTCTCCAATGTGAATAAGAAATGTCTTGTCGGCGACGGTCGGAAAACGCAGTACTCGATTAACAGCGTCCCGCAGTTCAATACCTGCGAGATCGATCGCCTCATCCGGCCTTTGAACACGAACGACATCGCGGGTCATTTTCGGTGGCTTGCCGAACAACATCTCCATCGGCATGTTGACAACCTGGTTGTCGAACTCGGCATCATTGACCACCAGCATTTCATCGGCTGTCAGTGTTCCGATCACTGCATGCGGGCAGTTTTCTCGCGTGCAGACTTCGGCGAATTCTGCGACGCGCTCGGGCGCTACCAACAACACGTAGCGTTCCTGTGCTTCGTTACACCAGACGCCCATAGGCGACATACCCCGCTCGGCATTTGGCACGTCACGAAGCTCAATGATGGCCCCATGCTTCGAATGGTCCACGGCTTCAGGTACCGCGTTTGACAGCCCGCCAGCGCCGACGTCATGGATCAGCAGGACCGGATTCTCATCGCCCATTGCCCAGCAACGATCGATCACTTCCTGTGCGCGGCGCTGCATTTCCGGATTGCCGCGCTGAACCGATGCGAAATCCAGATCTTCGCTACTCGTGCCGCTGGCCAGGCTGGACGCTGCACCACCGCCAAGACCGATCAACATCGCCGGGCCACCAAGCACGACGATAACTGCGCCCACCGGCACATCTCGTTTCAGTGCGTGATCATCACGCACATTTCCGACACCGCCTGCAATCATGATCGGCTTGTGATAGCCGCGGATCTCGTTCACCGGCAGCCCGGGTAGCCGTGA
>JAQWSV010000114.1 GCA_029243005.1 Woeseiaceae bacterium
CAACGATGGCAGACTTCTATGCGTTTGTGGGTGTGATGCAGCGCGAGCCGGACAAGAAGACGCTGTTGCATTGTCAGGCCAACTTTCGGGCCTCCGCATTCGCGTTTCTTTACCGTGTAATTTATGAGGACATTCCGATCGCCGTGGCCAAGACAGACATGAATACGATCTGGCAGCCGAACGAAACTTGGAGAAACCTCATCTTTGAGGTTTTGGCCGACAACGACATTTCACCCGATTGCGACGGCTGTGGCTGGGAGATAGAGAACTAGTCCTCTGCGGTTCTGACATGAGGTGATGCATTTGGTGTCCTGTATTCGTATGCTGGATTAAACGACCCGGGCGTGCATGACGTATGCAGGCAAGATCGCGATAATGTGCGTCAGGTTACGGGGCAGGGCTATAAAGTAGGATATGCCCCTTTCCTATTTTAAACGGCTAGAGCGCCTATATGAGACTTGGCACATCGCCTTGACGTCATGGAGCGTATTGACGCCATACTCACGTTTACGGAACGCTAAATGTCTGATTGCCACACACATTGTCATGCGGATGCGGTCGATGCGCCGCTCGCCCTGACCCGCAAACTTAAGATCATGCTCGCCGTGTTTGCGGGTGTGACTGCGCTGTCTTTCCTGCCTCAACTTCAGGCGCTTAACGAGAGCCTGCTCGACTACTTGTCGATCATCTGGTGGGCTGTACTGCTTGGACTGCTCCTTGGTGGAATCATCGATTACTTTGTGCCGGACGGTTTCATGATCCGTTTCCTGGGACAAAAGAAGAAAACCACACTGTTGAATGCGGTGATTGCCGGCTTTCTCATGTCTGCGTGCTCCCACGGCATCCTCGCGATCGCGATACAGCTATACAAGAAGGGGGCCAGCGTCCCCGCCGTGATCACATTTCTGTTGGCATCTCCCTGGGCGAATTTGCCAATGACCATTTTGCTGTTTGGTTTCTTCGGCTGGCAGGCCATTTACTTTGTCCTGGGCGCAATGATGATTGCGCTGATAACAGGGTATATCTTCACGCTGCTCGACAAGGCCGGGATGATCGAATCGTCGAGTACCCTGGCGGACCCGGGTAATGTCGAGTGGACTCGGGTTCGGAATCTTGAATGGGGAGAAGCATCGCTTGGTGTGGGTCGGGGCGCTTTTTCACTGGCCAACATGGTGCTCTGGTGGATCTTGCTCGGCGTTCTCGCAGCGGCGCTGATCGGCGCGTTTGTGCCAGAGCACTTCTTTATGGATTGGATGGGGCCGGACTTTGCGGGCATGCTTGTTACGTTGTTGTTCGCCACCATCATCGAGGTTTGCAGCGAGGGAACTTCACCGCTGGCGTTCGAGATCTTCAATCAGACCGGCGTACTCGGGAATCCATTTGTCTTCCTGATGGCGGGCGTTGCGACCGACTACACTGAGATCGGCCTGCTATGGACCAACATCGGTAAGCGAACCGCAATCTGGCTGCCGATCGTGACCGTGCCACAGATCCTTGTTGTGGGCATGGTGATGAACCACTACGTGCTTGTTTAGTTGCTAAATGGCTCGATGAAAGTCGAAGGGACGGGTTCGCCATCGGTTAGGGTGGGTGTATAAAGGCTGCTGGTGATAGTGTTTTCAAGGGCCTCGATGCAGGTTTGCGTCGGCCGGACGCCATTCACATGCTGTACCGTCGGTTTATCGGCTCTACCGTCAGGCCCCAGGTACGCGCGTAACCAGACGAGCCACTTTGCCCGCTTCGGACATGCATCGTTCCACGGTTCGTTTCTGCCGATGACTCGCTGTCCGGCGACGTGACGGGCCCCGTAGGCCTCGACGTTCTCTTCGTAGCCCGGATTCAGGTAGTAATCGATCGTCTGGTTGTCGCCTTCCTTGATGAACGCTACGCGAAATTGCAGAAAGACTTCCCGAGCCTTGCCCCCAATGATTGCTGGATTCAATTTCGCTTTTTTGCCGGCCGTCATGACAGCGCGGGCAAACGGTTCGTCATAGTTGTTTTGCAGATAGCAGCTCGTGCCATTCATCCGGCCGCTAGCTTTGATGCGGGCAAAACAGCTCATCACAACGGAAATATCTCCCTTGATCTCTGGGAACTTAAGTAGGGTGTCCATGCGCCGGTCGGCTTCGACAAAGTCAAAGTTGGCGGGACGAGTGTCCTGTGCACCAACAGCAGTCGTGAGTAGCAGCAGGACCGCAGCACTGGTTATTCGTGGCGTCATCGGAAAGTCGGCGTCTCTGTCGTGATATTGATCGTATCAAGCATTACATCGCGTTCAGGGCAACAGTTTTGGCGCATCGTTTGCCTTTATAATAAGAAAAAAATAATATAAACAACGGGTTATAAAACTTAACTCGAAAGTATCTGATGTTTGTGGTTTCAGTCAGAGAATCCCAGGTTTTCCTTCCAGAATTCGTACATGGTCTGGTAGACATGTCGCTGGGCGGCATTGTCGCTGATGCCGTGCTTGCGCATTGGGTAGATCATCATGTCGAAGGTGATCCCGGTTTCAATGAGTGCATCGCTGAACGCCCAGGAATTTTGTGGATGAACGTTGTCGTCGTAGGTGCCGTGAACCAGTAACAATTGACCATGCAAGTCCGCCGCGCGTTTGACATGTGATGTGGATTCGTAGCCCGCTTGGTTGTCCTGCGGCCGCTTCATATAACGCTCGGTATAGATTGTGTCGTAATAGTGCCAGTCCGTGACCGGTGCCACCGAGACCCCTGCAGTAAACTCCTTGCTGCTGGTCATCGACTGCAGCGTCATCGTGCCTCCACCGCTCCAGCCCCAGATGCCGACCCGCTCGGGATCGACGTAGGGCTGGGCTTTCAGCCACGCGATGCCATCCAGCAAGTCGTTCAGCTCGATCGGGCCATAGAGTTGCCTAACGATCGTGTTCGCGTAGATCTTGCTCTTCCCGGCAGCGCTGCGATTGTCGACCAGGAAGACGATCACGCCACTATCCGCCAGCAATTGATGAAAATATCCGCGGCTGCGCCCTTGCCAGGAATTGGAAACGGACGGTGCCGATGGACCCCCGTAGACATAGGTGACCACGGGATATTGCTTGTTCGGATCGAAAAATCGGGGCTTGAGTATCATCGCGGGCATCTCGAAGGTGTCTCGTGCTTTGACCGAAAACAGTTCCCACTGGAGCAAGTCGAAGCGTTCGACATTCGCTGACCCCGTATCCGCGACAAGGGCGGTTTCCACTCCGTTCCTATCCATTATTCGCAGTGTGGGTGGTGTGTCGATGGCGGAGTGCATGTTGGTGTAACGAGCGCCGTCGGGACTGAACCACACGGCGTGTATGCCGTCTTCTGCGGAAATTCGCTGCATGTCACTGCCATCGAGGTTGATGCGGTACAGGTGTCTTTCCGTTGAAGCCTTTTCAAGGGCGGTGAAATAAAGTGCGCCCGCGTCATGATCGATCACACTGACAGCCTGATCCATGTTACTGGCGCCTCCAGACGGCCGCAGTGCCCACCCGCCTTTTGTGATCTGGTGAACCTGGTTACCACTCATGTCGAACTGGTACAGGTGTGAGTAGCCATCTCGCTCCGAGCGCCAGATGAATCCGGCGTTGTTGTGGAGGAAATAGAGGTCGTCGTGAATGTTGACCCAGCCAGGGTCGGTCTCACGCATCAGGTGTGACGCGGAGCCGGTGTTGGCGTCGGCGAGGAAGAGGTCAACGATGGTCTGGTCACGATTCATCGTCTGGACGGCGAGACGCGTGCTGTCGGGTAGCCACTTGATGCGTGGCAGGTACTCATGGATATTGGTGCCGAGGTCAATCCAGGTGGTCGAGGCATCCTCAATGCGGACGATGCCAGCCCGAACGCGCGGATTCGCCTCGCCAGGCTTTGCGTGCCGCTGCTTGATCACGCGTGGCAGGTTTGGCTCGAAGTGCACGTAGTGCATTTCCCCAACGCCGGAATCGTCGGTCTGCAGATAGGCAATCGAAGAGGAGTCCGGCGACCAGTCATATCCCCGATCCGATCGGTTTAACAACTCTTCCCAATAGACCCAGGAGACAGAGCCGTTCATTAGGGCGTCCGTGCCATCCGTCGTCAGACGTTTTTCTTCTCCGTCTGCAATGTTGTAGACGTAGATGTCGTTATCTCGGACGAAGCCGAGCCACTCGCCGTTCGGTGAAAATCTTGGCGATGATTCTTCTGCGTCGGAAGCCGCGACTGCGATGGCCTCTGATGTCCGCAGATTCAATAGGATGATGTCGCTGGATTTCGTGTAGACCGCCCATCGTCCGCTCGGGTCGAAAGCGTTCGGCCAGCCAAGCTCTTCATAGGGTTCATCCGGTGACAATACTTCGATCATGCTCTCAATAGCCTTGTCAGCATTGACCAGGTCGCGCGTTCGTCCCGTGTCTGCGGCGACTGTCCTTAGCGTCCGCTCACTTTTGGGCAATCGGGTGTCATAGGTGACGAGTGTGTCGGCATTGAGCCAAGCATGTCGTGGCATTGTCATTGCCGTACGACCTTCATCACTGAAAATCCAGTCTAGTGTCAGTCGTTCTTCCTGGGCGACGGAATGAATTGAGGCAGCGGTTGCCACGAAAAAGGCAAACGCAGAAATTCGCTTATGCATGAGTAAACCCTTGAGGAGCAGTATTGTTTGGTTAACAAGTCAGCGCGAAGCTGCTATTTTGCAATCGGCAGTCTACCTTAGAGAGCGATACAGAATGAGCGAAACACCGCATGACCTTGGGGGAGAAAATGAAATCGCGGCGAACGGCGATTTGGCGGTGCCCGACGCGCATTCGATTCGCAAATTCGCACTCCCGTCACTGCTTGGCATTCTCACGTTTCTGACACCTATCCAGGTCGAGGGAAATTGGACCATATTGATGGGTTACATCTCCGACACCGCCGTCAACTGGATGGGTGCCGCAATGCCGTGGATCGTCTTTGCACTGGTTTGTGTTAGTGCTATCGGTACATTGTGGGCGAGCACGATCGGTAAACCGGCGGCGGGTTCGCTCGCCTATCGATTATTTCATGTTGCACCTGTGTGGATTGCGCTGCGCGTGGCCGGACTCGTCATGGGCGCGATGACGATGTTTCAATGGGGGCCCGAGATGTTCTGGGGCCCGGCGACAGGCGGTACCGTACTCAACGATCTGGCCGTCAATATTGTCTTCATTTTCCTGTTTGCCGGATTGCTGATGCCGTTTCTGACGGACTATGGCTTGATGGAATTCATTGGCACTTTGTTGAAGCGAGTCTTCAGGCGCCTGTTCACGCTGCCAGGCCGTTCGGCGATCGACGCGCTTGCCTCCTGGATGTCGTCGGCACCGGTCGGGGTTCTCATCACGATTCAGCAGTATGTGTCCGGTCATTACACGGCACGGGAAGCGGCCGTGATTGCAACCAATTTCTCGGTAGTCTCAGTGCCGTTCGCGTTGCTCGTGGCGAAGACGGTCGGCGTTGACCACAGATTTCCTGAGTACTACATGGCAGTCGTGCTCACTGGTGTGCTTGTCGCAATGGTCATGCCGCGAATTGCGCCCTTGTCGCGGTTCAAAGACGAGCCGTTCGATACACTGCATCCCATGCGTGAGACGCCATCGTCCGGCGAGGATTCACTGTTTCGTGAGGCTGTCGCGCTG
>JAQWSV010000123.1 GCA_029243005.1 Woeseiaceae bacterium
TCAACGCCGCGCCTCGCATCCGCTTTTCCATCCTGGCAGTTCTGCCAAACATAAACGGTTAGGCCATTGAGTACGCGACGCGTCGTAGTCACCGGAATGGGCATTACCTCTCCGGTTGGCAATGACATCGACACAGCTTGGAACAATATTCGTGAAGGCCGTTCCGGTATCAGACCAGTTACAGAGATCGATGCCAGGGAGTTTCCCACGAGAATTGCCGGAGAGGTTCGCGACTTTGATATCGGTGACTACATCCCGCCTCGAGAAGCACGGCGCATGGACAGGTTCATGCACTATGGCATCGCCTCGTCCGTGGATGCCGTCAAGGATTCAGGGCTCAAGGTGACCGGGGAAAATGGTCATCGAATCGGGGTCGCCATGGGTGCCGGCATCGGCGGCCTCGCAACGATTGAAGACAACCACAACAAGTATCTTGCGGGCGGTGTGCGCAAGATTTCGCCATTCTACATTCCGGGCAGCCTTGTCAACATGACATCCGGCAATGTCAGCATCATGTATGGCATGACAGGGCCTAATTTGTCCATCGTCACCGCCTGTGCAACATCGACGCATAGCATTGGCATTGCCGCCAGGAGTGTGATGCATGGCGATGCCGAGGTCATGCTTGCGGGTGGCTCGGAATATGCGACGACGGTCTCGGCGCTGGGCGGATTTTGCGCTGCGCGGGCAATGACCACGCGTAATGATGAGCCGGAGAAAGCAAGCCGCCCATTCGACGCCGACCGCGATGGTTTTGTTCTAAGCAACGGGGCGGGCTGCCTGGTCATTGAAGAATTCGAACACGCGAGGGCGCGCGGTGCGAAGCTCTACGCTGAGCTGATCTGCTTTGGCATGAGTGGCGATGCATATCACATCACCTCACCGCCAGAAGATGGCGAGGGTGCGCGTAAGTGCATGGTCGCAGCAATGAATGACGCCGGCATTGATCCGTCCGATGTGGATTATTTGAACGCGCACGGAACTTCTACGCCGGTGGGCGATAAGGGTGAAACCCACGCCATCAAGCGTGCGTTTGGCGACTCAGCCAGGACCCTTGCGGTTAGCTCCACAAAGTCATGTACTGGTCACTTGCTGGGCGCCGCAGGTGTCGTCGAAGCGATCTTCTCGATCCTGTCAATCAGGGACCAGGTGCTGCCTCCGACGATCAATCTTGATAACCCAGATCCCGACTGCGATCTGGACTACGTTCCGCACACAGCACGTGACGCGAGGGTTCGCACGGCGATCTCGAATTCGTTCGGATTTGGCGGAACGAATGCGAGCCTGGTATTCAGGGCAGTCGACTGATATCAAAGCGCTGCCATATACTGGATGCATGTCGCGCGTCGTAAGTATTTTACTCGGGCTCGCCGCAGCCATATTCGTGGCCGCGGCGATACTGGCCTTTCAGTTCAGCCATTTTATCTCCACGCCTGTATCGGTGGCGGCGGACGGTGCTGAGCTCGTGATTCCACCAGGTGTGGCATTTCGCCAGGTAAGCGACGAACTCAGCGAACGGGGAATCATTTCTCATCCAACCTGGTTTCGGCTTTACGCACGCCTGAGCGGCAACGCGGCGAGCATTCACGCCGGCGAATACCTTGTTGAGTCGGGCATCACACCAGCCGGATTGATCGACAAATTCGTTTCCGGCGACGTGCTGCTTTATTCATTTACCATCGTCGAGGGCTGGACGTTTCGTGATCTTCTGGCTGCCTTGGCGGCCGACGAGGTCGTGCAGCAAACGCTGACATTTGAAGACTGGCCGGACTTGCTTGAATTGATCGGGGCCTGGGAGTCCCACCCGGAAGGACTTTTTCTGCCCGAAACATACCTGTTTCCGAAAGGCACCAGTGATGTCGACATCCTCCGCCAGTCTTATCGCCTGATGTACGATGTCCTTGCTGAGCAATGGGACGCACGGAGCAACAACCTGCCCATCACGAACCCTTATGCGGCGCTTATACTGGCCTCGATTGTTGAAAAGGAAACGGCGCTGGCGGTAGAGCGACCTAGGATTGCCGGCGTTTTTATACGGCGATTACTAGCCGGTATGCGACTGCAGACGGACCCCACAGTGATTTACGGCATCGGGCCCGACTTCAATGGCAACCTGACTCGCCGAGATCTGCGAACAGATACGCCGTATAACACGTATACCCGCGGTGGGTTGCCGCCAACGCCTATTGCGCTTACCGGTCGGGCGGCGATCAATGCGGTACTGCATCCGGCGGGTGGCACCGAGTTATACTTCGTGGCAACTGGTCTGGGGGATGGCAGTCACAAGTTCTCTGACACCAAGGAACAGCACGATCGGGCAGTACAGGAATATCTGGCGCGTCAACGGGCCGGGCGGGACGAGGGTCAATAGCGCACATGAGTGTTGGTAAATTCATTACTGTCGAGGGCATCGAAGGTACCGGAAAATCGACAAATCTCGATTTCGTTACTGGCCTTATCCAGAGTCACGGTTATGAGGTGCATCGCACCCGGGAGCCAGGTGGTACGCCAATGGCCGAGAATATCCGCCAGCTGTTGCTCGATAATGGGCAGGAGACAGTTCCCCCGATTGCAGAGCTTCTGTTGTTCTTCGCGTCGCGCTCCCTGCACCTCGAGAACACAATTAAACCGGCGCTCGAAGCCGGCCGGTGGGTGTTATGCGATCGATTTACGGATGCGACTCGGGCTTATCAAGGTGTCGGGCGCGGGCTGGGGCTGGATCGCGTCGAACACCTTGCGGACTGGGTCCTCCAGGGCCTGGAACCGAACCTTACCCTGTTGCTGGATGCGCCAGCAGAGGTTGGTCTCGAGCGGGTACGGGCGAGAGGTGAGTGTGACCGCATGGATAATGAGGCGCTCGCGTTTTACCAACGGGTCAGGGATGCCTACCTTTCACTCGCCGATGCCTACCCGACACGTTTTGCCATTATTGATGCCAGTCAGCCACTTGATGGCGTACAGGCCGAAATTGAGGCCGTGATGCGACCTTATTTCGATCATAATTAACTTTACATTTAGTTATTAACTAATTGGTTTAATGGAAATAAGTTGGCATAAAAAGATAATTGATGCATGGCATTCGAGTCAGACGCAGGGACGGCCTCCGCACGCCTTGATGCTGACCGGTGGCGTGGGTACGGGGAAGCGCTGTGCGGCAGCTTGGCT
>JAQWSV010000130.1 GCA_029243005.1 Woeseiaceae bacterium
AGATGGACGATATGGAAGACAGTATGTTGGACGCGGCATACGAGCGCCGGGACAATAGTAGGCTCACGTGTCAGCTTGAGATGAACGAAGAACTCGACGGTTTGATCGTTCATGTCGCAGAAAATGAATATTGATCCGGGACGCCCAATGACCATCCAGACAGGTTCCACTTTACCGTCCGGCGAATTTGGCGTCATGACGACCGATGGTCCTGGATTGATTACGACGGAAGAACTGTTCGGCGATCGGAAGGTCGTCGTTTTCTCATTACCCGGCGCATTCACACCCACCTGTTCCAGGGCGCACCTGCCGGGCTTTGTACGTCATGCGGATGACCTCAAGGCTAAGGGGGTCGATGCTATCGCTTGTCTGTCAGTCAACGACACTTGGGTCATGGACGCCTGGGGCCGGGAACAGGGCGTTGGAGATAAGGTTATGATGCTGGCGGACGGCAATGCAACCTATACAGAAGCACTCGGTCTGTTGGTCGATCTCTCCGCCGGGGGTATGGGTGTCCGCGGGCAGCGATTCGCCATGATCATCGACGATGGCATTGTTAGTCACCTCGCAATCGAGGCACCCCGCGAGTTCGCGGTCAGCAGCGCTGAGGCGATGCTGGAGGTTCTATAACGAGCGACGGGCCATTCGAGTCGAGGAGATGATTGATCGACTCCACCGTTCTGCTAACTTAGCGCCGCTGTCAGCTCCGGGACCATATCGAAGAGGTCACCCACTAGGCCTATATCCGCCACCTCAAAGATAGGTGCTTCTGGATCTTTGTTAATAGCAACAATCGTCCCTGCGTCCTTAATGCCTGTCAGGTGCTGAATCGCGCCGGAGATCCCGATAGCGATGTAGAGGTCCGGTGCAATGATTTTCCCGGTCTGACCGACCTGCATCTCGTTCGGGGCATATCCGGCGTCCACAGCGGCTCTTGAGGCACCTGCGCCGGCTCCTATCGTGTCCGCGAGTTCATAGATGATGTTGAAATCTTCCTCGCTACTAAGCGCACGTCCGCCGGATACAACCAGAGATGCCGTTTGCAAATCGGGACGGTCGGATTCGCCAGACAGAACCTCGACAAAACGAGTGTGGCCGGGGATTTCCGCATCGGGTGAGGCCGATTCAATTTTTGCACTGCCGTCGCTGGGTACGGCTTTGTAGGAAGCGATTCTGACAGTCGCGATGACCGGTTTGTCCTGCGGCGCCTCGACCGTAACAACCGCATTGCCCGCGTATATCGGGCGCTTGAAACGGTGGCTGCCGAGGACTTCCATAATGTCGCTCAACTGATTGACGTCCATCAGGGCTGCGACACGAGGCATCAGGTCCTTGCCGAATGTAGTTGATGGACCGAATATATGCGAATAGCCATCCGCGAGAGCAACAACCTGTGGCGCGATTACGGCGGCGAGCGCACGGGTATTGGTATTGTTGTTGACTTGGATAACCTTATCTACCGAGCCCATAGCGGCAACTTCACCAACGACTGTCTCGCCGTTTTCTGCAAATACAGCGACGTCGATACTGGCGTCCGTGATTTCGGCTGCACAAGCCACACACTTGGCAGTGCTTGGATTGACGATACCGTCGCAGTGTTCAGCAATGATCAATATTTTTGCCATCAGAGCAGCCCCTTGTCCTTCAGTGCAACAACCAGTCCGGCGACGTCGTCCAGCATGACTCCTTTTTCCCTTTCTGCGGGCGGTTCGAAACTGATCGCGCTGACGGTCGATTCGGGTTGAACGTCCAAGTCTGCCATCGCGATTTCGTCGAGCGGCTTCTTCTTCGCCTTCATGATATCGGGCAGCTTTACATAGCGGGGCTCATTCAGGCGCAGATCGCAGGTGACGACCGCCGGCATATCTACCTCGATAACCTCGAGCCCGGCATCTACTTCCCGTGTCACCCTTGCACTTTCGCCCGAAAACTCGATCTCGGAGGCAAAGGTGGCCTGTGGCCGGCCCCAAATTGCCGCCAGCATCTGACCCGTCTGATTATTGTCCTCATCGATGGCCTGCTTGCCCAGAATGACGAGATCGATACCTTCCTTCTCGATAAGCGCGAGCAGCGTCTTCGCCGTAGTCAGGGGGTCAGGCGCTGTGTCCGAATTGACCAGAATGGCGCGATCTGCACCCATCGCCAGACCAGTACGCAATTGCTGCTGTGCATCGGCGCTGCCAATAGATACGACTATTACCTCGCTGGCTTCTCCACGCTCTTTAATACGCAGCGCTTCCTCCAGAGCGATCTCGTCAAACGGGTTAATACTCATTTTTACGCCGTCGGTCTCGATGCCGTTGCCATCCGACCTGACCCGCACCCTGACGTTATAGTCAACGACACGTTTCAGGCCCACTAGGATCTTCTCCACTTGCGGGCTCCTGATTGCTGTCTGTCCTGATTTGCGTGTGGCCAGAAATGCCACGGGCGATATTGTGTCCGACGAGCAACCCGTGTACAAGGCGGGAAACGCCAAAATCACTAAATTTGGC
>JAQWSV010000142.1 GCA_029243005.1 Woeseiaceae bacterium
CCCAGCTCACTGGTGATCGAAATAACACCGCCAGAGGCATTGCCGTACAAAGATGAGGCAGGACCACGCAACACCTCGATGCTCTGCGCCGATCCGATGTCGATGCTGTCGACGCCTGCCTGTCCATCCGGCAGCGTTTCCGGAATACCATCAACCAGCACCTTAATCCCGCGGATCCCGAAACTCGAACGCGCACCGAACCCACGCAGTGAGATTCGTAGGTCCTGAGCGAAGTTATAACGGTTCTGCATGTAAAGGCCTGGAATGCCGGCGAGCGACTCATCCAGCCCGAGCTGCTGTGTGCCGAGCTGGATTCTGTCCTTGTCCACGATGGAAATGGACCGCGCCACCTCGCGGACGGACGATTCCATGCGTGTTGCCGACACGACGATCTCGTCCAGCGCGTCATCGGACGTCGCTTGCCCCCAGGCGGTCGGAACGCCGGACAGCAGGATCAGCACCGTCCAGCTTTGGACCGTTCTGTACTTCAAATGCATTGCTGCGATTACCTCGGTTATTGTGTTGCAGCTGAACCCTGCAGACCGGCTACTTTAGGTAAATTGCCAGCGATATACCAGACTGACTTTATCTTTTTTCCCTAGGGCTAAATTGTCACCTGTAACGATAAGATTCGCTCCTTTTCATTCCCTATAATGTACTGTTCGCACGCAAATCAGGGAGCGAAGTCGGCGATGAAAAACCGTAATCTGCGCACTATAAACATATTGTTATCTCTTGCTCTGTCGAGCCTCATTGGCTGCAACAATGCCGACGATGTGACAAACGCACCCAATCTTGTTGTCCTCAATGCCGATGTGCATACCGTTGACGCCGCGCAATCCAGGGTAGAAGCATTCGCGGTGACGAATGGCCGGATTAGCGCCGTCGGCAGCAGTGACGACATCTGGGCAATGGCAGATGACGCGACCTTCGTAATCGATGCACGTGGCGTTACGGTTACTCCCGGGCTGATCGACGCACATACCCATCTTGTCATGGGTTCCGGTCTCGCTGTTGGCGTTGATCTGACAGATATGGAAGACAAAGCGGAGTGGCTGCGAATCATTCGGGACAAAGCCTCTTCACTGCCCGAGGGCGACTGGATTCTGGGTGGCGCATGGAATCACAACCTGTCGGACGGCGTATTGCCGACGAAGGAGATGCTTGACTCGGTCGCACCCAATCACCCGGTCTGGCTTCGCGATATCGACGGCCACTCCGGCTGGGCAAATAGCCTGGCAATGGAACTGGCCGGGGTGACTGCCGACACGCCGGTCCCACCCGGCGGCGAAATCCTGATTGATTCAGCGACCGGTGAACCAACCGGCATCTTCCTAGAAACAGCCGGCTATGTGTTCAATGATGCGCCTGGCATGGCCGAGGCCACGGATGTTTCAACCGGTATTCATGCGGCGATTCGCATGGCCAATCGATTCGGCATCACCAGTGTCCACGACATGAGCGGCAACTTCGACCACTATCTCGAGGTGCTGGAGGCCGGCGACATGACCCTGCGAATCTGGGAAGGTGCAAGACCACGTCCAGCGGACGGTGAAACCGCCGCCGACGCGCTTGCCAGAATTGCCGCTGAACGTGAAAGGATTCGTCAGCGCGTTGCCGCAACCGGCCTCGAGGCCGAATATGGTCCATTGTTCGATCTAGGCTTCGTTAAGCTGATCATCGACGGCGTTCTGTCGACGCGAACGGCACTGATGAAGGAGCCCTACACCGACGATCCACACGTGACCGTCGAGCCCTTTTCCACTAGGGAAGAACTCCACGACATGATCGCTGCATCGCATCGACAGGAGTTTCCGGTTGCCGTGCACGCCATCGGTGACCTCGGTGTTTCCTGGGTGCTGGACGGCTTTGCGATTCACACCGACCGCCCGGGCGGTCTGCCAAATCGTGTCGAGCACATCGAGGTTGTGACACCTGATGACGTCGCACGATTTTTGAGCCTTGGAGTCGCGGCATCGATGCAGCCGCACCATGCGACCTGTTGTGTTGGCGACTACGTGATCGACCGTATCGGGCGTGACCGGATACCGAACGCCTACGTATGGCGTTCCATGCTGGACAATGAGGTGCCGCTGGTGCTAAGCGCAGACTGGCCGACGTCGCCCCTGAATCCGATGATCCAGATTGCTGACTCGATTCATCGCGAAACCCGTATCGATGGTGTCGTTCGGCCCTGGGACGAAGGCATGTCGCTGACTTTTAAAGAAGCCCTCAAAGGATATACGCGCACAGGTGCAGAGCTGACGACCTGGGCAGATCAGATCGGCAGCATCGAGGTCGGTAAATGGGCCGACTTTGTCATCTACGACCAACTCATTCCGGACGACGTGGATCGCAGCGTGGAAAGCACCCAGGTCACGGCCACGTACCTTGCCGGCAGGCAGGTTTACCCCTGACCGGTTGGCACACCCGGTCTCCTGACACATAGCACCTGTGACAAGGCGCCGAACCATAGGATTCCACAAGGATTTCCGACATACTGATGACAATCGCATGAACGAATTTCTAACTGCACATCGGGCCCTCACTAACTGGGCGGCAGAAATGCCCGACCGCGCTTTCCTGCACCAGCCTGTAGACGGTGTCGTTCGCACCATGACCTGGCGGGAAGCGGAAGATGCCTGCCGCAGGATAGCGACGGGACTGGGCAGTATTGGGCTTAAGGCCGGGGATAAAGTGGCGATCCTCGCGAAAAACAGCGCCGAATGGTTCCTAGCCGACATCGCTATCGCGATGGCTGACATGATTTCGGTGCCGATCTACCCGACGGCCGGCGCGAAGACAGTTAGCTATATTCTTGAGCACAGCGGAGCCAGGGCAGTTTTCGTTGGCAAACTGGATGAGCCTTCCGTTGCAACAGATTCGATTCCGGACGACATGCCGTCTATCGCATTTCCCTATCCCACCGCAGAATGCGGGCACGGGTGGCAAGCATTGATCGATGCCAATCAGCCGATCGACACGCTACCGGAACCAGATCCAGGCGATGTCATGACTATCCTGTACACATCAGGTAGCACGGGAAATCCAAAGGGTGTCGTCATCAGCTACGGTGCCTACGCTTATGCCAGTATGACGACGAGGGATACGGTAAACGTCAATTCTGACGATCACATGCTTTCCTACTTGCCGCTAGCCCATGTCACGGAACGAACGGTCACCGCTGGACCGGCGATCTACGCCGGCGCAGAGTGCTGGTTTGTCGAATCACTAAGCACCTTTACGGACGACCTGAAGAGAGCGAATCCAACTATTTTCATTTCGGTACCTCGCCTATGGGTCAAGTTTCAGGCTGGCGTGCACGCGAAGATACCGCCCGAGAAACTTAATCGACTACTCTCGATTCCAATCGTCGGTGGCATAGTCGCGAGGAAAATCCGTCGGGAGCTCGGCTTTGGACGAGTCCGGGTTTTTGGTTCCGGCAGTGCACCCATCTCGCCACTAACCCTCGAGTGGTATCAGAAACTGGGCATTGGAATCGGTGAAGGCTGGGGTATGAGCGAGACCAGTGGCTTTTCTTGTGGTAATTCGCCATTCCAAGCCAAACGAATTGGCACGATCGGGGTGCCCATTGAAGGTACGAAGATCAAGCTGTCTGATGAGGGAGAGATCCTGATCAAGTGTCCGGGTTTGTTTTCGGAGTATTACAAGCAACCCGACCTCACGGCGGAGTTGTTCACCGAGGACGGTTACTTCCATACCGGTGACAAGGCAATTTGGGATATTCCCCGGGAAGGTTATCGTATCACTGGTAGGGTCAAGGACATTTTCAAGTCTGCCAAAGGCAAGTACGTCACGCCGGTACCCATCGAGGCCGGCCTGTCTGGCAGTGCCCTGCTGGAGCAGATTTGCGTAATGGGCGTGGGCCTGCCGGCGCCGGTTGCCGTTGTCGTCCTGTCAGAGACCGGGCAGAAAATGGAGAAGGCAGAAATCGAGGCCAGCCTCAAGGCAACCCTCAGCAGCGTCAACGTTGGGCTCGAATCTCACGAGCGCCTGGCCCGGTTGATCATCGTCGGCGACGAGTGGACGACTGAGAACGGGCTACTGACGCCGACGCTGAAGGTCAAGCGTGACGTGCTCGAATCCCGGTACAGTGAACTGATCAGCGCTAACTACGACGCGCCCGTCGTCTGGGGAAACAGCTAGTGACGAGGCTCCGCATCTGCCGGCAGACCGGCAATGAACTCGTCGAGCACTCGGTCGTCGATTCCGTGTACCGGTTCCTGATCAGAAAAGCGGCGTAGACCCAGCAGGCTTCGTCTCACTGACGAGGCTGTTCGTGCCCGATAATCGGTGCAGCATGTAGATGGGCCGCCGCTCGGCCTCGTCTACGCCGTTCCGAACATCGATCGCAACACTCGGCATGATACGCGCTTCTGTTCCCGCCCATTCCCGGGCAATCGGCCAGTGGACATGCCCACAGAGCAGTCCAACGACGTGTGCATGCCGCGCCACGATGCCTTCAAGAGCCTGTGCTTCTTCCGGATAGCGGTAGCCGCCGACGTAGTGATCGCCGACATCGAATGGTGGATGATGAATGAATAGCAGCGTCGCTCGCTCTGGTTGCTCTGCCAGCACGTTGTCGAGCCAGGACTGACGCGACTCGCAGAAACGACCTTTGCGTTCGCCTGCCACCGTCGAATCAATGCCGACAAGGCGCAAATTGAAGTCATCAATCACGTAGTGAAGGAAATCACCCGTCCCGGCCAGCCAGGCTTGGTCGCTGAACGTATCTCGCATGGCATCCTTGTCATCGCGATTTCCCGGCACGATATAGAGCGGCGCCTCGAGCGGCGCCAAAAGCTCACACAAACACTCATATTCGTCAGGCTGACCATGCTGCACCGTATCGCCAGTGAAGACCACGGCGTCGATATCTTGGCGGTTGATGTCAGCGACACAACGACGCAGGCAGTCAGCCCGCAATTTTGCTGTGGGAGTATCCGAGCCAGACGACAGCAAATGCGTGTCGCTGATCTGTGCGATCAGCACTGAAGCCCTATTCTAGTCAATGATGTGATAGACGGGGGCTTTCTCCAGCTCCCAATCGCCTGTGTTACGGTCGTATTGGGACAAGGTGAAGCAGTGCCAGTCTTCATCGTCGAGCTTCATGTGATCACCACGATAGTAGTAACCCGGCCAGCGCGTCTCCTTGCGGAACAGTGTGTGGTGGGTGACCGACTCCGAAGCACGCAGTCGATGGTGCAACTCCCACGCACGTTGCAGCTGGTGCAGGTCTTCCGCACCCAGTTGCTCGAGATCCTCTTTCAACGTGGCCAGCAACTCCAGCCCGCGGGTCAGCAATGGTTCGTTGGTCATGTAGTGCGAGCTTATGCCGCCGACGTACTCGTCCATAATCTTCTCGAGGCGCTGCAGACCTTGCATCGGCTGGATATAGCTCGGCGATACGGTTCCACCGGTGATCTGGTTCCTGCCCACTTCGTAGTTCTCCAGCGGCTTGTAGATCTTCTTCTTTAGACCCTGGTACTCGTCCTCGCTGACCTGCGGCACGTCCCTACCCATGTCCTTGATGTATTTGACCGCGGCCTTCGCTGCGATGCGTCCTTCGGTGTAGGAGCCCGACGAAAACTTGTGCGCGCTGCCGCCGATCGTGTCGCCGGCACCGAATAGGCCGTCGACCGTCAACATCCGGTTGTACCCCCACTGGTACTCATCGGGCGCGAAGTCTTCGGGTCCACTCGCCCAGGCGCCCGAGCAAGTGGCATGCGAACCCATGACGTAAGGCTCGGAGGTCGTCAATTCGGGATTGGTGTGCTTGGGGTCGATGTCCTGCGAAGCCCAGACGACGGCTTGCCCGATCGTCATGCCGAGGAAGTTCTCCCAACCAACCGTCTCCTTGTGCGGGTCCTGGAAAGCCTCCTTCGTAACCATGCGGATCGGCCCCCGGCCAGCCTTTACCTCTTCGAGGAGCGCGTGGTTCCGCAGGCAGGTCGGTACCGGATGCATATCGATGTAGTCACCGACCAGACCCTTCGTGTGTTCATACCAGGTTGACTCGTACTCCTTGCCATACGCGTTTTCCGTATACGTCTTCAGGTGCAGGAAGTAAGCGCCGACCGGTCCATAGCCGTCCTTGAATCGCGTCAAGACGATACGGTTCTCCATCTGGGTCATCTTGGCGCCGACCTCAATCGGCAGCGCATACGCGGATGCACTGCTCCACGGGGCGTACCACGTCCGGCCCATGCCTTCCCCTACCGCACGCGGCTTGAAGATGTGCGATGCACCACCGGCTGCGACGATAACGGCCTTGGCTCGGAAAACATAGAAGTCTCCAGTGCGGACGTTGAACCCGACGGCGCCCGCAACGCGGTTCTCCTTCTTTTCGTCCATCAGCAGGTGGGTCACCATGATCCGGTTGTAGACTTCCGTTGCGGCCTTGCGAGCGGCTTCCGCAACAATCGGCTTGTAGCTCTCGCCGTGGATCATGATCTGCCACTTGCCTTCGCGCAGATACCGGCCCGACTCCGGGTCCTTCATCATCGGCAGGCCCCACTTATCGAACATGTGCACCGTGGAATCGACGTGGCGCGCCATGTCATAGCCGAGATCCTCGCGCACGAGACCCATGAGGTCATTGCGTGCGTAGCGAACGCGGTCTTCGGGCTGGTTCTCGTCCCATTGCATGCCCATGTAACAGTTGATGGCATACAGGCCCTGGGCAACGGCGCCGCTGCGCTCGATGTTGGCCTTTTCGACGCACACGATCTTGAGATCGCGTCCCCAGTGACGTGCTTCGTAGGTGGCACCGCAGCCAGCCATGCCACCACCGATGACGAGCACATCGGAATCGACAAAATGTGTCTTACTTCGCGAGAATAGACCCATTAGATCACTCCCTTCCTGAACTGGTCCGACGTCAATGTCGGGACGCCACCCACGATATTCAACGCGTCGGGTTCGTGAGCAAGCACCTGGCTCTCGAATTCCTCATCGCTGGGAGGCGGTAACTCCGTCGGCGCAGGAATCGATCCCCAGTCCGTCGTGCGAATCGGTGAAACGAAGTTCTTCTCGTGACCATTCCTGAACTTGACCTTCCAGGAGATCGTACCTTTTTCAGGCTCGCGCAGCGTGCGTACGCTGTGGCCGAGTGGCGCGAAGTCTGCAGCTCCCCGCGCATCGATCGCGTTTTGCGGACACGCCTTGACGCAGGAGTAGCATTCCCAGCACATGTTCGGTTCGATATTGATCGCACGACGATAGGTCTTGTCGATATGCATAATATCGGACGGACAGATGTCGACGCAGTGTCCACAGCCATCGCATCGTTCCATATATACGAATGTAGGCATGAATTGTTTACCCTTTAGTAGTTCCGGACCGAATGGCTGACTTTGCTGAACTTCTCAGGCTCGTCTGCCGGTGCTGGCAAGTTGGATCGTGTTCCGTTGGCCACGGACAGGCGTTTCTCGAACGCAGCTGCCGGTTTGAAAAACATGTGGGCGAACTTCGACCATGGCACGGAACCGAACAAGATTGTGGAAGACATGACATGTAGCCAGAAGGCGATCACGCTCCAGTCATGCCCTATCGCCTGCAGGTATGCCCAGCCCAGCGCAAAAGTCGCGCTGCCCAGCAACGAAAGAATGAACAGATCCGCTTTCATAATCCGGAATGGCGAGCTGCCTTCGGCTGCGACGTCTGCCCGTATGAAGAACCAGAACCAGTAACCGCCGACACAGATCATTGCCGCGCCGAGCCACCACAATTGCGGCCAGATCGCCGGTGTCACGAGGTCGGCTGTCGGGTAACGGAACACCATCACCGCGGTGGCGATGGCGAAGAAAACGAAGCCGTACATGCCGAGAAGGTGCGCAATGCGACGCTTCTGATTGCAGAATTCACCCGAAGCTGCGACGTCGACGATCGCGGTCCTGATTGCAAGGGAGGCCATCTCCGCTCCACCAACTTTATTCCCGGCCGCCCTGGATCTCTTCATGTTGGCCCGGAAGTACTTCGCGCTCTTCTTGTGCAGGACATCATATGCCGTGCCCACCACAACGAGGATGACCATGGCGAGAACATAGGTCTGCATGAAAGATGGCGCTATAGAGGCAGGTAGCTCGGCGAAGGGATTACTCGTGAACATCAAATCTCCCCGGTGAAAGTCCGGAATATCGAAGAATAGTCTGATCTACTATTTTTTTGCACGTGCTTTTTAATTCTTATCTAATCACATGTCAATCAGCCGACCCCTTGCCGGTTGGATTGATCAAAAAAAGTCCGCCACGAGGCGTCGGAGTCTAATTGGCGATTTGGTCGTAAACCACGCGACCGTCGAATACCGTCATCGTGACCTCCGTGGCCGATATATGCTCTGGACTTCCCGACTCGGCCAAGTCTACGATATTCTGGCTCAGCACAATGATATCTGCCTTCTTGCCAGCCTCGATGGTGCCCACATTGTTTTCGTGCCCGAACAGTCTTGCGCCGTTTATCGTAAAGGCCGCGATCGCAGAATGAACATCAATACGCTGCGCCGCGTTCATCACAACTTCCCCATCGCTACGGTAAATCGCCTGCTGCAAGCTGGTGAATGGCATGGGGTCCCGACTACCAACCGGCGCATCGCTACCATTAACGAGGACGCCGCCGTAGTCCTGGATGCTCTTAGCCGGATAAACATTTTGCATGTAATAGGATTCCGGGTTGTACAGGTCAGCAACGCCATCGACCTCGTCAATGAATGGAATGACCATCATTTCGTATTGGATTCCCGGGATGGCCCAAACGAAGGTAAATACGACGGAGATGCCCAGCTCGCCAATGCGCTGTTGATCATCCGGATGAGCGATCTGGACATGAGCAAGACTTTGTGTCGTGCCATTGCGATCGGCAATATCTTTCACTTTGCCAAATTCATCGACAGCGATTCGAACACCTTTGTCCGCCAATGCGTGCACATGGACGTGAAAGCCTGCCTCCGTCGCCTTTCGTATGTAGGCCCGGATAAATTCTTCCTCGTGCTCAAGTACCCCTTCATAAGGAATGCATTGCTGCGGATAGAAACCGAATTCGGAGACGAAGTCGTCGATTACATCGGATCCTGAATAGGCATCCGGTTCTGCCTGTACCGACTGACAGGTTTCACGGTGCTGATCGACGTAGCCAACTATATCGAACGTATCATCTTCAACGTTGCCACCATAGATCGGCTGACGAAAGCCGTCGAGCATTGCAGCAACCGGCATCGTCGGCGGTGACGTCAGTGGGTTGCCTTCGATTACAGCATCAGCAAACAGCTTCACGCCATTAGCCGAAACATAACGATAGCTTGCATATTGATTGCGAAGCGCGACGAGATTGGCGATGTGCGCGTCGATTGCCTCGCGGTCCTCACTCGGTGGTTCGACCATCGCCGCCCTGAACCGGAAAGTCATATTGCCACTTTCCTCAAGCCGACCGTATGCTGCCAACGTCTCCGGGGTAACGATCGCATCCTGAAGCGTAGTAATGCCATTGGCTGCCATCTTGGTTGCCACTCGTTGCAGCGTGCCATCCAGTTCGCCCGTCATACCGAGCATATCTGCCATGCCGGCACTTCGAATGAGCATCCGCGCGTCTTCGTTGATACCCCCCGTGGGTTCGCCGGCCGCATCGACAGCGATCATCGGTTTGAAAAAGGCGTATTCCGATTCCAGAGTTTCGGCATTGATCTCTATGTTCTCACCGTCCTCATTAATTGCCATCGAGAAAGCAAGGCTGTTTGCCGCACCGTGATGGCCATCGTCACCCCAGAGGAAAATCGGATGCTCCATCGAGACGGCATCCAGCGCAGCCCGCATATGAGGAAGCGAATCGCTCGGCTGGTTACCCCTGGAGAAGGGCCACTGAAGCACGACAAGCCACTCACCGTCCTCGATTCCGTAGTCGACGATACATTGTTTGAGCATGGGAACGAGTTCCTCAAGCGTGCGCGCTTCAGACTGCAGGTCACACATATTCGGCTGTACGGTGCCCAGCGCGTGAATATGCATGTCGTGAATTCCGGGCATCACCATCGCACCGCCCAGATCGCGAACATCGGTCGAATCGCTAATCAGCCCGGCAGCACCGTCTTTGCTGCCGACGTAGACGATCTCATTGTCGCGAACGGCTACGGCCTCAGCGACTGTCCGCACCTCATCTGCGGTATAGACGTAAGCGTTCGTCAGGACGAGATCCGCAGTCTCAGCGTTTTCCGAACCTTGGCACCCCACTAACAACATGATTGCTGCCAATAAACCTGCAGGAAATAGTCGAGTTACACGCATGAAATCCTCCTCGCTGCCTTGTACACCGCCGGCTTCGAACCGACTATATCGAAATATCGTCTAGCCGTTTTGTACTTGACTGC
>JAQWSV010000176.1 GCA_029243005.1 Woeseiaceae bacterium
GTAACCCACTGAAAGTGTTCCATGTTCTTTGAATTGATGAACACTTCGAAGGGGCGCCGTTGCTCATGAACAGTGTGCCGGTTTAGTACGATGTCATTGATCGTGACGTACATCGCATGATCTGACACCGGCGTCTTCACCTTGTAGGTTGATCCAACGAGCATTTCCGGACGCTCGAGCTTTTCATGCATCCGGATGACTTCTGCACCACCATCAATGGCCTCACGCGGGAAGTCTTGGCGCGGCGCCGCCGACGCCGGCTCTACCGGCTTGGTGACTGAATAGCCAACAATTTTCTTGTCGATCTTTGTCCTGCTCATTGCCTTACCCTCAATACTTGCGCTGTTTTACGCCGGCTTTATGTTGACCGGCGTGCGCATCCGCAATTTGTGTGCGGCATTTCTCTAAGGACTTCAGCCATTTGGCCTCATCTGCCCTGTATTCGGTGGTCAATCCGGCTGACCGCCTTTTCCAAACCTAGCTTTCGCGCATGCTGCCAGGTGCACTACCTGTCGCCTGGAAATTCCGTAATCAGAATTTCCCGTAATAACCCTCCTTGAGGGCATCGAAAAGATTCGCTGCCGTGTGTATTTCATCGTCGTACTCGATTTCCTCGTCTCCTTTCAACTCAACGGTCGAGCCATCATCCAGCGTGAACGTGTACGAGGTGTTCTTCAGGTCCTGCTCCTTGACCAACACGCCCTGGAACGCTTCCGGATTGAATCGGAATGTCGTGCATCCCTTCAGTCCCTGCTCATAGGCATACAGGTAGATGTCCTTGAAGTCTTCATACGGATAGTCCGTCGGCACATTCGCGGTCTTGGAAATCGACGAATCAATCCACTTCTGCGCCGCTGCCTGGATATCCACATGCGCCGTCGGCGTAACGTCCTCAGCCGTGATGAAGTATTCCGGCAGCGTGTTTTCAGGACCCTCGCCCGACTCGTCACCGGCCGGCATGGTGTCGGAATTGACGAGTTCTCGATAGGCAAGCAGCTCAAAGGAAAAGACATCGACCTTTTCTTTCGTCTTCTTGCCTTCCCGAATCACGTTCCGAAAATAGTGATGTGCGAAGCTCGGCTCAATGCCGTTACTTGCATTATTGGCCAGCGACAGCGAGATCGTGCCGGTCGGCGCGATCGAGCTGTGATGCGTAAAGCGTGCGCCAACCTTCGCCAGCTCGGCCACCAACTCCGGCGCCTCGGTGGCGATACGCTGCATATACCGGCTGTAGCGACTGTGCAGAATACGGCCAGGAATACTGTCACCGACTTTGTATCCATCGGCGGCCATTTCCGGCCGCTTGGCCAGCATTTCGGCAGTCACTTCAAACTCTTCTTTCATGATCGGTGCTGGGCCTTTCTCGCGCGCCAGCTCCAGACCCATTTCCCAGCCCGCCAACGCGAGTTGCTTGGCCACTTCTTCCGTAAAGCGCACAGCCTTCGGCTCGCCGTACTTCATGCGCATCATCGTGATCGTCGAGCCGAGCCCCAGGAAACCCATGCCATGTCGGCGTTTCCTATGAATCTCGTCGCGCTGCAGCGGCAATGGCAGACCGTTGATCTCCACTACATTGTCCAGCATGCGCGTAAAGACCTTGACAACCTTGCGGAACTCGTCCCAGTCGAACCGGGCCTCGACCGTGAAAGGATCCAAAACAAACTTCGTCAGGTTGACGGAGCCCAGCAAGCAGGATCCGTACGGCGGCAGCGGCTGCTCGCCACACGGGTTCGTCGCGCGGATATTCTCGACGAACCAGTTGTTGTTCATTTCGTTAACCTTGTCGATCAGCACGAAACCTGGCTCCGCGAAGTCGTAGGTCGACGCCATAATGACGTCCCAGACGCGCCGCGCCGGCAGCGTCTTGTCTATCTTGCAGCAAACGAGGCCGTCCTCGTTACGCACATAGTTGTCGGGCTCCGGCCACTCCCGCCATACAAACTGGCTCGCATCCTCGATGTCCAGGAAATCTTGTTCGACCTCCTTAGGTGTAATCGGGAAAGCCAGCTGCCAGTCAATATCCTTGATCACCGCCTGCATAAACTCATCAGTGACCAGGAGCGACAGATTGAACTGGCGCAGCCTACCGTCTTCACGCTTAGCCCGGATGAATTCCATGACATCGGGATGACCTATATCGAAGGTACCCATTTGTGCGCCACGCCGTCCGCCGGCAGAAGACACGGTGAAACACATCTTGTCGTAGATATCCATGAACGACAGTGGCCCGGACGTGTATGCACCGGCTCCGGTCACGTAGGCACCCTTCGGACGCAACGTAGAAAACTCATAGCCGATGCCGCAGCCGGCTTTCAGGGTCAAACCAGCCTCATGCACCTTGTTTAAAATATTGTCCATCGAGTCGGCAACGGTGCCCGACACCGTGCAGTTAATGGTCGACGTCGCGGGTTTGTGCTGCTGCGCACCGGCATTCGAAATTATGCGGCCGGCCGGAATCGCACCCGAGCGCAGCGCCCACAGGAATTGTTCGTGGCACTCCTCGCGCAGTGACTCCACTTCTACATCCGCCAAGGCCCTGGCGACACGTTTGTAGGTATCGTCAATGGCCTCGTCGATGACCGTCCCGTCCTTCGCACACAGCCTGTACTTGGTGCCCCAAATGCCCAAGGAGGCCGATTGAAACGTGATTTCTGAAATAGAATGTGCTGCAAGATCTGCTGCGGACTTCATTTGGCCCCTTTCTCCCTAAAATCCCTCTAGGAGACCCCAGATTCGTCGTATAACCCCCAAAAAAAGAGCGCAAAGTACCCCGCTCGCCGATGCCCAATTTTTCGTCGACGAGTGCCAAAAAAGGCTCTTTTTTTGTTTTGGCAGGCACAAGATATTGTGTCTGCTAAGTGTCAAGATTATGCCCGTACGCCCACTCTGTCAAGCATTTGTTGTTTTTTTCTCTATGGCTAATTATAATTAAAAAACAATAGGTTATAAATTTATTTCGAGATAACGCATTAATTTTATACGAAAAAAATAACACTTGTGTGAAAAATTCCATCCACTACATATAGTGGCATTAAGTCAAAGCGATATTTGCCAGTATTTGGACGTTTTCTACACGTTTTTCACGACTTTTCCGGGGCTTGAAAGCCATTTTTCTACCCTTATTTAGTTACGCAATGCGGTCGCGTGAGAAAAGCTGCCGGTAACAGGAATCAAAGCGAAATTAGGAGTTTGAAACATGAATATCACCCGATTCGAACCCTGGGATCTTCTGGACGCCATGCAGCGCGATTTTGATCGGCTCGGCACGGACAGTCGTGGAAGTAGTGGTGAAGTGGTGACTGACTGGGCTCCCGCCATTGACGTTATCGAGGAAAAAGACCGCTTCGTAATGCGTGCCGATGTGCCGAGCGTAAAGCCGGTGGACATCAACGAAGGATGGCATTCTTGAGGTCGTCATCCTGAAGCGACCGGAACCCAAGGCGCGGAAGATTGTTGTGGAAGTTGCCTGATTCTCAGGCAACCTGCGACGAAGCGCAGCGCTCCGGCATCTATTCAGTAAAACCAGAGCACTTCTGTCGTCAGTAGAGATGGAACTTTGCCGGATCCGCCCCGGTCAACAGGCAAACAGGCAAACAGGCAAACAGGATATTATTTTGTTAATCCGTGGTTCAGCAGGCCCTGCTAACATTGTGAAAGCTTGAATCACTTTGATTGAGGATTATTAAACGTGAACACTAAGTACCAACCGGTAATGGCAACCTTGCTGCTGTCGCTCGCGATAATGACGCAAGCTGCCTTGCCACAGGAAGTGGATGGCGAGCCGCTGCCGAGCCTGGCACCGCTGGTCAAGCGAGTAGCCCCGGCTGTCGTGAATATTCGCGTCAGACAGACCGTCGATTCTCCGTCACTCTACGGTGATGAGACGTTTCGCCGATTTTTTGGCATTCCTGACCAACCCGGCCGTCGCTCGCGCGAAGTGGCGAGTGCTGGTTCCGGCGTTATCGTCGATGCCGGGAATGGTTACATCCTGACAAACCACCACGTCGTCGAGAACGCCGACCAGATTCAGATCTCCCTGTACAACGAGGAAACACTGGATGCCGAGGTCATTGGCTCCGATGCACTGACGGACATCGCGGTGCTGAAAGTCGACCCGGAAGAGCTGACTGAATTGCCTATCGGTGAATCGGATACGGTGGAAGTCGGCGATTTTGTGCTGGCTATCGGTAATCCGTTTGGTCTCGGACACACCGTCACTTCCGGAATCGTGAGCGCGCTGGGCCGGACCGGCATCAGCCGAAACGGTATCGAGGACTTCATCCAGACCGATGCATCGATCAACCCAGGTAACTCGGGTGGTGCGCTGGTCAATATGCGCGGCGAGCTGGTGGGCATTAATTCAGCCATCATCAGTCGCACCGGCGGCAACGTTGGCATTGGCTTCGCCGTCCCGTCGGAAATCGCGCGCTCGATCATGCGCCAAATCTTGGACTTTGGCGAAGTCAGGCGCGGCCTGCTGGGCGTGACGATTCAAACCATCGACCAGGAAAGCGCTGAAGCACTCGGCACCGAAGTCGAGCGCGGTGCGCTCATCACCGGCATCGAAGCCGGCTCAGCGGCTGAAGACGCCGGTCTGCGCGTCGATGACATCATCATTGGTCTCGACGACAAGCGCATCGACAACAACCGCGAGCTCGTCAATGCCATTGGCCTCAAAGGTTCGGGCGACGAGGTCCATATCAATTATGTTCGTGACGGCCGGGAGCGGTCTGTAACGGCGGAACTCGGACAACGTGTCGTTCAGCGGCTCGGCGGCAGGGATATCCACCCGGGACTGCAGGGTGCGCAGTTTGCGACAGCCTCTGCAGCAAGCGCCGGCGGTATCGAAGTCACCGAGGTTGAGGCGGATAGCCCGGCCGCACAGCGCGGCTTGCGTGATGGTGACATCATTACGGCGATCAACCGCCAACCGGTGCAAAATTTCCAGCAAATGCGGGAAATTGCTGCGAGAAACCGTATCCTGTTCCTGCTGGTTCGACGAGGTGACCGTCAGCTGATGCTGCAGATTCGCTAGCACGCGCTACCAGCGGACCCCGCGAACAATATCTGCCTTGGCACCTGTCGTCTCGGCAGGATGTTCGATCGATTCGATGGCAATCGCGTGCAGGTGACGGCCGACTGCAATGCCGGCCGCCTCATCGGGTAGAGGCATGGTTGCCCGATTCAGGCGCGCTGGATGCGCGTATCTGGATTGAGAGCATCCCGTTCAATCAAACCAAACATTACGTTCGCCGGGTAATTATGGATGAGGCGATCTTCTACTGACGGGTGACGGGCCGACTTCGCCGCCCGTCCAAAGAACTTCCGCACGTCGTCATGGTCACTAGCACGGCGGGCCACGACTAATCAGTCAGCTCATCGAGCACCCGATTCCGCTCCGAAGCATCCATTTCACTCACCGCGAGCGCACGCGCGTAAAAGCAGTCCAGCGACGTTTCACAGGTTTCGTACATAATACGGAAGGCATCAACGCGACCCTCGTAGAGATTGGTCGATACCATTCGTGCATTGTTTAATGGAGCGGCCAGCCAGTTACGCGAACCACCATCCTCGTCATCGACGAGCTTCTGCGCGCGGCTTGAAAGGCCGTCCAGCAGCGCCGCCTTTTCGCGACGCATGTCCACTGCAGGAATGTCCTGCCTGTACAGCTGTACCAGGTCGTCCCGCGTCTCCAGCACAAGCGCGACCATCGATTGGCGAAGCATCTTGCGATCCCTGTAGACCTGTAGTCGATCGAGCTCACCCGTATGATGCAGCCACCGGTCGACACCGATGTCCGCCACGGCTGTTGCGAACGACTCGTTAAACGCGCTGTCGTCGTTGATGTAAAGCTTCTGGTGCGAGAGCTCATGAAACATCGTCGACACGAGATCGACATCTGACCAGTGCATCATCGTGTTTAAAACCGGGTCGGAAAACCGCCCGAGCGTGGAATATGCCGAGACGCCTCCCATCGCGACGTCAAAGCCATCTTCCTGCAATTCCGCGTGGAGCTTGCGAGCCGACTCTTCGCTGAAGTAGCCGCGATATGCGACGCAGCCTGCAACGGGGTAGCACCAGGTTTTCGGCTGCAGGGAGAACTCAGGCGCTGCGAATACGTTCCATACCACGTAGTCACGCTCGAGATCGACGTACGAACCATAGCTATCATTATCCGGCAGCAGCAGGTCGGTGACGGCAAAATCCCGTGCCGCACTCACCAACTCTAGTTTCTCCCTGAGCGCCTGTGGGAACGTTTCATCCTCGATGACTTCAGCGACAGGTCGCCTTCGCCCCATCAGGTCACTGTGGCCTCGAATCGCCTGTATGTAGTAGCAGCCCTCAAGCAGCAAAAAAACGAGCGCAAGTAGTCCGGCGATTGAGACGCGCCAGGCCCAGGATCGGCTAGGTGTCATGTATAGGGGCATGCATTCCGTGCAAAGGATAGAATCATGAGCATGGAAGTTTACCTTGTTGGTGGCGCGGTTCGTGACGAACTGCTCGGGTTGCCTGTGTCAGAGCGGGACTGGTGCATCGTGGGTTCAACCCCAGACGAAATGGCATCCGCAGGCTACCGTCCTGTCGGCAAGGACTTTTCTGTCTTCTTGCATCCTGATACGGGCGAGGAATATGCGCTGGC
>JAQWSV010000181.1 GCA_029243005.1 Woeseiaceae bacterium
ATGGCTGCAGAGACAGGGTTCGAAATCAATGAACCTGTCACCGCAATGCCTACTCCATTGAGAAAGTCCCGGCGCGTAATATCGTGGCTTCTGCTCGGAGAATCAGTTATTTTTTTCATGTCGCTATTGCTGCCTTTTATAAGCCATGCGATTGAGAATAATAGGATTGACCCATATCGAATCGACAAACTGGCCTTTATGGACCGCAGGTACCCAGCGTCCGTTTTCCAGTTGATTTATAAGTGCGGCCTTACAGTTCAGCCTGAGTGATGATTCTGCTGTGACTAGGTCGACATCCTTGGGTTTGCCAGTGGCATCTATGATAGCTACTTCCAGGATGAGCTCCTCCCTTCGCCAGGTGCCGCATCGGTTTGGCCAGACGTATGGCGAGAAACGTTGCGCCGATACATAGTCTAGCCCGAGCCGATCCACGTTTTTCGAATTGTTAGGGTAGACATTGACTGTCTCCTCATCGCCTTCCTTCCTGAAGTGGACTACGAACTGAAAGTCCACCTCTTCGGGGTTTCCATCCACGGTTGCAGGTATCAGGCGAGTGGCATTGAATCGTCGACTGACCGCCATAGTGAAGTCAAGATCAGGGTCGTTCGGAGCGGAGCACTTGGCTTCCTGAAGACGCCCTTTCGCTGACGCGATGCCCGTGCACGTAACGATGATCTCGATATTGCCATCGACGTCCGGGAACTCGACTAGGCTTGTTATTGAACGTTCGCCCTCGACGAAGTTAGCGTGGGTGAAACGCGGTAGCTCCTGCGCAGTCGCCAGCACGCTGGCCGCTAGTGCGCCGAGCAGCAGGGCAGAGGTAGAGACCCTGAGGGCACCGAAGTGGTGATATATGTACACTTTAAAAATCCTTAAAAAACAGGTAGTAATAAGCTATTTTAAATGCAATTTATAAATCAGTGTGTGTCTGGAACAGTCGGTTCGCCAAACAAACGCATGGAGGTCAACATCGCAATTAAGAGAATAACTATAGCAATCAGAAGTACATAGGTCGTCTCGTAAATGCCAGCCATCCAGTACGCAAAGATTGTCACGGCACCCGTCAGGCCTGCATAGGCGCCCTGCGTCGTAACGTGATTCAGATGGGGACAGTCGGCGCCCACGGAGGCAAGTACCGTGGTGTCCGAAATCGGTGAGCAGTGATCGCCGAATAAACCACCACTGAGGACTGCAGCAATCGTCAGATACATCGACGCATCCAGCTGAAAACCGACCGGTACCGCGATTGCCATCAGAATAGCGAAGGTCCCATACGAAGATCCTGTTGACAGGGAAATTAGTGCACCCATTACGAAGACGAGGACCGGAAACAGGGCGGGAGATACAGAATCACCGATCAGTGAAGCTAGGTAATCGGCGGTTCGTATATCGCTGGTAACCGAACTCAATGACCAGGCGAGCACGAGAACAATCGAGACATAGACCAGCCCCTCGGCACCTTTTACCCAGTCGCTCAGCATCTCGCTATAGCCGCGACCCTGGTGCCGCCGCATCATCTCCATACAGGTCAGCGACGCGGTTAGATAAGAGATGATCAGTGTTGATCGAATGTGAGCACCGGTAATCCCGCCATGTGTGGCGTGCCAGGAAATGAGGGCGGCAACCAATACCAGCATGACGCCGAGCGGGTAGAGAAACATGCCCATCGGTGTATTCTTCGGGGCAACTGTTCCCGCATTATTGTCCCTGCTAGCCGTTGGTTGTACCGATTGTAGGTACTCCGCTTGGATGCGCCGCATCGGCCCGTAATCCTTTCCCGTCAGAATCACGATCGGCACGGTCAACAGGGCGAGAAATGCATAGAACTGGTAGGGGATGACTTTGAGCAGTACTTGGAATTCTCCTTCCGTCAGACCTACTTCGGCGTAGGACTTTTCGATCAGCGACATGATGTAGGCGCCCCAGCCGACAAACGGGATGAGGATGCTAATGGGGGAAGATGTGGTATCGAGGATGTAAGCGAGCTTTTCGCGGCACAATCGGAACTCATCGAATACGGATCGATATAAGGGGCCGATTATCAGGCTATTGCCGGAGTCCGTAAAAAAGATAGCGAGGCCAGACATCCATGCCAGTAACTGAGCTTTGACGCGCGTGGAAACGATGGCCAGCATGCGCTCAGCGAACACTTTCGCGCCTCCGGATATCTCCAGTAATTTAACGAAGCCACCGATGACCATCATGGTGATCAGGACCTGGGACTGCGTGCCGTTCGTGAACTCCGCGAGCACCTGGTTTTCGATAGCATTTAATGTGGCATCGAACGGATTGAAGTCGGTGATGATGAGTGAGCCGCTAAAGATACCGACGATAAGGGCGACGATAACGTTCCGCGTATACAGAGCGACAAAGATTGTCAGCAACGGGGGGGCGATCGAGAGAAATCCGTAATCTTCCATGCTTGTTCTTGTGCTATCGATCCGCGCCGAGCATAGCACGGGCCTTGCGGATGAATGCATAATGCGGCTAACGGCGGATTGCGGAGTGCAGCGTTGAAGGATGTTTTTGATCGCATGCGGTTGGCTCCCTACTGGTGGGATGCCGCTCCGCGCGTTGCTCAGTCGCCACCCCCGTTACCGGACCAGGTCGACGTTCTGGTCATAGGTGCCGGGTATACCGGGCTTTGTGCAGCCCTCGTGCTGGCCAAAGCCGGTCGCTCGGTTCTGGTATGTGAGGCTGGATTTCTGGGTGCTGGGGCGAGTACCCGCAACGGTGGCATGCTGGGCCCCAGTTTCCACAAACTCGGCGTACAGGGGCTCATCGCGCACTACGGTGTCGACCGTACTCATGGAATTCTAAAGGAGAGCATCGGCTTCGTCGCGTTCGTAAAGGACCTGATTGAGGACGAGGGGATCGACTGCGATTTTCGCCGCACAGGCCGGTTCCGTGCCGCTTCCAGGCGTGGCCATTACGACACGATGGCTAGGGAACTTGAATCACAGGTCGCAGCCACCGGAATTGAAGCAGAGCTTGTTCCAAGGGAGCAGGTACGTGAGGAAATTGGCACGGACCGATTCTTTGGCGGAGTTCGATACACGATCGACGGAGGACTGCATCCCGGCAAGTACCATGACGGACTGGTCAGGAGCGTGATCAGCGCAGGCGCTACTGTTGCATCACATACGGAGGTGACCGGTATTCGGAAAGCCCCGGCGAGCTTTATCGTCACTACGTCACGCGGTGATTTTTCTGCAGGAGAGGTGGTTGTTTGCACCAATGGCTATACAGGCTCGGCCACGCCCTGGTTCAAACGCCGAGTCCTGCCCATTCGCAGCTCCCTGATCGCGACGGAAGAGCTCGATGCCGGCCTGATAGATCGACTCATGCCGACGGGGCGCATGTACGGAGACAGTCGGCGGGTCATGGCCTATTATCGGCCGTCATCCGACGGCAAACGGATCCTATTCGGCGGCAGGGCGGCCTCGGCAGATAACCCCGTGGTCAATGCCAGAAAGCTACGTCTCTCGATGCTTGATGTATTTCCGGAGTTGAAGGATGTCCGCATTAGTCACAGCTGGTCCGGGCTGGTCGCCTATGCGTTTGACCACGTGCCGCATCTCGGTTGCCAGGATGGTTTGTGGTATGCGATGGGCTATTGCGGTTCGGGCGTGGCGCGGGCGAGCTATTTCGGTACCAAGCTGGGGCATAAGATTCTCGGCAACGGCGAAGCCGGACGAACGGCGTTCGATGACATACCGATGCCCACAAAACCATTCTATACCGGCAACCCGTGGTTTATGGCGCCGATCATCCAGTGGCATCGATTGCTCGATCGTTTAGGTATTTAGCCGCTTATCGGTATTCGAGACTGTCTCGTTTTACCCGGCTGTACAGGTCGTCACGAATTGCTACGATCTGGCTGGAGAACGTCGGATCGTCGCGTACTTTGTCAAATAGTGCTGACTCGAGGACGCGAATCTCGAGCCCGGCCGGCGATGCAGCATAGGCACGCGCAGACCAAAAGAGGGCATTCTCAGCTTCGCCACGCAGTGCGTAATAAACGGCGAGATCCTCGAAGACCACGACGTCGGTGGAGCCATCCACGTTAAGCGTTTTGGTACGTATCTCCGTTAGTACGTCCTCGATGACCGCGTCCGCTTTCTCGGTCTGGCCGCTCAGTTTCATGCACGTCGCGCGCAGGACTCGATGCGGTCCCAGTGCCATGCTCGCGCATCGCTGCGGGTTTCCGTGCAATAGCAGAGCGCGCGCCTCGATCGCCCGGCTTCGGATGATTCTGGGTTCAAGCGCCGTAGCCAGTTTCGCGGATGCGATAGCTTGCTCATAGCGGCCCAATTGCAGTGACAATTCGGCGAGCGTAATGTGCCTTGCCGGTGACAGTGGGTCCAGGTCAACAGCGCGGGATGCTTCGGCAAATGCTTCTTCAAACTGTCCCAGCAATGCGAGAGAACGTGCGCGCCAGCTCGGGATGCTGGCTGTATTGGGCTGCAGCATTGCTGCACGTTCAAAGTCGGCTTCGACATCGGCGCCTAACCCACCGACCAGTGCACTTACATAGCCGCGAGCCGCGTAGCCGGCCGCGAGGCTTGTGTTGAGCGCGATAGCGTGGTCTGCAAAGGCCAGAGACTGTGCTGCCAGCGTGTAGTCATCGATACCAACTTCATAGCGATAGAACACCGACAACGCGTACGCAGATGATAAGTCGGCATATGCAGGCGCATATCCCGGGCTCAGTTCAATGGCGCGTTGAAATTCGGCGATCGCTTTTTGCAGACCTGCAGCCGTGCGCTCTCCCATCCAGCGCCTGCCTTCTAGATAGGCGGCCTGTTCTGGACCTGCACCGCCCTGCTCGCCAAACCTGGGTAACGTGAGTCCTGGAATGATCTCCACGAATTTGCTGGTTGCCAGTCGCGCGATCGTGTCCTGCAGTGCCGCAAAATTATCCGTGGCGCCATCGATAACCTCAGCCCATACCAGGTTGTTTTGTTCGGCATTGTAGTGCTTGATGTCGACGCTTAGCTGGCCATCGTCCATAGTGATGTGTCCGCGAATAATGTGCCGTACATTGAGGGCGGTTCCCAGCTCAGCAGTTGTCAGTTCTTCCTGGTTGACGGCCTGCGCGGAATGGTGAGAGATGACTTTTAATGGCGCCATGCGCGCGAGCAGCGTCGTGGTTTCTTCGGCGATTCCGACACCAATATGATCGAATGCCTTGTCGCCTGTTCGATTTTCCAGCGGCAAAACTGCGACCGAGTCGATATAGCGTATTGCGATAGGCTGGACAGGATCGACGCCATTGTTGCCATTTCGTTGCCACAGGAAGACTAGGACAACGAGAGCAGCGACGATAAAAAATATTCGGACCAGTGTCATTGTTATTGCCTGGTAAATCGGGGCGCATCGCATTGGGGCGTATGTTAGCACCAGATTGCGGGTCGATCCGGTATCGTACAGAGGAGGAATACAACTGCATCGCCGATCGCGACTTGCAACTCCATGTCAGTATTTTGTGTCGGCAGTGCAATGCCGATGGCCCTCGTAGCCGTGTTGCCAGATTAGATGTC
>JAQWSV010000187.1 GCA_029243005.1 Woeseiaceae bacterium
GAGGTGATTTTCAAGCTGCTGGCCGCACTGGGTGCATGGCTCGGCTGGACGATGCTGCCGCTGATCATCCTGATGTCTGCGGTCGTTGGTGCCGTCACGGGTGTCCTCATGATTGCCTTCAAAAAACATGAGCGCAGCGTCCCGATCCCGTTTGGCCCCTATCTCGCCGCTGCGGGCTGGATCGCCATGCTCTGGGGCGAACAGATTGTCAACCGGTATCTCGACTATATGGGCTGACCAAGCTTGCCCAATATAGCGTTGAAAATCACCTCGGCATACTAATGTGTTTTTAACATACACTGCGCTGCCACGGCGGCTTTCGCCGTGTCTTGTGCTAGCCTGAATCGTGCTCACTGACAGTTACGGACTACCAAGATCAAGCACCAAAAGAATGAGAAGTTCATCGTCGGTCTGACCGGCGGTATTGCCAGCGGTAAATCGCTGGTTGCTGACCTGTTTGGCGATCTCGGCGTCAATACTGTCGACACCGACATTGTTGCCAGGGAGGTCGCCGAACCCGGCAGCTCAGCTCTCGATGAAATTCGTGATGCCTTTGGCGACGGCGTCATCGCCGGAAACGGCTCCCTGGACCGGGCGGCCATGCGCGACATCATTTTCAGCGATTCGGAAAAGCGCAAGCAGCTCGAGAGTATCCTCCATCCACGCATCCGTGATGCGTCCTTTCGCCAGGTCAAAAGAGCGGCCGGTCCCTACGTCATCGTGGTCGTGCCGTTGCTATTCAACTCGTCGATGAAGGAGGCGATGCATCGTATCCTCGTCGTGGACTGTAGCGAAGAAACCCAGATTGAACGCCTGATGATGCGCGATAACGAGTCCCGCGAGCGGGCCCGTCGCATATTGGCGACACAGGCAACCCGTGAGGAGCGTCTGTCCATTGCTGACGACGTTATCGGAAATGATGACGATATCGAAAGCGTTCGGCTAGCCGTAACTTCGCTGCACCAGACCTATCTCGGACGCGCCGGCCAACAAACTGACTGATTTGCCTGAACTCTGCCGGTGGCGCAGAATACGTCGATGGCTGTTACTTCATCCAATACGACGACCCAGGTGGCGGATAAAGCCCCAGAGTATGAGCAGCCATTGAACGAGCGTATGCGCACTTTCATGCGCCTCGAATTTCTCTACCAGCAACTGCTCTACAACTACGAAGTCGATGCCACCTGGGCTACACGGGGTATCATCTCGAGCCTGCTGGAGATCATGGCTATCCTCACTCGCGGGGATGTGCGCAGCGAAGTCCACAAGGAGCTGGATACCCAGATTGAAACCCTGGAAACGTTCCAGAGTCAGCCAGAGGTTGATTCAGGGCGTCTCGGTACGATTCTGGGGAACCTCATCGCCAGTCGCGACGAAATAGACGCCATTGACACGGCATTCATTCAACCACTGAAGGACTGCGAATTCCTGAGCTCGATCAAACATCGAAGTTCGATTCCGGGTGGCACCTGTGAATTCGACTTGCCGGAGTTCAGCCACTGGCTTCGACAACCCTTCAGTCGACGTCAGGAAGACATCTTGGGCTGGCTGGAAGTCATTCAACCCATTTGCGATGGGGTAACCGAAATGCTGTGGCTGATTCGGGAAAGTGCGCAACCGACGGAAAGAACGGCCATCAACGGGATGTACCAGCACCGCACGCAGAAAGGCGCTAGCTGTCGACTGCTGCGCGTCACTTTACCGTCAGACAGCACGCTGTATCCGGAGATTAGCGGCAGCCAGCATCGCTTTACGATTCGTTTTCTCGAATGGTCCACGATCGACACGCGCGCAGTGCAGACGGGACACGACGTCAAGTTCGGACTCTCTATTTGCTGAAGGTTTATCGATCCAGTGCGTATCAGATGGAATTGAGCGTTTCCACAACCGGCATATCTGCGGGTAACAACGACACCTGATCGAGTTCCGATCTGGCGATCCATTTCAGTTGCTGACCTTCGACGCCGCTGGGCTCACCCTGCCAGTCGTCGACCAAAAAGAAATCAATCGCGACTTTCAGGTCGTCGTAGTCATGCCGCAAGTGCTGGAAGTGCCTGGCACGGATGACATCGACACCGAGTTCCTCTGATAGCTCACGAGCCAGCGCCTGCTCCGGCGTCTCGTCTTCATGAAGTTTGCCACCGGGGAACTCCCAGTAGTCCTGCATGGATCGTGATCGACACCGATCGGCAATCAGGACATGGCCGTCCGCCGTAGAGAGAATACCGGCAACAACGCGAATACGCGTCGTCATGTCGTTCAGCTCAGTTTCCCGTGGCACTGCTTGTATTTCTTGCCCGACCCGCAGGGACAAGTCTCATTGCGGCCCATTTTGCGGCCAGAGCGAACGAACGGCTCTGCGGGTTGTAGCGGTGCCCGGTCAGCCTCCCTTGACGCCTCGCCGGGAGCAGCTGCCGGTGTCTGGGGCGGACGCTGGCCCATTGCAGATGCCTTGTCATGCTTGTACTTGAGCGCCTGCGCCTTGCGACGCTCCGCTTCCATCTTCTGCACGTCCTGCTCGCTCTGAATACGGACCCGGGAAAGAATACTGATCGTGTCGTGTTTGACCTGCTCCAGCATCTCACCGAACATTTCAAACGCCTCGCGTTTGTATTCCTGCTTCGGGTTTTTCTGCGCGTAGCTTCTGAGGCCGACACCCTGGCGGAGATAGTCCATCGCGCCCAGGTGTTCCTTCCAGTGGAAATCGAGCTGCTTCAGCATGACCTCTTTTTCCACCTGTCGCATCAGCGGGGCGCCGATACTTTCGACCTTGGCGTCGTAGGCCTCCTGAACCTCGTCGACACAGCGTCCCCGAATCTGGTCCTCGTTCATGCGACTGTCTTCACGAATCCAGCCGGGAACGTCGATCTGCATCGCGAAGTCACTCTCGAACGCGTTTTGCAAGTCCTCGGCGTCCCATTGTTCCTCGAGACTACCAGTCGGAATGTACTGCTCCACGAGGACCTCGACGACCTCCTCACGAATTGCGGTAACAGAATTGGCAATGTCGTCTGCCGCCATCAGTTCCGAGCGTTGGTGATACACAACCTTACGCTGGTCATTCGCAACGTCATCGTATTCGAGCAAGTTTTTACGAATATCGAAGTTATGCGACTCGACTTTTCGCTGCGCCTTTTCGATTTGTCGAGTCAGGATCGGACTTTCGATCGCCTCCCCTTCCTGCATGCCAACACGTTGCAACAGACCCTTCATGCGCTGCGGATCGCCGAAGATCCGCATCAGGTTGTCTTCCATCGAGAGGTAGAAACGGCTCGAACCGGCGTCACCCTGGCGACCCGAACGGCCGCGAAGCTGGTTATCGATACGGCGTGATTCGTGACGTTCGGTGCCGACGATATGTAGACCACCTGCTTCCAGCACCTGCTCATGGCGTTTCTGCCAGTCCGTCTGTACTGCGGCCTTGTCGCCGTCCTCACCAGCCTCGGCCAGCTCGGCTTCGAGATTGCCGCCAAGCACGATATCCGAGCCGCGCCCGGCCATGTTCGTCGCAATCGTAATAGCACCAGGGCTGCCCGCTTGCTGGACGATTAGGGCCTCACGCTCGTGCTGTTTGGCATTCAATACTTCATGACTGACGTTTCTTTTCTTGAGCACTGACGACAGGAGCTCGGAAGTTTCGATGGACGTGGTACCCACGAGCACCGGCTGACCCCGCTCCCGGCAGCCGGTGATGTCCTCAATGATTGCCTCGAACTTGTCCGTCTCGGTCAGGTAGACCAGGTCCGGCATATCATTGCGAACCATCGGCTTGTGGGTCGGAATAACGATGACCTCGAGGCCATAAATCTGCTGGAACTCGAAGGCCTCGGTATCTGCCGTACCGGTCATGCCCGAAAGGTTGTTATACAGGCGAAAGTAGTTCTGGAAGGTAATCGAGGCAACCGTCTGGTTTTCCTGCTTGACGGCAACGCCCTCCTTCGCTTCGATCGCCTGGTGCAGGCCGTCCGACCAGCGACGTCCCGGCATGGTGCGCCCGGTGAACTCGTCGACGATGACGATCTCGCCGTCCTTGACGATGTACTCGACATCTCTCTGGAACATAGCGTGTGCACGTAGTGCTGCATTCAGGTGATGCACCAGACGAATGTTCTGTGCGTCGTAAAGACTCTCGCCGTCACCCAGCAGACCGGACTGGATCATCAGTTCTTCGACGTACTGGTGACCTTCGTCGGTTACGTGCACCTGCTTGGCCTTCTCATCACCCATAAAGTGACCGCGCCGTGCGAGCTTGCAGGCCGGAATACCGTCGTCGTTCTCTTCTTCGCTGAGGACGACATCCGATTCACGGTCATTGCCCACCTCGACAGCCTGATCGACGGACATGACATTCGTACCAATGCCGTCTTCGTTTTCAATATTGACCGGATTACCCCGCTCGTCGAAGAGGGCAATCTGTTTCATCAGAATGTCGTAGTTGGTATCGCCTTTCTGCTCTTCGTGTCGACGCAACTTCGGAATCAGCTTGTTGATCTTCAGATAGAGGTCCGTGCTTTCCTCAACGGGGCCGGAAATGATCAACGGGGTACGTGCTTCGTCTATCAGGATCGAGTCCACTTCGTCGACAATGCCGAAGTTCAGCTCACGCTGCACCTTGTCATCGAGAGAGAACGCCAGGTTATCGCGCAGGTAATCAAAACCCAGTTCGTTATTGGTCGCGTAGGTAATATCGGCTCCGTAAGCTTCCTTCTTCTCATCATGAGACTGGCCGGATTTCGACACACCGACCGTCAGCCCAAGAAACTCATAAACAGGCCGCATCCAGTCCGCGTCACGCTGCGCCAGGTATTCGTTGACGGTCACGATGTGAACGCCATTGCCTGACAGCGCATTCAGGTAGGCCGGCAATGTGGCGACCAGCGTCTTGCCTTCACCGGTCCGCATTTCGGCGATGTTACCGTCGTGCAGCACCATGCCGCCAATCAACTGTACATCGAAAGGTCGCATGCCAAGCGCACGCCAGGCCGCTTCCCGTGCCACCGCGAAGGCCTCCGGCAATAGATCGTCCAGAGGTGCTCCTTCCGATACGCGGCCGCGGAATTCGTCCGTCTTTGCCCTGAGCGCACTGTTGTCCAGCGCCTTCAGATCCTCTTCCATGCCGTTTATACGATTAACGGTCTTCGAGTACTCGCGAATCAGCCGCTGGTTGCGACTGCCGAAAATTCGGGTCAAGAAATTGGCCACAGGGGCTCCTGAATCGACCGCACTGGTTCTGCGAGCCGGTGCACAAAAAACGGGTATTTTACTGACTGATCAGGAATTTGCACGGTTGACGCTCGCAAAAAACCGCACATTCAGGCACCGATATATTGGCGATTCGGGCCGGAAGTCAACAGCGTACCAATTCCAGCTGAATTGGGAGGCCAATAATTGGCTAGGCAATGCAGGTCGAGAATGGCAAGGCGGCCGACGCGGAGAAAGCGGAGTATACACGGACCGTCTACGCCTTCCGCGCTCCGCAATTCGAGGCGGTGACCAACGCAGTATCTATCCTTCTGCGCTGGTCGGAATATCAGTCAGCACTCCGCCTGATGAAAGTTACGGGATTCACTCTTTGGCCGTCCTGTAGAACCTCGAAATGCAAGTTCGGGCCCGTCGCCCGGCCAGTATCACCCATGAGAGCTACGGTCTGGCCTTTCTTCACTTCGTCACCAACCTGGACAAGGTTTTCCATGTTGTGAGCATAACGCGTCGTATAACCGCTGCCATGATTGATTTCCACGAGCATGCCGAAGCCATAACGGTGCGCTGACCAGGTCACGACACCGTCGGCTACCGCGATGATGTCATCGCCTTTCTTGCCGGCAAAATCGACGCCGCGATGGTTGGCAGGCTTGCCAGTAAAGGGATCCGTACGACGACCGAAGTAGGAAGACATCCAGCCAGAGCGTACCGGGCGGCCTTGAGGATAAACTCGCTCTGTCAGGTTCTGGTCGGCCATCAAGCTTCCCAGCGCGCCCAGCTGTGCTTCATGATTGTTCAGCTGCTGGTTAAGATCTGCCATCGCATTGATGAGTTCGGGCACTTCTGCGGAACCGGCAATATAGGGCTCTTCTTCCGGGCCGCCGATTCCCGGCACGCTGTCGAAGTCGAATTCACCGTCTTCGAGGTCCGCCATTTCAGTGAGTCGGCGCCCTAGCGCGTCAAGTCGAATCACACGCGCGTTCATTTGTCCGATACGGATGGCCAACGCGTCCAGCGTGTCCTCGGTCTGCTGACGGGTCTGGGCGATTTCAGTGCGCCGGTTGTCCAGTTCGCTGGCGAGGTTCTCGGCTTCCGAAAAGCTCACCCCGGAGCCGGTCTGCGCGGAATACCAGTATCCCGCACCAAATGTGAGGGCACCGATAACGCCAGCAAAAAGGGCACCCAATGCTGCCGCGGCCCTGCCGGACAGGTCGATCCGGCGGAGATTTCCAAATCCCTTGCCGAAAATTACTACGTTCATCGAGTCATTCCCGCGTTATTATCGCTCAGCCTATAAGCCGTTGATTTTATTATACCTGATCTGCCGGCTAGCTGTTCCTGGAGGCGCGCCTTCATTGTTACAGGCCTGCAAGATTTGCTCACTTAGGTAACTCCGCTATCGTAGGACATCCTGTCCCTTTAGATCGGTGGTTTTGCGTCCCCACCTCTCGACGGGTATACCCTTTATCGGATCGGCAATATGCAAAATTAGACGCAGTATTACAATATCGGGCCCCATGAACTTGGCAACCGGTCACTTGATCGAGCCAAAAACGCCAACCAGGTCACACTTTCCATGCCTACCAAAAAGCTAAAAAGTCTTTTAAATTCAGGGGCTTCTGGAAACCTAGAGCAACTGATTCAGACCGCGCAGGACATGGACTCCCTAACCTCGGCGCTGCGTGCCGCAATGAGCCCGGGAATGTCTGAAAACCTGCTCGCCGCCAACATCCGGGAGAAAGATGTGCTCGTGGTGATCTGCAGCTCATCGGCGTGGGCGTCCAGAATTCGCTTCGAATCGGATGCCCTCCTGGCTGCTGCCGGCTCAGCCGGCTTTGATGCGAAATCCGTCCGGGTGATGGTGACGCAGGGCTAGGAAGTATGCAGATCCGTCAACATGGCTGGCGCAACATGGCCGCATCTCCTCCTGTATGGCCTTTTGTATTGCTCGGACTTCTCCCAGGAACTCAAATCGCAGACAACCATCGAGTGGCAAGCCTACTTCCACTCGGAAGCCCAGCGGCGGACCATTTCTTCGACCAGTTCGGGGTAATCCGCTGCGAGATCAGTGGTCTCGGAAGGATCGTCGGCAATGTTGTATAAGCGCCAGGGCCTCGGCTCCGCAACAGCGGTTGCCAGCGAACTTTCACTACTCGGCGGTGGCTGATTGATAATCTTGTAGCGTCCGCGAATTAGTGACCCGCCCATACCGCGGGTCAGTCCAATCTCATAGTCCGATCGATCGGACGGTACTCCAGTCACGAGGTCATTCCAGAATGAACGACCGCGAATATCTCTGATCGACCTTCCCCTGAACTCCGACGCACCGGGGTGTGACGTTCCGACGGCCTCCAGAAACGTGGGCAGAAAATCCATCGCGCTCAAGAGCCAGCCGTTGGAGCGACCGTTACCCCTGAGGCCCGGAT
>JAQWSV010000193.1 GCA_029243005.1 Woeseiaceae bacterium
GCCTGCGACCAGTATCTGTTCACGTCTACTCGCGGCGTCTATACGGACTTCACGAATTCTGTCATGGATGAGGATGCCCCGATCGGCCCCAGAAACCCGCCGACGCCAGACTGGACCAGTTACCGCGACAACAAGGCGCAGGCGGAGCGCATCGTTCAGGACGCTTTCGCTGCCAGGAGCCAGATCACACGTCCACCGGTCATTGTCGGACCAGGCGACCGAACCGACCGGTTTACCTACTGGGTCGACCGTATCGATGAGGGTGACAATATTCTCGTCCATGGAGACCGATCGGATCCTATCCAGTATGTCGACGTGCGCGACCTAGCCGAGTTTTATGTCTACATGGTGGAGAACTCGATACTCGGTATCTATAACACCGTTGGACCGGGGTCCCCGTTGACCAATGCCGGTTTCGTTCATGGCATCAAAGCGGTCACATCGACACCTTCGAGTTTCACCTGGGTGGATTGGGAGTTTCTGATCGCGGAGGGTGAAGAGGCGCGGGTCACGCTGCCGTTCTGGTATCGACCGGAGGGGCTTTTCCTGAATTACGGGCGCATGGTCAACACGCGCGCGATCGAGGCGGGTATGCGCTTCAGGCCGCTTGCCATTACAGCAAAAGATACGCTCGACTGGCACCGAACACGCAGCGAGGAACAGCAGGCAAACCTGCGAGTAGGGCTGAGCCGCGAACGCGAGGCGGAATTGCTGGAGAGGTGGGCGGCGGCAGGAACCCGGCGTACTCAATAATGGCGATACCCATTGCGGATAAAGAAATCATAAAATAGATTATAAATAGACAGTAAAAAATTGAAAATAAAGTAGAAAATATGAGAGATATTAAGGCCAATCGACACGATATGATTCGCAGCCTGGCGGGTGCAGCCGCGTAAGTCATGCAGGAAGCCTTCCTGGCTGAAATGCGCGAAGCCCTGATTTCACTGCGGGCCGAGCTTCGGTCGGTCACGGATACGGCAGAGTCGTCTGCTCAGACCGTGGAACTGGATCAGCAGCGGGTAGGGCGTCTGTCCCGAATGGACGCCATGCAGGCCCAGGCGATGGCACAAGCTTCCGGCCGCCGCCGCGAAGAAACCCTGCGGGGTATTGCTGCTGCACTGACAGACATGGAAAGCGGAGACTTCGGCTACTGCCGGGCCTGCGATGAACCGATCCAGGAAAACCGACTTCGGTTCGATCCCACTGTCGCCTTGTGTATCGATTGTGCCAGCGCAGCGGAGGATGCGTCCGGAAACCGGGACAGATAAATGGGTCGCTGTGATGTATGGCGATGTTAGCGGTATCAACCAATATGAAAAGATTAATGTCATCTCGTATTCGCAATTCGGAATAAGATTGACCTGATTGCACTGCAGATCCTAGACTCTCGTCGACTCATCGAGACCGGCTGAGGGGTAGGCCCAGTGACGCCGGGGCAACCTTCAGGGTTAACCACCCTGAAAAGGTGCCAACTCCTGCGAAGTCTTCGGGACTTCGACAGATGAGTGTCAATGCAACGCCTGTCGGCCCGGTCGACGGTGCAAGGGCTTGGCACCCTCCCTGCGTCTTCGCGGGAGCCGATGAGAACAACCGGCATTTGCCGACATCGGAATAACGTGGAGACAAGCTGATGAACTATCCAGTCAACCCGGCCACCAAAGCTGTGCGGGCATCCATTGAGTCAGATAGGCAGCACAGTGCTATCGTGCCGCCGCTCTATCTTTCATCTAATTTCGCCTTTCGCCGGTTCGGTGAGAAGGGCGAGTACGACTACACGCGCAGCGGCAACCCGACGCGAGCTACCCTGGCCGATG
>JAQWSV010000199.1 GCA_029243005.1 Woeseiaceae bacterium
GCAACCGGCCGTCTTCGACCGTCGGCAGGAAGATGCTGCCACTGCCGTCAAGGTTCGCGGGCTCGCCGGACACAAGCCTGCTCCAGCTTCCTCCCGCGACGCGTGCGGAAAGGACCTCATTAAAGATTAACGAGCGCGCCGCCGAAATAGCAATGCTCCGAAGATCTCTTTTCATCCGCTTGCCTTCGAATACCGCACTGGCAAGCACTAGGTTATGCGCGTGTCGCCCGAATCGCTGCGGCCCGAAGTAATTCGGTACGCCTAACGCCTGCACGGCCTTCAGACGTTCGTCGACTTGCCCACTATCACCTAGCATGCCACGCACGACAATGCGAAATCGATTACCTGCATGAGCGCCGGTCTTGAGCTTGCGACGATGCTGCGTATGCTCGAGAAGCCTTATCCCACTTACCTTTAACGTGGACCAGTCAGTCCCTTCGCCAGAAGGCCGACGAATACTGAACCACTGCGTTGTAACCGCACGACGATCCTTGAGTCCTGCGTAACCGACGTCTTTCGCAGTGACCCCCGCGTGCGCGGCCAGCTGACGCGCGACCCAGGTCGTATTCGAATCTGTCTTTTCAATGCGCAGGAAATCGTGCTCGCCTTCACCGGTGGGCACAAAGCCCAGCACTTCTTCTACGCGAAAATCGTCGGGTGTTTTCTTGATTTGCCCCCGAAACAGCGAGCTGCCGTGGGCACGCGCCCAGTCGGGAAGGTGAAACTCAGTGTTGCGCATCGGCGACCAGATTGTCGCCAGTTGCAGGGACTACCTGAAAAAATGTCTCTGAACGACCGATCATGCCAAGGTCTGTCCGGGCTCTTTCTTCCGCCGCCTCGCCACCGTGCTTGAGATTAATTACATCGGCTTCAAGCCATCGGTTGCGAGCACGCAACTCGTCATTTTGTGTGCGTTGTGCGAGAACCGCGTCACGCAAATTGCTGGTCTTCCGGAAACCAGTATCCGACAGCCACAATTGAGCCTGCATCGCGAGCCCTGCAATGGTCAGCACCAGCATTATCCATCGTGTATTCAAGCGATCATTACTCCAAGCAAACGTCGCCCGTCTCCGGACTCAGGCCTTCACTGAGAAGGCGCTGCGGCCAGCATATGCCGCATCGCTACCCAAAGCCTCTTCGATGCGTAAGAGCTGGTTGTACTTGGCGATTCGATCAGAACGTGAAAGAGATCCCGTCTTAATCTGCGTCGCCGCAGTGCCCACCGCAATATCGGCAATCGTACTGTCTGCGGTCTCGCCGGAACGGTGTGATACCACTGCCGAATAGCCCGCGTCCACTGCCATAGTAATCGCATCAAGTGACTCCGATAAGGTACCGATTTGGTTAGGTTTTATCAATATCGAATTGCCAATATTTTCGCGGATGCCACGGCTCAAAATATCCGTATTGGTCACGAACAGATCATCGCCTACCAGCTGCACCGCACTGCCTAGGCGCTCCGTCAGCAGCCGCCATCCATCCCAGTCACCCTCATCCATACCGTCTTCGATCGTAATGATCGGGTAGTTTGAAGCAAGCTCCGCGAGAAAGTCGGTAAAGCCCGCAGCGTCGAAGTCCCGCCCTTCTGACGCCAGCCGATAATAACCGTCCTCGTAGAACTCCGAGCTCGCGACGTCGAGGCCAAGCAGGATATCGTCGCCAAGGGAAAAACCGGCCTTATCAACAGCCTCAACAATCGTGTCCAAGGCAGCGCGGTTGGAAGGCAGATCCGGGGCAAAGCCACCCTCGTCACCCACTGCGGTATTCAATCCCTTGCCATTCAGGACGCTCCGTAGCGCGTGGAAGATTTCAGAGCCATATCGTAAAGCCTCACCGAACGACGGAGCACCAACCGGCAAAATCATGAATTCCTGGATATCGACGCTGTTATCGGCATGTGCGCCGCCATTGATGATGTTCATCATCGGGACCGGCATCGTATTACTATTGCCCAGGTGGCGGAACAGAGGCGCGCCGGCGGACTGCGCCGCTGCCTTGGCCGTTGCGAGAGAGATTGCCAACAACGCATTGGCGCCCAGGTTACCTTTATTTGAACTACCATCGAGTTCGATCATGCGCTGATCCAGCGCTCTCTGATCCGCAAACGATTCGGCGGTTAAAGCACCCTTTAACGGCCCATTGATGTTAGCGACCGCTTTTTGCACCCCTTTGCCTAAGTAGCGGTCCAAATCACCATCCCTGAGTTCAACAGCTTCGCGAGTACCGGTCGACGCGCCTGATGGCACACCAGCACGGGCATGCGATCCGTCCACCAGCCGAACCTCGGCTTCAACTGTGGGATTGCCACGGGAATCCAGAATTTCCCGGCCATGAATATGCTCAATGTTGATCATAGTGTCTCCATAAAAAAACGGCCAAAGTCACTCGCAACGCCAATACGAGCAGCTCCGACCGTAATACCTATATGCCAAGTCCGAACTCTGCCTCGAGAAAATCCCCGCTCTTTACGACCTGGTCAATGGACAGCAGTGTTTCCAGCAATACGCGCATCCGTTCTAGCGGCCACGCATTGGGACCATCACTCAATGCTGTTTCCGGATCGGCATGTGTTTCCATGAACAGACCTGCAACCCCTGTCGCGGTCGCCGCTCTCGCCAACACCGGGATAAACTCGCGCTGGCCATCGGATGCGCTGCCCTTGCCGCCCGGTAACTGAACCGAATGCGTCGCATCGAAGACCACCGGGCAACCCGTACCTCTCAACACGGCCAAGCTGCGCATGTCCGAAACTAGGTTGTTGTAACCGAATGAGAAACCGCGCTCGCAAACCATGATGTCGTCATTTCCCGTCGATTTAGCCTTATCGACCACGTTTTGCATTTCCCAGGGGGAAAGAAACTGTCCTTTCTTGATGTTGACGGGTTTACCACTCGCCGCGACGCGCAGGATAAAATTGGTTTGACGGCACAAAAAAGCCGGTGTCTGCAGGACGTCAACGACGTCACTGACTTCGTCCATCGGCGTGTCTTCATGCACATCGGTAAGCACCGGTAACGAGAGCTGCGAGCGAACTTCATCCAGGATCCTGAGGCCCTCTTCCATGCCCGGTCCGCGAAAGCCATCGCGGGAGCTTCGGTTCGCCTTGTCGAAGGACGACTTGTAGATGAAAGGGATACCAAGCTCGCTCGTAATCTCCTTTAACGTGCCAGCAGTTTCAATAGCAGACGCCTCGCCCTCGACGACACAAGTCCCGGCAATCAGGAAGAACGGTTTGTCAGGCCCGACGTCGAAACCACTGAGTTTCATGCCTCGGCAACCTTCGGTAGCTCACGGCCACCACGAACCTGAACAGTTGCCCGGACAAAACTCGCAAACAGCGGATGTCCATCGCGCGGATTCGAGGTGAATTCGGGGTGGAACTGGCTGGCCACGAACCAGGGATGGTCGGGTATCTCGATCATCTCGACGAGATCGTCGACCGAGAGACCCGAAAAGCAGATACCCGCTTCCTCGAGCCTGTCACGATAAAGGTTGTTGACCTCGTAACGATGCCGGTGGCGTTCGTGAATAGTCAACTCGCCATAAACGGATGCCGCCCGCGAATCCTCGGCCAGTTGAATCTCCTGAGCACCCAGGCGCATCGTACCGCCCATGCCCGACTCCTCGCTGCGTTCCTCGCGTTCACCGGCGCTGGTTTCCCACTCCGTGATCAGCGCAATGACAGGATGTTCAGTGCCGCGTACGAATTCGGTACTGTGTGCGCCATCGAGGTCGGCCAGGTTTCTCGCCGCCTCGATGATCGCGACCTGCATTCCGAGACAGATACCGAGGTAGGGAATATTGTTCTCGCGAGCGTAGCGAACCGTAGCAACCTTGCCTTCCACACCGCGATCGCCGAAGCCGCCGGGGACAACAATGCCGTCCATGTCGCTCAGGCAATCAACGCCGATTTCTTCGATGT
>JAQWSV010000207.1 GCA_029243005.1 Woeseiaceae bacterium
CCAACCGCCTTCTGTGCCCCTTAGTCGCACCTCACTGACGTAAAACCGAAGATCAGTGAGCTGAACACCGTCTATACCGACCGCACATGAGATTGGCTCGCCATTCAGGCGAACTTCAAATCCAATGTCTACTGGATGCGCTGCAGGAACACACGCAACAACGGTGAGAACAATTATTGGAACGATTGACGGGTACAGTCGTCGCATGCTGGATTCGTGGGCACACCCATTTACGGGAAGACTACATTGTAAGCTGGATTGCAGAGATCAGGTGCGACCCAACCCTTCCAATGCGAGATCCGGGAAATCCGTAAAGACTCCGTCAACGCCCAATGTATCAACAAACCAGGCGATCATTTCCGGCAGGGACTCGAACCCGGGTCCAATTTGCTCAACCTGGAATGTGTAGGGGTGCACCACAAGTCCTGCTTCATGTGCCGATTTCACGAATCCGGTGGATACGGGCTGTCCGTCCACGCCCGCTGTATCCACCAGGTGTTGGATCCAGGCCCCGACACCATCAACAGTCCGAGCGACTTCCTGCAATCCCTCCGGCGTCTTCAATACATCGTAGTTGGTATCCGCTTGATCCCAGCTGTTTTCACCAATGAGCTGAACCAGCTTAAGCGGACAGCCAAGATCATGGCGGATACGCCTAACCTCGGCATCATCGAAACATTGAAGAAATACCGGGTCTGACTTTGTGCGATAACCAAAATCGTGGAGCTGGTCGATCACCAGTGAACTGAGGTCCACACCCTCCGCCCGGTGCCATGCCGGGTTCTTGATCTCCGGATAGATGCCGACAATCCGCCCGGTTGCCTGGTTGAGGCCTTGGATGAGCTTAATCTCTTCCCGCAGTGTGGGAATGCGAAACGGACCGAAGCCCACCGGGTATCGATTCGGAAACGCCGCAGTCTCACCGTCGTTGCCGCGGCGCTCACCGGACGCCAGCGCCTGAATTTCGGCCAGGTCAAAATCACGTGCATAGTAATGGCCGTCGTCCCGATGTCGGCCCGGGTATAAACTCGCGACATTGGTCACCCGGTCTAGGTGGATGTCGTGAATAACGATCACCTGATCATCACGAGTAGCAACCAGATCCTGTTCGATGTAATCGGCGCCCAGGGCGTGGGCATACGCCTTCGCCTCCAGCGTATGCTCGGGCAAATATCCCGACGCACCGCGATGTGCAATTACCAGCGTTTGAGAATCAGCCATGGATTTCACCGTATCCGTCCAGTGTGATCTTGATGGTTTCCCGGCACGACGTGTCTGACAGCCTCGCCTGTGGTTTTAATGTGTTCACCATTTCCCCAAGGTTTAATTCGAGATGCTCGATGGCACGATAGATGACTCGGGCAGTCGCCGGGCACGGCTTTCTCCGTCTGCCATCCCGCAAGCCACTAGTGTATCGTAGCCCACGATCATGAGACTACTCCTGTATAACATCCGCTACGGTGTGGGCGTCGGAGCGTCGATGCACATGCCACTGCCCGGTGCAGGCTATATTCTCGGCAATCAGAGTGTCCTGCCGGACATCACTAGATTCATCAAGTCGGTCGACCCCGATATCGTTGGCCTGATCGAAATTGATACGGGATCCATGCGAAGTCGAAAGATCAACCAGGCGGAAACGATCGCAGCCGAGTTAGGCATGAATTCATCGTACGAAAGCAAGTACGGCGCGAAGTCGATCAACAAGGTGCTGCCGATTCTTCGCAAACAGGGAAACGCGTTCTTGGCCGCGCCCCGCGTGCATGGTGAGACATTCCACTACTTCGATACCGGAATTAAACGGCTCATCATCGAACTCGAGATGGGCGATTTTGCCGTATTCCTAGTCCACCTGTCTCTGAAATATCGCCACCGGCACTTGCAGCTCAGGAAGCTCTACGACCTGATCGCAGTAACCGAAAAACCGGTCATCGTCGCCGGCGATTTCAATACGTTCTGGGGTGAAAACGAAATCTATCTTTTCATGCGAGCCGCCGGTCTGAAGAGTGCGAACATTAAAGGGCTACCCTCTTATCCCAGCCGTTCCCCGCGCAAGGAACTGGACTTCATCCTGTACCAGGACGGTATCCGCGTCACCAATTTCGAGATTCCGCAAGTCAGGCATTCAGACCACCTACCCCTGGTTTGCGATTTTGAAGTGGAGTAATGGAGTGACAGAATCTACCGTAACTGAATTTGAGAACTGGCGACTGGAAACCGACGCAAACGGGCTTTTGTGGCTGTGCCTCGATAAAATCGACAGCTCAGTCAATGTGCTGTCAGAGGCTGTTCTGTTGGAATTCGACAGGATCATTGCGAACCTGGAAAAAGAACCGCCCAAAGGACTCGTACTCCACTCCGGCAAGCTGAGCGGATTCGTGATGGGCGCGGACATCAATGAATTCAGGACGATCGAAACGGCCGACGAGGGCTATGAGCTGATTCGACTCGGGCAACAACTTTTCGATCGACTGGAGGCATTGCGCTGCCCGAGCGTCGCTGTATTAAATGGCTTTGCACTGGGCGGTGGGCTGGAGCTAGCGATGGCCTGTACGTACCGCATCGCATTGGAGAATCCGAAACCGGTCATCGGACTACCCGAGGTGCTGCTGGGACTTCACCCCGGTTTCGGCGGCACCGTGCGGTCCATTCGCATCGCCGGCGTGCGCGCGGCAATGCAGGTCATGCTTACGGGTAAGTCGATTCGGGTCGACCAGGCGAGCGCGCAAGGATTCGTGGACCGTATTGCCACGTCGGACAACTGGAAACAAGCTGCGCGTGAGATCATTGCCTCCGGGCAGACGAAACGATTAGCCCCTTTACTCGACAGACTTTTGAATCTGGCTATTCTGCGGCCGCTGGTCGCTCGTATGCTCAGGGGCCAGGTCGCGGCGCGAACTCGGAAGGAAGACTACCCTTCCCCATACGCCATGATCGAGTTGTGGAAAAAGTATGGCGCCTCCGATGACAGCTATGCCGCAGAAGCGCGATCATTTGCAACTCTCATGGTAGGCCGAACCTCGCGAAACCTAGTGCGCGTGTTCTTCCTGCAAAACCAATTGAAGAACCAAGGCAAGAAACCGAATGATCGCATCGAGCGCGTGCACGTGGTCGGTGCCGGCGTTATGGGCGGTGACATCGCGGCCTGGTGTGCATTGCGCGGTCTTAACGTCACGCTGCAGGACCGCGAGCAGAAATACATCGATCCGGCCATGCGGCGAGCCGCCAAATTATTCGGTAAACGCATAAGGGATACCAATGAGCGCGCAGCCACCAGTAGCCGACTCGTTCCCGACGTTGCCGGCGACGGTGCTGCCGAAGCCGATCTCGTGATCGAAGCCATTTTTGAAAATGTCGATGCCAAGCAGTCGCTGTACAAGGACCTTCAGCAAAGAATGAAACCGGGCGCACTACTGGCAACGAATACATCGTGCATTAGGTTGGAAGATCTGCGAACAGTTTACGACCATCCGCAGCGTTTCATCGGTTTGCATTTCTTCAATCCTGTCGCAAAACTTCCGCTGGTGGAAGTCATTCGATGCGAGGATACCGATGCCGCAACGCTCGACAGCGCAATCGCGTTCGTCAAAGCCATTGGCAAGTTCCCGCTTGAATGCAAAAGCTCGCCCGGATTCGTTGTCAATCGAATTCTTGCTCCTTACATGGCTGAGGCGATGATCCTGGCTGAGGCTGGTGTACCGCTGGCCTCTATCGATCATGCGGCAGTACAATTCGGTATGCCGATGGGGCCGATTGAACTCATCGATACCGTTGGCCTGGACGTGGCCCGGCACGTATCCGGTGTCCTTGGTGCTGCGTTCGATCGCGAGGCCCCCGGCATTCTCGACAGCATGATCGAGCGCCAAGACCTTGGCCGCAAGTCAGGACAGGGTTTCTATCGCTGGGAAGACGGGAAAGCCATCAAGCCCGACGTGGACGATGCCGAGGCTGTTCCGGATCTGACCGACAGACTCATTCTGCCGATGGTGAATGAGGCCGTCGCCGTACATGCCGAAGGCGTCGTTCGGGACGCAGACCTGCTCGATGCCGGCGTAATTTTCGGGACCGGCTTCGCGCCTTTCCGGGGAGGACCACTGCAGTATGCACTCGACCGCAGTGTCGACGATATCGTGAAGACACTCGCCCGGCTGGCCGAGACATATAGCGTCAGCGGCGATCATCGCTTCCAGCCCCACCCCGGCTGGGAGGAACTCCGGGGCGCACCGAATTCTTAAGTCGGGGCAGAGTTACCTTCGTACAAACTGTTCACCGCTTCACGAGCGCGGTCACTGCGAGTTCCGTGTCCCTACAAATTGACGTTACAATAAGAGCTTATATTCACCCACGCGCCGTTTTCACTGGCCTCGGGGACCTTTTTATCGACGACAGGCAAGAAATCGGATGACGACTGAGCAGCTGGACATTGAAGTGCTCAGGACCTTTTCACCACTGGACGAGCTGACGCGTGACAATCTCGACGCACTAGCGAAGAAAGTCCGTATCCGTGAACTGTCCCCGTCGCAGATCCTGTTCAAGGAAGGGGACACCGAGAAACGTACTGTTTACATCGTCTCAGGCGCGCTGGAGCTTATCGAGGGTGCCAAGATTGCCCAGGTTGTCGAGGGGGGCACCGAGAGCGCACGCAATCCCGTATCCAGCAAGTTTCCTCGGCGCGTAACCGCGCGGGCACGCGATCGTGTTCAGTACCTATCGATCGACAGCGATCTCCTAGACGTGATGCTGACCTGGGACCAGACCGGGTCTCACGAGGTCTCTAGACTACAGGAGCAGGCCGAGGAACTCGGTCGTAATGACTGGATGACTATGCTCCTTCAGATCAAAGCCTTTCAAAATATTCCGCCTGCCAATATTCAGGCAATTACCAAGCGAATGCAGCGAATCAATTACAAGTCTGGTGACGTAGTGCTCAAGCAGGGCGCCGAGGGTGATTACTTCTACGTGCTAATGCGCGGAAAATGCCTGGTCACACGTGAAACGCCGCTCAACAAGGAAGGTATCAAACTGGCCGAACTGGAAGTCGGCGATACCTTCGGTGAAGAAGCTCTGATCTCGGACGCTAAGCGGAATGCAACAGTAACAATGAAGTCCGACGGCGTTGTAATGCGCCTAGGCAAGGAAGACTTCAAGAAGCTGTTGAACGAACCCATGCTCGACTGGGTTGATCCGGACGATGCGGAGAAAATTATTCAACAAGGTGGACAGTTACTCGACGTCCGCCTGCCGAGTGAATTCGAGAATCATCACATGGACGGCGCGATCAATATCCCTCTGTACTTCATTCGTCTCAAGGTCAATACACTAGATAAAAGCAAGAAGTATGTCGTCTGTTGTGATACAGGGCGCCGAAGCTCTGCAGCGGCCTACATCCTGAACGAACGCGGTTACCATGCCTATGTGCTGCGGGACGGTATCAATGGGGGATAAGCAGTAACATACAGCCCAACAAGAAGGCCGGCGAATGCCGGCCTTCTTGTTGGGTAGGTAAAAAACTACATCGTATGGGTTGGTTTATCCCCACCCAGTGCACCGGCTAGGTAGTTTTCAATCTTCTTCTGGGTATTTCCCTGGTCCTGGTCGCTAAACTGCACACCGATACCGGCTGTACGGTTGCCCTGCGCGCCTTTCGGCGTCATCCAGATCACCTTACCAGCCACCGGAATCTTCTCTTCCTCACCCATGAGGTTCAGCAGCATGAAGACTTCGTCACCCAGCTGGTAGGAGTTACTGGTCGGTATAAACAGGCCGCCGTTGATGATGTGGGGCATATAAGCCAGATACAGCGCGCTCTTGTCCTTGATCGTCAGCGTAAGTAATCCAGGTTTGCTCATAATCCGTTACTCAGCTCCTGTCAGTGACTCCAGCCGTTGTGACCAGTCAATCAACAGGCATTCGAGGGTCAATTGAACGTTGAAAGAGCCCACGGGCTGCCCCCGTAATCTGTTGATTATGTCTAAATAACAGAAGAGATTTCGCCTGTCTATACGTTCCAGCACAGAATCACCGACGGCCGCTGGAAAGCTAGCGGTTGTGTCGTTTGAGGTCCTGAAAATACACTTCTGGACCTGTCGGGCCAGCCAATCCAGGACGAATTCCGGCTCCATTTTGGCCCATTTGGCAGCAATTGGGAGCGGCCCCGCTCCACCCTCTGCGACCGCCCGAAACTCCGCGGCCATCATATTGGTCTCCTCCAGCCGCTCCAGCGCGCCAATGGCCGCCAGCGGCGCCATGCCGGCCTCTCGGAGCACTGGGGCCCATTCCGTACCTGGCCGCAGGGCCTGCAACCAGGACATCCCGGTGAGCTCCGACGGCAAATGCACGTTCAGGCGCTGACAACGGCTAACGATCGTTGCCGGCAGCCGTCCGGGCCGGTCAACCACAAGGATAAGAAGCGCGTCACCAGGGGGTTCCTCGAGCGTCTTGAGTAGGCTGTTGGCGGCACTGTGAGTCATAGCGTCTGCGGGCTCGATGACAGCCACTTTCCCGCCTCCTTCGTAGCTGGTGAGATTGAATTCGCTCACGAGCTCACGAACCT
>JAQWSV010000217.1 GCA_029243005.1 Woeseiaceae bacterium
CTTGCAATGGATTTTCGACTTCCTTTCCATCAATCGTATATGTTGCTCTGATCCTATCCTCAGTAACCTGTACATCTGCGTCAGTGGTCTTGGCGGCAGCAACATCACGATAAAATTGTGAAATGGCAGTCCTTAACTCGGGGTTATATCGGCAGTTCATCTGGCCGTCGTTTGGCATTTCTTCAGCGTATATACAAATTCCAGCTTCTTCACCAACCACTGCCTTAACCATTGTTTCACCCGTAAAGGGGTGTGAAAACTGACACTTATACGGCGTGCATAGCTCCAGATGGTCTGGAAACTCATCGCATGATAGAGGTAACTCTGCGGCCTTATCCTCGGTTTTAGTTGCCTCAATATCTGCCGAAGATTCTTCAGCTGAAGTCACCTGTGCATTTCCCAGAATCACAAAGGCCAAACAGAGGATGAAATATTTTCTCATAGCGCGGCCAATATACCGGAAGGGCAAAATCCTTTCGATCAGCTAAATTCTCCGAAAATCCAGCTCCATAAGGAGCCGAAAGAGGTAAATGTTTCCCCGTCGCAAGTCAGTGGATCAGCATCCCGTTCTGCCTCCGTGATGATGAAGTCAGTGCGGTTTGTTCCAAAACTACTATAGCCGGAGAAAATATTGGCCTCTATTAGCTCAAAGTATGAAACGTAACGCACTCCTGCGGTTGTATTGATTTGTGCGCCAATATCAAAATCATGGGACGCGGAACCGTCACTCACCATACGGGCATAGCCCAACTGCTGGCCTGAACTAACTGACGACCCAACAACAAGATCATTTGACATTAGGTCAATATGAAAAAGAACAGTGAGCACGGCAGGGTTACTTTCCGAGCGAATAAAAACTCTCTGGTCCGTCACACCGTCATCTACAAATCCTTCCCATTCGGTATTTAGCAGGACAATTGTTCCAGCAAAGGGTGCGAACACCGGCACGTTGTTATTCAGTCGCTCTTCAAGTTTGGGCGAGAAGTAGTGTTTCATCGAACGGCATGATTCAAAGCTGTCACTGTAGTCATGCCCTGCAGCAGAGCGAAATAACGAAATATCCTCAATGTAGGTTGCAACGTCGGTAAAATCTGCAGTCGCTAATTGGGGGACCGCTTGGTTAACTAGGTCGAACGTTGCGCAATCTCCTAGGGTCCCATATTCGTTCAATACAAAATTAGAGCCTCCAAACGACACATCGATTGCAGCTGTCACCGTTGCTTCATCGGAAGAGATAGTCACATCGTAGTCGAGTGTGAAATCACCACTGGTTGCCTGAAGTAACAAGTTGTTACCGTTTCGGGACCCGGTCGCTGGCAAGGCAGTCGACCCGAGTGGCTCTAGCACCACCTCATAAGTCTCAAGTCCATTATCGTTGTGGATCAGTAGCTTGTTAAATCCCCCATGACAGTAGGTCGTTGTTAGCGAAGGGGGGTCCTCAACTGTGATCTCAACATCATCGGAGCCAGTAAGGTTCCCTGGATCAGATGCAGTAAGTTCAAAAGTAAGAACTTCCGGATTGCCTTCCGTGACATCCGGGGCGGTAAAGCTTGCTGTTGCGGTATCTGCGTCACTCAGGGTTACTGTTGAACCGCCTGTCTGCACCCAGGAATAACTTATAGCGTCTCCATTAGCATCCGTAGCGCTGCCTGACAGTGTGACCAGTGTTAACTCTTGAACGGTCGTATCAGGGCCAGCATTAGCAACAGGGGCAGCTGGCGGTGGCGGTGGTGCCGGGGGAGGCGGCGAAGATCCACCGTAACCTCCGCCTCCACCGCATGCAGCAGCAGCTAAACCTAATAAAAGGACCAATACTGGTTTCAAAAAATACATTGAGCACTCCGTTGTCGGTACTTATCAAGTGGTGCTGCGTCGCCCCCGATGCTCGAGTGAATAGGCGGACAAGGGTATTACGGGGATTCGCCAGACTCACTGAGAATCAATTTGTCGAGTTTGCGGCGAAATTGCAATGATGCCGCATCCAGTCCCAGGTTGATGTGACGGGTAGTTTCATTGGCGATCCCAGTGTGCACTGCCTCCAGTACGTCACGATCTTCAAGGAACGCCGCCCTGGCGCCGGATGCTATTGACTCAGTGACTTCCTCGTTATCCGGCTCGGTATTACGGTGCTGGAGCCAGTAATAGCGCGTGTTATTCGCGTCAACCGGTGTCATGAAATGATAGGAAATCATGACATACGTTAACTCGTCGATTTTGAAATCCGGGCCACCCTTCCCTGCGGGAACGTAGACCCCTTTGTTAATCGCGGTGCACGGGTACTGCGCCTCATAATATTGATACCGGTCGCAATCTCCTTCGAATTGGACAAGAGGCGCGTAGAAAGGCGGTGGTTTGTTTCCGTATATCCATCGATGAACGATTACTCCATCATCTGTTTCATTGATCTCCAGTGGTGTGTTGTCCGTGCCAGGGGCCGCAAAGGAGGCGCGGTGGACCCAAGCAACATGTGATGGGTCTAGGAGATTGTCCATGATGTATAGATAGTTGCAGGCTAATGGTAAGGCGTCACCGGTCGTAATTTTCCAATCCGGGTTATCGTAGTTTTCTATGCTTACAATTAAGTTGTCATCGGCAAGGTCAGCATTACCCATCCAGATCCATACCAAACCCCATCTGTCGACTACAGGATAGCTTCGAACAACTGCCGAAGCCGGGACCCGCTCTTGTGTCGTCACGGCAACACATTGACCGGATCGATCGAATTGCAGTCCGTGATAGCCGCATTCGATATTGTCATTTAATAACCGACCCTTGGACAATGGTAATCGACGGTGCGGACAGGAATCTTCCAGGGCAACAGGATCGCCGCTCTCGGCACGGTACAGGACTATGTTCTCATCCAGTATACGAAGTGCCGTGAGTTTCGCCTCTATGTCCGAGGAGAGTGCAGCCACATACCAGCTATTTCTCAGGTACATCACCTATCCCAACATGGTCGATGACATCAGGCGATCTAATCATAGTAGCCAATTGAATCACCATCCGTAGTAACACCCAGCCCATTCAGCAACCGATTCGAATAATTGAAATAAGCGACCACCTGATTTACCTCGAGAATTTCGCCATCTGTACAATCGTTCTCGCGGAGCGTATCGATATCTGCGGCCTCCATCGTTGCCACATCGGTCGTTAGTTTCGCCGCGTAACGTAATAGCGCCAGCTGCTTAGCCTGAAATTGTGTCTCCGGTGTGCCGGCATTAAGGCTGTTCAGAATGCCATCACATCGCTTCTCATCGTCAAGCAATCGCCTCACATTCATGAAATGATGGGTCAGGCTGTATGCGCAATCATTCTTGATGCTGACGTAAGATGCGACGACCTCCAGATACCATAATGGCAATGTGATATCCGGGTGGTGTAAGACACTACGGTAGAGCGTCACGTGGCCGTGCATCGTATGGGGCCGCAAGGAGTGCACCTTCATTACATTGTCGACCGTACCATGCGGCGTCCTTGCCTCGTCATATAGCTCCCGCAG
>JAQWSV010000269.1 GCA_029243005.1 Woeseiaceae bacterium
GTCACCTTCGTAAAGGAGTTGCAATGCGCTGATGACACCCTCGGCCAGCCGTCCGCTGTTCTGATGCTTCGAGCGCTCGACGGACAACGACTCAAACTCGTCGGCTTGCAGGTTCAGTGCATCCATCTCGCCGATTTGAAAACGCAGTAATTCCATCCGCGCCTGGCGGTCTTCATTGGCGGTATCCAACGCGGTTAGCTTGTCGGCAAGCTGGCGCCAGTTGTCGGAGGCATTGGCTGTAGCAACAGCAACGTCGACCAGGCCGCCAAAGTAGTCGAGGAGGGCACGTTGCACGTCCCGGCGTCCGAGTGACTGATGGAAATGCTGACCGTGAATATCGAGCAGCATTTCACCGAGTGATTTCAGGCTTTGCAGGGGTACGCTGTTGCCATTGATGAATGCACGAGATCGACCGTCAGCGCTGATCACGCGCCGCAGGATGCACTCGCCGTCGAGGTCCAGCATCTGCTTTTCGAGCCAATCCCTAGCTTCGGGTAGGTCTGCCAGATCGAATTCGGCTGTGAACTCGGCGCGTTTGGCATCAGACCGGACGAGTCCACCACCTCCGCGCTCGCCGAGAACCAGCCCCATGGCGTCCACGAGTATCGATTTGCCGGCGCCCGTCTCGCCGGTGAGCACGGTTAAACCTGGCGAGAACTCGACTTCTACCTGGTCGATGATGGCAAAATTTCTGACCTGGATACTGGCTAGCACTGGGAACCACTCTCATCAGACTGCCGGCGACTGTCCCGCCCCCAGTGGAGCTTGGAGCGCAGGATTTCGTAGTAATCATAGCCGGGTGGGTGGATTAGTGTGATCCGCCCCGGTGCCTCTTTGATCACGAGTGACCCACCGGGCTTAAGTTCGCCCAGTGTGTGTCCGTCCACGCTGACTTCTGCATGCGTGCCTTCCCGCTCCAGGAGGGCGACTTCGATCTTTTGTGAGGAGGGAACCACGATCGGTCTGTCACTTAGAGTATGTGGACAAATTGGCACAATAACGACGGCGTCCAGTCGTGGTTCGATGATGGGGCCACCGCAACTTAAGGCATATGCGGTCGATCCGGTTGGCGTCGCGGCGATGAGTCCGTCACCCAGGTGTGAATTGACGTACTGGTCTCCAATCCGGGTTTCGAAATCCAGCATACGGCCTGTATTAAATCGCTGCAGCACGACGTCGTTGAGCGCAAATGCAGACTGCGTGTCGCCATTTAAATTCGTCAGCGTGGCTTCCAGTTGCAGGCGAGATTCTCGGGAGTAGTGGCCAGCCAGAATTTTGTCGATACTCTCCAGCATCTCAGACGGAGAAACGTCGGTCAGGAAGCCGAGCCGACCCCGGTTGACGCCCAGTAGCGGGATATCCGCATCGCCGCACAATTTAGCCGCATGCAACATTGTACCGTCGCCGCCCACCGCAATAATTAGGTCCGCTTCGGTTGCTAACGCATCCTCTTCGATTAGCCGGGCGTCGACGTGATTTGCGATATCCGGCAGCGCGACAATGTCTACGCCCACTTTTATTAAGTGCTTCACAATGCCCTGTATGGGGTCAGATACCCGCTTATCGGTGTATCGCCCGACGAGTACGACAGTTTTGAATTTCTGGTTCATTGCCGGGTCAAATTCCTATATTCATGCCGATCGGGTCGTTGCGCATTTATAAGGCGTATGATTGTTACAGACCCTTGACCGGCCGCCAAGCCGCTGTACACTTTTCACACTATCACAGCGTGCCGCCAGATCTGTCGTTGTAAATACACGTATGCCCACGGAAACAATGCCACAACGCCCCAATGAACGCGCACAGCAACTGTTGAAGGTGCTGATTCAGCGCTTTATCCGGGATGGGCAGCCTATTGGATCTCGTACGCTTTCGCAGAAGTCCGGTATGGAGCTAAGCCCGGCGACGGTTCGCAATGTCATGTCGAACCTGGAAGAGCTCGGCCTTATCGCGGCACCGCATACGTCTGCCGGGCGTATTCCGACTGCGGAAGGCTACCGCCTGTTCGTCGACTCGCTGATTCGCTACAAGCAGCCCGCGGCCGATGATGTCGCAATGCTGAAGAACCAGCTAGTCCGCGAGGCAGATAATCCCAAGTCGTTACTGGATGCAGTGTCCACCCTGTTGTCCGACGTCACCAGTCTGGCGGGTGTCGTCACCGTGCCGAAAGGGCAAAGGGCGGTGTTGCGCCAGATCGAATTTCTGTCGCTGTCCGACAACAGGGTGCTTGCCATCCTCGTGATTAATGACAGCGAGGTTCAGAACCGTGTGCTGAACACAAGCCAGGCACACACGGCCGACGAATTACAACGCGCGGCCAATTACATCAACGAGAATTACGTGGGTCATGACCTGACGCAGATTCGTAGTTGCCTGATTGACGACCTCGAACGGACGCGGGATTCGATGAACCAGGCAATGCTGGACATAATTTCAGTGGCCCAGTCGGCAATGGAGGGTGCGGTGGTTCCGCAGGACGAGTATCTCCTGGCGGGCGAAACCAAATTGATGAATTTTGCTGAGCTGTCTGATATTGAGACGCTACGCAGCTTGTTCGATGCGTTCTCCAAGAAGCAATTCATGCTCAAGTTGCTGGATAAGAGCATCAATGCGGACGGCGTGCAGGTATTCATCGGGCGCGAATCCGGTTACCAGATTCTGGATAACTGCAGTGTCGTAACAGCGCCGTATCATCTCGATGACGATCACATTGGCGTACTCGGGGTAATCGGCCCGACCCGCATGGCCTACGACCGCGTCGTGCCCATCGTCGATGTCACCGCGAGGCTCCTAGAGATGGCACTGAACCCCAACCACTGACGACCGGTTCCGTTCAGTGTGTCCGGTGATCGGACCATATCGGCTTCAGGCCTTGATATTTGTCGCCGGAGTCCCACATTGCACGCATCCTGAACACGGGGCACGCGAATCGTGTCCGATCCTGCATTGTGGAGTGACGAGATGAATGTTGAGCCTGATCGCCCGGAAACGGACGCTGCAGAGGAAGAAAATGGCGGCGCCGAGGAGGAGGCGGTTACGGAATCTCCTGCTGAAGAGGCGGCTGCCGACGATCCGCTCGCGGAATTGCGGGTGACGGCGGACGAGAACTGGGACAAATACCTTCGCGCAGCCGCCGAACTGGAAAACGTCCGCAAACGAGCCGCCCGCGACGTCGAGAATGCCCACAAGTTTGCGCTCGAGCGGTTCGCGTCCGATCTCCTGACGGTATGCGACAGCTTCGAAATGGCCCTGGCGGCCGACGAAGCAAGCGTAGAGAGCCTGCAGGAAGGCAACGAGGCTACGATGAAGCAGCTGATAGGCATCCTGCAGCGCTTTGGTGTGGAGGAGGTTGACCCGGAGGGAGAACCTTTCGATCCCGAGCTGCATGAAGCTATGACCATGCAGCCCACAGACGACGTAGAACCGGGCTCCGTCATCACAGTTTTTCAGAAGGGTTATGCACTGAATGGACGCCTTTTGAGGCCTGCGCGGGTCGTGGTGGCCTCAGAATCGGCTGAAAAGGGCTGAAAAGGGCTGCAAATCGGGGATTTGAGGACGCAAAGACGCTTGAATCGACTCTCGGCGGCCCCACCTACTGACTAGTTTTGAATTTGATCCAATCGGAGAACAGAAATCATGGGTAAAGTTATTGGTATCGATTTGGGTACCACGAACTCTTGCGTCGCGGTCATGGAAGGGGATCAGCCCCGCGTGATCGAGAACAGCGAGGGGGATCGGACCACGCCCTCCATCGTTGCATTCAGCAAAGATAATGAGGTGCTCGTCGGCCAGTCTGCGAAGCGACAGGCTGTTACAAATCCGACCAATACCGTTTTCGCGGTCAAGCGCCTGATCGGACGTCGTTACGAGGACGATGTCGTGCAGCGCGACATGGATATGGTGCCCTACACAATCACCAAGGCTGACAACGGTGATGCCTGGGTAGAAGCAAATGGCAAAGCGATGGCGCCGCCGGAGATTTCGGCGCGGGTCCTGATGAAGATGAAGAAGACTGCGGAAGACTACCTCGGTGAAGACGTCACTGAAGCGGTGGTTACGGTGCCAGCTTACTTCAACGATTCCCAGCGTCAGGCAACCAAGGATGCCGGTAAGATCGCCGGACTCGATGTCAAACGCATTATCAATGAGCCGACGGCTGCGGCGCTCGCGTATGGCATGGACAAGAAACGCGGTGACGCGAAGATTGCCGTGTTCGATCTGGGTGGCGGTACATTCGACGTTTCCATCATCGAGATTGCAGAAGTCGACGGCGAGCATCAGTTTGAAGTTCTGGCAACGAATGGTGACACCTTCCTCGGGGGTGAAGACTTTGACATGCGTGTCATTGAGTACCTGGCGGCCGAATTTCAGAAAGAAAGCGGCGTCGACATCACCCAGGATCCGCTGGCAATGCAGCGCCTCAAGGAAGCGGCTGAAAAAGCCAAGATCGAACTGTCGACGCAGCAGCAGACGGAAGTCAATCTGCCATATATCACTGCAGATTCGAGTGGTCCCAAGCATCTCAACATCAAGCTGACCCGGGCGAAACTCGAGTCCCTAGTTGAAGAACTGGTCATGCGCACAATTGAGCCGTGCAAGACTGCGCTTAAGGATGCAGGTCTCAAAGTCAATGAGATCAATGACGTGATCCTCGTCGGCGGCCAGACGCGCATGCCGAAAGTGCAGGAAGAAGTACAAAACTTCTTTGGCAAGGAACCACGCAAGGACGTAAATCCCGATGAGGCGGTTGCTGTCGGTGCTGCGATCCAGGGCGGCGTTCTCGCTGGTGACGTCAAGGACGTCCTGCTGCTTGACGTAACGCCACTTTCGCTCGGTATCGAGACGCTGGGCGGTGTAATGACGTCACTCATCGACAAGAACACGACGATTCCAGCCAATGAAACGCAGGTCTTCTCGACGGCTGATGACAATCAGACGGCGGTCACGATTCATGTGTTGCAGGGTGAGCGAGAGCGTTCACAGGACAACAAGTCGCTCGGTCGGTTCGACCTGACGGATATTCCGCCCGCGCCACGTGGCATGCCGCAAATCGAGGTGCAGTTCGATATCGATGCAAACGGTATTCTGAATGTGTCAGCCAAGGACAAAGCGACGAGCAAGAGCCAGAATATCGTCATCAAGGCATCAAGCGGTTTGTCTGACGAGGAAGTCGAACAGATGGTTGCCGACGCTGCCAGCCATGCGGAAGACGATAAGCTCTTCCGTGAGCGAGTCGACGCGCGAAATCAGGCGGACGGCCTGATTCACTCGGCGGAAAAGACGCTAAGCGAGGCCGGCGACAAGGTTAGCGGCGAAGAGAGGCTGGCCGTTGAAAACGCAGTGTCTGATCTGAAAGCGGTGCTGGATGATGGGGACAAGGAGGCCATCCAAGCCAAGACGGCGGCGTTGGCTGAAGCCTCGGCAGCAGTTGCGCAAAAGCTTTATGCAGAGCAAGCCCCTGAGGGTGAAACGGCGGAGCCGGCGGCCAATGCGGCTGGCGATGACGTCGTCGATGCAGAGTTTGAGGAAGTAG
>JAQWSV010000188.1 GCA_029243005.1 Woeseiaceae bacterium
TGACACGATCTATGTGAGTGGCTACCCGGGGGACGCTTCGGCGGGTCTCGCCATCCTAGAGCGTTCGAGGCTAGGTGGCTGCGTCTGGGACCGTAATGACCACCTGATCCGTCGATTTGCCAATCCCGATGCGCGTATTCGACTGGGTCGTCGTCTTTCTGGGTTCGCCAGCGCGGCGATAGACATATCCGACGGTCTGTTTGCAGATCTCGCCAAGCTGCTGGACGCGAGCGGCGTCGGAGGCGTCCTAGACGTCGATCGAATCCCGCTGTCGTCAGAAATTCTCGAAACGATGGATCAGAGCGACGCCCTGCAATTTGCATTAACTGGCGGCGACGACTACGAGCTTTGCTTCACGTCAAATGCCGAAGCCGTAGTCAAGATCGGCAAGCAACTGGGCGTTCCGGTCACGAAGATTGGTAAGGTTACGGACGGCAGCGGGCTCGTCTGCCGCAAAGAAGGCGAAGCCTTCGAGTTCGATCATTCGGGTTACGTCCACTTCTGATGATGAGCGATCCTGCCCAGCCACGTATCAGGGAGATTCTGACCGATCCTGTGCATTTACTGGCCTTCGGGTTCGGTACCGGGCTCGCACCTAAAGCGCCTGGCACCGTTGGCTCCCTTCCGGGCGTCCTGCTCGCCTGGCTGACCCTGCCGTTACCCCTCGCTTGGCGTCTCGCCATCGGTCTTTTGCTGATCGTTGCCGGCATCTGGATCTGTGGTGAGAGCTCCCGCCGAATCGGGGTCAATGACCACGGGGGAATCGTCTGGGACGAGATCACGGGCATGTACCTGACGCTGCTGGTCGCTCCACCCCAGATAGCGCTGTGGGCCTTGAGTTTCGCGCTCTTCAGACTCTTCGACATCTGGAAACCCTGGCCGATTCGGGAACTGGATCACAGACTGGTCGGCGGGGCGGGAATTATGCTCGATGACCTCGTAGCCGCCCTCTATGCCGCATTAATACTGGTGTTGGGAGGCCGACTAACAGGCTGAAGAGAAACGACTTAAATGGCAAGGAACGTCACCAACCTGGAACGCCCCGGTGTTATGCCCGAGAAGATCGGTAAGTACGTCATTATCAACAAGATCGGTAAGGGTAGTACCGGCATGGTCTACCTGTCACACGACCCTTACTACCGTCGTGACGTCGCCATCAAAGTCTACAACACCGAAAAAGGTCAGGATGCGGACCGCGCCAGCGTGTCCCGCAAGATGTTTTTCAATGAAGCGCACATGGTCGGTATGTTGCAGCATCCGAATATCATGCCGATTTATGACGCCGGCGAGGAAGACGGTAAATACTACGTCGTTACCGAGCATATCCAGGGTGCACGAACGCTGGCAGCCTACTGCCGCCCAGACAATCTGCTGCGTGTCGATGACGTCGTAGAGATCATTTACAAGGTGGCCAAAGCGTTACACTATGCGCATGGTCGGGGCGTGATTCACCGAGACATCAAACCGTCAAACGTCATGCTGACGATTGACAACGATGTACGTATCATCGATTTCGGTATCGCAATCTGTGCAGATGCCGACGTATCCCGTATTGAAGGTATCGCCGGAAGCCCAAGTTATATGTCGCCTGAGCAGGTGCAGTCGGAAGACCTCACACCCGCATCCGATATCTATTCGCTCGGTGCTGTCCTCTATGAATTATTGACAGGTTTTCGTCCCTTCCGTGCCGACAATTTGTCAAAGCTCATGCATCAGATTGTCTATGCCACACCGCCGCCGATTCACACCTATCGTGATGACCTGCCAGAAAAATTGGAGCATGTCGTAGCAATGACGATGCAAAAGGAACCGGGCAAGCGGTGCGCAAGCGGCAATACGATGGCAGCCGACCTGACACGGGTCTACCAGGATCTGCGCACGAAGTACGACAGCTTGGACAACCAAGAACACTTCGACCTGCTACGTACGCTGACATTCTTCCATGAGTTTTCGCACTCGGAGATCTGGGAAGTGCTGCGTGCTTCAGACTGGCATGAATACAAAGACGGTGAAGACATCGTTCGCGAAGGTGAAATGGACGATCGTTTCTACATAATCGTGTCCGGCAAGTGTCATGTGGAAGCGAACGGCAAAAAGCTCGGTATGCTGTCCGATGGAGACTGCTTCGGCGAGACGAGCTACGTGCGCGGTGCCAAACGAATGGCATCCATTACTGCTAATGGATCGAGCTCAATTCTCCGAGTCAGTTCAACCCTGCTGGAACAAGTCTCCCAGGCCTGTCAGTTACGCTTCAACAAGGTTTTCCTGCGGTCAATGATTACGCGTCTGCAGGGGGATGGAGGTACGCATACCTGACAGTCTGGCGCGTGCTTCCCGATATTCCACTAAAGATCAATCCTCACCAACCTGGCGTGCTCAGCTGGACGACGTAGAAACATTCGATAGGGCGCACACCTGATCCATCGATCGTAAGACCGGAAATCAATGCCGAAAATCACGATTCGCTGCGTACAAACCTTCATTGCGAATCATTCTCATTTCTGTACACTTGAGCGCCCGTTAAACCAACCGGCGGAGTCGCTACGTGACACTCTCATCTTTGGAAAGAGGCCGGAAGTACGTCATCGAGGATGTCGATGCCATCCATCCGGAAGTGCAGCGCCTGATGGTGCTTGGTCTTGTCGAGGGCGCCGAAATCGAACTGGTCAGTTTGGCAATCGGCGGCGATCCTATGGAATTCCGACTTTTCGGTAATGCGATCTCATTGCGTCGTGAGCAGGCGCAGTATTTCGTCGTATCGCCATCCGGATCCGGTGAATAGGTCCGCAGAATCTCGAATACCGGCCGACCAGATACCTGTTCGCCGACAACCGTCGGCCAGCATTGCAGTTGTCGGTAACCCGAACTCGGGGAAGAGCACCCTCTTTAATCGGTTGACTGGCTTGCGGCAGCGCACCGGTAACTATCCGGGTGTGACCGTCGAGAAACATATGGGTACGGCCATGTTCGGCGAGCAAAGTGTCGAGCTCATCGACCTGCCAGGTATGTTTTCACTTTCTGCACATTCATTGGAAGAGCGCATCGCAGCGGATGTCGTGCTGGGTCGCATTGCGGACATGGATCGTCCTAGCAGTATTCTGGCCGTCGTCGACGCAACGCATCTATACCAAGGGCTCTATCTCGTACAGCAACTCCTCGAACTTGAATTGCCGGTGCTGGTCGTCCTGACTATGGTCGACGCGGCACAGGCGGCCGGCATTCAGATCGATAACGAAGCACTAAGCAAGCGCTTGGATGGGACGCCGGTTTATTCTGTGGTTGCGCCGACCGGGCAGGGCATGCCGAAACTGCTGGAGGCCGTCTACAAGCTTGCTAACGATACTGCGCCGGTGCCGCCGGTATTGTCGCAGGAACTCGGTGATGCCATTGCACGATTGCAGCAGTTTTTGCCGGAGACCGTCAGTCGGCTTGAGATCGAACGCGCCCTGATCGACACAGACAGCGTATTGGAAAGCGAGGTTGCGGCGTCCATGGGTGATGATGGCATCGCGAAGCTTGCACAGGCTCGCACACAGGCATTTGGCGACGAGCCACCGCTGGCGGCCGAGGCGCGCCGCCGCTATGCCTGGGTGCGCGAGGTGATGGACGAGGTGCAATCATCGGCACCGGCGGTTGCTGCACTGGGTTCCAGGTTTGCCGCCTTCATGCACAAGCCGCTGCCCGGAACGATCGGTCTCGTTATCGTGATGGCGATCGTGTTCCAGGCCGTGTTCGCGTGGGCAACACCACTAATGGATGCGATCGACAACAGTGCCGCGGTGCTCAGTGCAGTGATACATGCAAATGTCGGTGATGGTGCCTTGGCAAGTTTTCTTGCTGATGGCGTCGTCGCAGGGGTCGGCAGCGTCATCGTCTTTCTGCCCCAGATTCTGATTCTTTTCCTGTTCATTATTTTCCTAGAAGACTCAGGCTATCTTGCCCGCGCGGCTTACCTGCTGGATCGCCTGATGCGATCGGTCGGCCTTTCGGGCCAGTCGATTATTCCAATGATCTCGAGTTTTGCCTGCGCCGTACCTAGCATCATGGCGACTCGGGTCATTCCGGATCGCCGTGACCGCATCGCCACGATTCTCGCGGCGCCTTTCATGACTTGCTCGGCGCGCCTGCCGGTGTATGCACTATTGATCGCTGCCTTCGTGCCGACCCGAAACGTCGGCTTCTTGAATCTGCAGGGCATCGTATTGTTCGGCCTCTACATGTTGGGCATCCTTGCGGGTTTGCTGACGGCGTTGCTGATGCGCAAAACGGCGTTGAAAGGTCCCAAGCCGACATTTGCCCTGATGTTGCCCGAATTCCGGCGGCCGAATCTGCAGACTGTACTGATGCAGCTCTGGAGCCGGGTGCGGATCTTTCTGAAGCGGGCCGGCACGGTGATCTTTGCCGTTACAGTGGTGGTCTGGGCGATGGCTTACTATCCGAGATCGGAAGCAGTCTCCGAACTTTACACGCAGCAGGCCGCAATGCTCTCCAATCGACTGGCTGGCGAAGAACTCGACGTGGCACTGATGCAACTGGAGAATGAGCAGGCTGCGGCGCAATTAGAGCAGAGTATTCTTGGTCGGGCGGGCAAGACGATCGAGCCGATCTTCCGCCCACTCGGCTGGGACTGGAAAATCTCAGCGGCGGTCATCGCGAGTTTCCCGGCCCGTGAAGTAGTGATCGCGGTTCTTGGTACGATTTACGCCGTCGGTGACGAGGCGGATGAATCGACGTTGACTGTGCGATTGCTGTCGGCGAAGCATCCCGACGGTAGTCCGGTGTTCACGTTGCCGATGGTCATCGGCCTGATGATCTTCTATGCATTTTGCCTGCAATGCGCAGCAACGATCGCCGTGATCAGGCGAGAAACGAATGGTTGGGGCTGGCCGCTATTTGCGTGGGGTTATATGACGATGCTGGGATATCTTGGCGCCTTGCTGGCCTTTCAGCTCGGTAGTTGAGTCACGACTGACAGATTGGTGTGGCTTTCGCCGGAGCAGGGTCGAGATTTTCCAAAAGTTGTCGAAAGCTTTCGGTAAGAAAACTTTCTTTGCAGCCAGTACCAGTAGAATCCGGTCGTCGTCAGGACCTGTTGTAGAAGCGAC
>JAQWSV010000190.1 GCA_029243005.1 Woeseiaceae bacterium
AACCGATTGTTTCTATAAATTCGAAACTCGTTCGATAGCCTCCTGCCATTGCTAATATCGCTCGTCGATCCCTCTCGATATCAGAGATTCCTTTTTTATGTAGCCGCTGCCAAGAGTTACTTTCCGGCCGGTCAAGTGTTACAGATTGTCCCTCGGTAGAACCTCCTCTTGGCTCCATAGAATTTCCTTCTATAAAAGGGCAAGAGAACGTAAATTGGCGTTTCATGGGTTCGGTTCCCAATTCATCTGCCAATACAGGGGATATTCCTGTTAACCAAAGCAAATAAGTTAACTTTAAGGTGGAATTCACTAGATAGAGCGTTACGTAATGCAAATGAGAATCATTACGGTTATAAATGATAACTTTTAGAAAGTAGGTAGGCAAGGGCTCCCAGCTCGCAGAGACCGAAATCCCACATGCCGAAAGCATCTTTAACGCTAGTTTGTAGCCACAACGGGTACTGTCACACTTGAATCGTCTGCCGAAAAAATGGTCAGTTCCGGCAATTGCCAGCCAATCATTATCATGGGAAGGGGTGCCCGGTTTGCAGGCGCGTCGTTTGGGCAAAAGCCGCATTATCTAGAATCAATAAATGTCCCAGCCCAAGCGGACGTTACCCACCACGAAATTTCGACATTAGGATTATCTCAGATCGTTGAATCGGGCACGGTCAACAACGCTTTGCGATCGACGCCATAAGCGTCGACAGCCTCGTCGACGTCAATGAAACCAGCTTTGATGTCATCCCTAATCCTGTCGAGTTCTCTTTCCGTTGGGTTGCCCCAGCCGCCACCGTTTGCCGTCCTGATACTCAACGTATCGCCTTTCATGAGCGGTCCAAAGTCGCTTACGCGATCGACCAGATGTTTTTCACTATCGGTTCCTGCATTGAGGATTGTCCTAGCGACGCCTGTCTGGCCACCGCCGGCCAGGCCCCATAGCGGATTCTGATTGTTCTCGGTGGACGTCTGCAACATGATGTGATCCTCGAGCATTTCGTAGTCGCGAATGACACCATAGCCGCCGCGGTACTTGCCGTAACCGCAATTTTCCGGATTGAACGTATATCGGGTGACGCGGACAGGATATCTCGATTCGACGATCTCGACCGGCACGTTGGGCGCGTCGCCATTGCCGACGAACATAATTCCACTGGGCCCATCGTCATGTGGAAATGCACCGCCACCCCCGTCAACCGGCTCGCCGTAGATGAATGTATCGCCATACCTCGGATCTGTGCGAGACAAGTAGAACGCATACATCTGGTATGTCGCTGCCGGGCAGCGATCGGGAATAGCTTTGGACAACGCCCTGATCAAAAGGTGAACGATCACTTCCGCGACATAGCCGTATGAATCGCAGGGCGCCGGATACTCCGCACTAACGATGGTGTTTTGCGGTGCTGTCACGACAAGTGGGCGCAGATGCCCGTCATTGGTGGGATCAAACGGCATCGTCAGGTATTTCATGACCGATCCGCATAGAGCGGCCGTGCCGGCCAAGGGATGATTAATCGGCCCCGTCGCCGCCAGATCCGATCCAGCGAAATCAACCTTCAATGTATCGTCGTCGACGGCTACCGTAACGACGATCTTGCAACGATGGTCCAGTCGCACACCGTCGTTGTCCATGTAAGCTTCTTCGCTCCAGGTACCATTTGGAAACCCAGCGATTTCACTGCGCATTCGCTTCTCGGACTGAGCAAGCACTTCGTGCAACGCGGTCTCCACGTAGTCCGCGCCGTAGCGGGTGCAAATCTCCTGGTAACGACGTGCGCCGATCTGGCAAGCGGCGATTTTCGCGTTCAGATCACCTCCCACGGCGGCAGGTTGCCGGACATTATTCAGGATGAAGTGGTAGAACACTTCGTTACGCTTGCCACCGTCGTAGAGCTTGTCGTGCGAAAAGATCAGGCCTTCCTGGTGAACATCTGTAGTTGTCGGGCACCAACCGCCAGGTGCAGTTCCGCCTATGTCTGCCCAGTGCGCCATGACCGAGGTAAACCCGACAAGCTCACCATCGAAAAACACCGGCACGTAAAGTGCGACATCACTGATGTGAGTCCCGGTATCATAGGGTTCATTCGCCAAGATGACGTCGCCTTCTCGGAACCCGTCCTTACCGAATTTTCGGATACCGCTTTGGATCGTCGGCGGCAGGCAAGCGAGAAAACCGGCGAGCGCCGAGCCTTCCGAGATCAACTGACCTAATCGATTGGTCATCACAACCCCGAAATCTTGAACTTCGTAGATCAACGGGCTGTGCGCGGTCTTGATCAGAGTGGTCTGCATTTCGAGCGCGGCGGCGCGTGCTGCATTACGGATGACCTGGCGGGTGATCGGGTCGATCCTGCTCACGATTCCCTCGTCATCAGCAGATTGCCGAATACATCAACCACCGCAGCTTGGCCCGGCAATTCGAGGATTGTCGTAGACCACTCTTCAATAATGGCAGGCCCGAAAATTTTCTTTCCGGGCGAGAGCTCGTTACGTCGAAAAACGTCACAATCCATGGTCTTTTTCTCATCCGCAAGATAGATAGACCTTGGTTCCATCGGTTCCGCCGGGCTTCCTGCCCGACCGATTCGCGAGACCGGTGGACGATCGATCATTCCGGTCGCAACAAGACGAAGGACGACGAATTCCAGGTCGTGATCGGGCAGCGCATGTGCATAGGCCCTTTCGTAATGGCAATCGAATTGCTTGCGCAAATCACCAAGATCTGCGCCGTTTATATCGGACTCCCTGATCGGCACACGAATCGTATGCTCCTGGCCGAGATAACGCATGTCTGCGAATCGTTCGACGGAGAGATCGTGGCCACCCGCCGTATTGGATGCTATCCATGATTTAGCCTCATCCTCGAGCGCTTCAAAACGACCCCGGAGTTCGGCCGCGGAAACCTCGGCCAAAGGCATGACAAATGTTCGCACGACATCTTCCCGGTAATCGGCGTTGAGCAGGCCCCACGCAGAGAAGACTGCGGCATTCTGTGGCACGACAGCTTGTTTCATTTCAAGCTCATTCAACAGGCTGCCTGCGAATAAACCACCGCCACCGCCAATGCAGATGAGCGAAAATAGCCGGGGATCGTGTCCTTTTTCGACGGTGATCTGGCGAACCGCGTAGGACATGTTGGTCACCGCAATTTGCATGATGCCGGCGGCCGCTTCCACGGTTGACAACCCCAGCGGTTCACCAACTTTCCGATCAATGGCACTGGCGGCTGCCGACTGGTCGAGCCGTATTCGCTTACCGAGGAAGGTCTCGGGATCGAGGTATCCCAAAACCAGCTGTGCATCAGTGACAGTGGGTTCGTTGCCGCCGAGGCCGAAACAAGCGGGTCCCGGGTCCGCCTGCGCGCTTTGCGGGCCAACCTGCAGACCGTCTTCGCGGTCAATCCAGGCGATGCTGCCGCCGCCCGCGCCAATTGAGATGATATCGATAGACGGCTGCAGCACCGGCCGTCGATTGAACTTCGTGCTGCTGCTCTCGAGATAGCGGCCGTCGGAGATCAGTGACACATCGAATGTCGTCCCCCCCACATCGGCGACTACAGCATCCCTGACCCCGATTTCCTGACACAGCCGTAATGCACCAATGACACCACCGGCAGGGCCTGACTGGATCGTCCTGATCGGCGCTTGTCGCGCAATTGCGGTGGACGTGATGCCACCGCTCGATTGCATGACAGCAAATGCGCCCTTGTATTGCTGATCCGTCAGCTCACGATCCAGGGCGGCTAGATAACGGTCCATTCTCGGCTGAGTATAGGCGTTCAGTACCGTTGTATTCGTGCGCTCGAACTCGCGCCACTCTCTGACGATGTCGGATGATATCGACACCATGGCCTCGGGGAACTCGTCGCGAACGATTCGCACCATCTGTTGCTCATGCACCGGATTGATGTAGGCATGCAGGAAACAGATGGCAATGCTGTCGACGCCCTTTTCTCGGAGCGCCCCGATGACTTTCCGCGCCGCCGGCTCGTCAAGTGCCACAACGACGTTCCCTTCGCTGTCGAGGCGCTCGGGCACCTCGTATCGGAGATCACGCGGAACGAGGGGTGGCGGGGGTTTGAAAAAAAGGTCATAGATATCCTCCCGGCTGCCACGGCCCAACTCGAGGACATCACGGAAACCCGTCGTCGTTATCAGTCCGACGCGCGCGCCATTTTCTTGGACGATCGTGTTGATGACCATCGTCGAACCATGAACGATCATTCCAAGGTCGGCACTATTGAGACTCAGCAGCTCAGTTCCTTCAAAAAACTGTCGATCGAGTTCACCTGAGGAACGCACTTTTTCGATCGCAACTTCTCCGGACGCCGGGTCGAGCGTCACAAAATCGATGAAAGTGCCGCCGACGTCGACGGCCAGTCGCCTAATGTTTTTCATTGTTTGGGCTGCCGGTCGCTATTGCTTATGAATTTGATCGCGCTTGAATACTATTATTGTTTAGTCCCCGGTGCGAATACGAGGTAAATTGCAAACGGTGAAGAGCAGTAATCGTCAATCGATGGACTCAGACTTCATGCGCGAGCCGGTTCCGATCGATCGGGCTGTCGGATGGTCCGGAATCGCTATGGTCATTTTCTCCATCGGCGTCACGCTGCCCGTGTTCTTTCTTGGTTCCGAACTGATGCAGGCATTGGGCCTTGTGCGCGGCGCGACGGCTTTCATGCTCGGCTGTGTAATCGTCGGTCTGTTGATGATGGCGACCTCTGTCGTCGCCGCAAGAACACGCCTCTCGACCTACATGGTCCTGCAGTTCAGCTTTGGCAATAAGGGTGTCAAGCCGGTCAATGCGCTTCTCGCCATCACCTACATCGGATGGTTCGCTGCCACCGGCGATATTTTTGGCAGCGCAATCCATGACTCGCTGCTTGCCTTCTATGACTGGAATGTCCCGGCACCCCTTTGCGCGGCCGTCGGCTCGGTCGCCATGGCGTTGACCGCGGTTTTCGGTTTCAGGGTCGTGGAACGATTTTCGATGTTTGCGGTACCGATTCTTACGACATTCATGATCTTTGTCGTTTTCGTCGCAACGAAACAGATGGACTGGCAATCAATTCGTGGCATCCCCGGGCACGGGAACTTGAGTTTCGGTTATGCAGTTTCCGCAGTCATCGGCGGCAATATCCTGATGGCTGTCGGCGCGCCGGATTTTACACGCTATTCGAAAAACGAGCGTGATGCATTGAAAACGGTATCGGGGCTGGTTTTTGGCTACCCGCTGATCATGCTTGTGTCCGGTATTTCCACACTCGTTACCGGCGAGTCTGACATCATGAAAATCATGATCAGCCTCAACGTTGCCGTACCGGCACTGGTCATTCTCGTTTTCGCGACGTGGACGACGAACACCGTAAACCTGTACTCCGGAATCCTGACGCTCGCGACCGTCGCTAACAGAACGTCGACTCGGAAAATTGCGCTAGCATCTAGCATTGTCGGGATTGCAGGTGCGGGGCTCGGAGTAATGGATTTCTTTCTTCCTTTCGTATTTTTCCTGGGGATCGCGACCGCCCCGATCGCGGGCATCTACCTAGCCGATTTTTTCATCATCCGCAAGGGATCCCATCGATTCGAAGAGCTCGAATCAGTACACACCATTGGCATCAATGCATATATCGCGTGGCTGATCGGGTCTGGGTCAGCCTATCTGACGACTTATTCTGGTCTTGCGATGACAACTGTTCCCGCTGTGGATGGACTTCTGGTCGCATTTCTCTCGTACATTGTTATAACGCGACTCCGTTCGGCGTAAAGGACGCTGCACGTGCTCAACAAACATTTCAGTAAATGTTTGATAGCAAGAAAAAGCCGTCACTTGGACGGCTTTGGACCTTACTGGAAGGTAATGTGGTGGAGGCGGCGGGTTTCGAACCCGCGTCCGCAAGCCCTCCACTACGGGGTCTACATGCTTATTCCGTCTTTAGTCTCATTACCGGCTACCCGACGGGCAGGGAAGACCAGCAACCAGTCCAGCAAGAATTTAACGGATCAGACCCTGAACATGCCTTTACCGCGGTCTTGTGTAAATGACCCCTGGGATCCGGCCGCACAAGCACGAGCCGGGCAGAGGGCGCTAGGCTGGTTTTTAAGCAGCTAGTGCGTAGTTGTCGTCGTTGGCAACTATAAGTGTTACAGCTGGTTTAACGAGGTGATCTGTCCCTCGGCATGCACCCGGAGTTTCGCGACCCACGTCGAATCCAGTTCGCCCCCGGTTGAGCGCATAGTGTAGAGGCAGGCGGCCAAAAAACAATCCATCCGGCTGTTAATTACTATTTGCTACTAAACTGGAAGCAATATACAATTATTGCTATGAATACCATAGCAAAGGTTTGGAGGCCTTATGGCACAAAGGATTCAGAACCTACGTAGAGCACCGACGTCGTCCAAAATGGCTCGCGCCCTGGACTTCTCCAGCCGACGATGGGCACTGAGAATTATCTGGGAGTTGCGTGTCGGACCCCTGAATTTCAGGGCTCTGCAGGCAGCGTGCGGCCGTATTTCTCCTAGTGTTCTACAGCGCCGGCTGCATGAGCTGAGAGCGCTACAGATCATTGAGAAGATACCGCGTCTGGGTTACCGCCTGAGCACGGCCGGGGAGAAGCTGTTCCAGGTGCTGGCGCAGCTGGACAAATGGTCGAGGGACATGCCTGTTCCTCTGGAACAAAAGTAAGAAAGAACATTAGAAAAGATATATAAATATTTGTTTTAAAACTATCTATTGGACTTCAGGATGCGCTCCTGTTGGCGCTTCCACTCCCTGTCTTTGATGCTTGCCCGCTTGTCATGCGCTTTCTTGCCCTTGGCTAGACCAATATCTAGTTTGGCCCGCCCTTTGGACCAGTGCAGGTTTAAAGGTACCAGCGTGTAGCCCTTTCTCTCCACTGCGCCGATCAGGCGATCCAGTTCATTGCGATGCAGCAGTAGTTTTCGGGTGCGGGTCGGGTCCGTCCGAATGTGGGTGGAGGCGGTTGGGAGCGGCGTAATTTGTGCCCCGAGAAGCCAGGCTTCACCGCCACGCAGGTGCACGTAGCTTTCCGTGATCTGGGCACGGCCATCGCGTAGGCTTTTGACTTCCCAGCCTTCAAGGGATAGACCTGCCTCGAAGGTATCTTCGATAGCATAGTCAAAACGGGCCTTTTTGTTGTCTGCGATACGGGCAGACGGCGCCTTGGTATCCCTTGGTTTGTTCACGACGATGCTGCGTGTCCTGTCACGTGGAGATCGGGGCGCGATTATAAGGCAGTCGAAGGGCATATTATTGTCTGGCATGCAGAAATCCTCCAGAATTCGTCCATTCTTTGTCAGGGACTCCATTTGCGGACCCGAATCTTATGCGCCACGTCAATAAAAGTGCTCTCGTTCCCTACAGTGCGACCGAACTATTTGATCTGGTAGACGACGTCGACGCTTACGCCGAGTTTCTTCCTTGGTGTAGTCGTTCGGCGGTCCTGAAACGGGACGACGAGGTCGTGGATGCGACGATCGAGTTGCAAAAAGGATCGGTTAGCAAGGCTTTCACGACTAGGAATCTGCGGGCCCCGGGCGAATCCCTCTCTATCGAGCTATTGGGCGGCCCATTTCGTCATTTGCAGGGTGGTTGGCGATTCAGAGACCTAGGAGAAGCCGGCTGCAAGGTGTCACTGGAGCTTGATTTTGAGTTCGAAAGTCGGTTGGTCGACATGATGTTTGGTGCGTTCTTTCAGGACACCTGTAATTCACTGGTGGACGCATTCGTCCAGCGAGCATCCGAAGTTTATGGCGAGCGCTGAGTCGATTGACATTGAAGTTGTCGCGGCGACACCTGTGCGTCAGAAGCTTGTTACAGTTACTCTGCCTAGTGGTACGAGTGCTCAAGATGCTATTGACCAGTCCGGGCTCTGCGAAAGCTTTCCTGATCTCGACTGGACAGGCTACGGGCTGGCAATCTGGGGAGAACCTGTGGAGCCAGGCCGAGTCCTAAAACAGGGAGATCGAGTGGAAATTTTGCGGCCGTTGGCATTCGATCCACGGGATGCGCGCCGTGAACTCGCTAAAGAGGGGCAGCATATGGGCGGCGTCCGCCCGGACGAGGACTAGAGATCGGCCCGAAGTTCTTGGTCTTCCACGATCTCAGTGACGTTGTCGCCATCGTAATAGATCGATATCCAGCGTTTTAACGCTGCTTCATCACGACCAACGCGCAGGAAATAGACGTAGTCCCATCGATTCTCGTGAAAGGGATCGTCAATCATTGGCGTACCTAGCAGGAATCGTACCTGGCCTCGGGTCATGCCTACTTCAACTTGGTCGATATCTTCTTGGTCAAGCAGGTTGCCCTGCGATAGTGCTGCCTGGTAGACGCAGCCGGAAGACAGCAGTGTGAAAACTACTACAACGAAAAGGGTAAGCCGATGTCGCATGGAGGAAGTAGACCGTGTATGACTCAATATGTGCCAGGGCAAAAAGCAGTCCTGGCCGATTTGTCAGTGGAGCAGCCCGTTAGTCTGGGTCATAATAGGCGCGCATGATACCGTCTTGATGTCCGCCGCGGTAGCCGCAAATCAATCGCAACTACAAAGAGAACGAATGCTATGGCAGAACAGCGTAAGGAACTGCGCAAGGTCGGGCTGAAAGTCACAGCTCCCCGGCTAAAAATCCTGCAGATCCTTGAAAGCAGTGACGCCCGCCATCTGAGCGCGGAAGACATTTATCGAGAATTATTGAATGCTGGTGAAGACATCGGTCTCGCGACCGTGTACCGGGTGCTTACGCAATTCGAGGCCTCCGACCTAGTTATTCGCCACAACTTCGAGAGTGGTCATTCGGTTTTTGAGCTGGACAGCGGGGATCACCACGATCACATGGTTTGCGTCGAAACGGGAGACGTCGTCGAGTTTATGGATGACGACATTGAGCGAATTCAGCACGAGATTGCCGCGAAGCATAACTACGAGATCGTCGACCACAACCTCGTGCTTTATGTTCGTCCAGTGAAAAAAGACGGTATTCCTGACTAGGCGCGTTGCCCTTTCGAACTGCGATCGGAATTGTCGGCAAGCATCTCCGCTGCGTGGTCCCGGGTCCGTTGGGTAATTTCGACACCGCCAAGCATCCGCGCAATTTCCTCGATGCGTTCGTCTTCGCCGAGCTGGGTGATCCCCGTCCGGGTTGACTGGCCGTCACTCAACTTCATGATGCGGAAATGGTTGTTTCCGAGACTCGCAACCTGGGGCAGGTGCGTTACGCAGAACACCTGGCGAGTCTGACCGAGATCACGGAGTCGATGGCCGACCATTTCTGCAACGCCACCACCGACCCCGCTATCCACTTCGTCAAATACCATCGTTGGAATGTTGCTGCCGTCACTCGCAATCACCTGGATCGCGAGGCTCATGCGTGACAGCTCACCACCGGAGGCCACTTTCGATAGCGGCATCGGCGCCTGCCCAGGGTTGGCAGAAATTAGGAATTCGATGTCGTCCATGCCCCAGGGGCGCGGATCCTCGATATCCCTCGTTTTCAGGTCGACCTTAAACACGCCGCCTGGCATCCCTAGGTCAGCCATCGCTGCCGTGACATCCTTGGAAAACCGGCTTGTCGCTTTCTTGCGGCCAGCAGAGAGGCGACGTGCGGACTGTCGATAAATGTCTTCGGCCACAGCAACGGATTCCCGCAGCTCTGCACCGCGTTCCTCAGCATTTTCGAGATCATTGAACTGGTTTTGTAAATCGGCATGGAGTGCGTCGATACCGTCCGGTTCAATCCGATGTTTGCGCGCAATTGTCGTTATGGCATCGAGCCGTTCTTCAACCTGGTTCTGTCGCGCAGGGTCTATGTCCAGTGCGTTTCCGTAGCGTCGAAGAGAGTCGACGGCTTCCGAAACCTGGATATTGGTTTCTTGGAGGATAGCGCAGATCGGCGCGAGTTCTTCATCGACCACGCTCAGGGTATCAATGGCATGGGCAGCCTCCGCAAGCATGGACTGCACGTTAGTCGGGTCACC
>JAQWSV010000283.1 GCA_029243005.1 Woeseiaceae bacterium
ATCTTCGTCACGTCGTGCTTTGCCTTCGATTCGGTGAGTATCAGGTGGCGTAGATTCTAGCGGTTCGCGGCAAAAATGATGCGACCGAATACCGAATTCAGACAATTTCCCTGGCAATACACGGAAGTGTTACCTATCGCACAGCGCCTGATGGCTGAAGATGCTCTAATCAGTATAATTCTCCACGATAAGAAACAACACATTAACCATTCTCCAAGAAGGACTCGCATGGAACCGAGACTTGGTCGAAAGCGCATATTGGTGACAGGCGGCTCCGGCTTCCTAGGCTCACACCTCTGCGACCGTCTGATCGCGCAGGGACACGACGTTCTGTGCGTCGATAATTTCTTTACGGGGAGCAAAGACAATGTCCGCCAATTACTGGACAACCCGCGATTCGAGCTGATGCGCCACGACGTCACGTTTCCGCTGTACGTGGAAGTGGACGAAATCTACAACCTGGCCTGCCCCGCCTCACCGATCCACTATCAGTTCGATCCGGTGCAAACCACGAAGACCAGCGTGCATGGCGCTATTAATATGCTGGGTCTGGCTAAGCGAGTGAAGGCCCGAATCTTCCAGGCCTCGACGAGCGAGGTATACGGCGATCCACAGGAGCATCCGCAAACCGAGGACTACTGGGGACACGTCAATCCGACGGGTTTCCGATCCTGTTACGACGAAGGCAAGCGCTGCGCAGAAACCCTGTTTTTCGACTATTGGCGCCAGCATCAGCTAAGCATCAAGGTCGTCCGCATATTCAATACCTACGGACCGCGGATGCACCCGAATGACGGCCGCGTGGTGTCGAATTTCGTGGTTCAGGCACTGCGTGGAGACCCCATAACGATTTTCGGCGACGGCGAGCAATCTCGATCATTCTGCTACGTGGACGACCTGATCGAAGGGTTTGTTCGCTTTATGGTTTCCGACGACGCGGCAACCGGACCACTGAATCTCGGCAACCCGGGCGAGTTCACGATACGTGAGCTCGCGGAACTGGTCATCGACCTCACCGGATCATCGTCAAAGCTCAAGACCGAGCCCCTGCCCTCGGACGACCCGCGGCAGCGCCAGCCGGACATCAGCCGTGCGAAAAAACTGCTGGGCTGGGAGCCCGCCACCAGTCTGCGTGACGGACTGAAACCGACGATCGAATACTTCGATCAACTCCTGAAAGTGGGAAATATCCCTGGCTAAATGCCAGTAGGTCAGGAAACGCGCGCCGCGCGACTGCCGGGCCTGTTCGACTGCGCAGACTTGGCAATGACGGACACCGAGGGGATGTCCTCGGCTCCTCTGTCGTTTCTGCGATCGTTCCCCTGACAGCGGCGGTCCACGCCGGAACGTCTTTCCACGGAAACACCATTGACGTAACCCTTCTCGGCATTTTGACGCCGGTCGCTACCCGTGCGCCGGTCCTGTGCCGCTTCCCGGCGCCGGTTGATCGAGCGGCTAAGGAACTTCATGACTTTCCAGGCGCGCATGATCATCCAGTAGTAAAGCCCGGCGCCAGCTAGGAAGGTCATCAGCATGACCGAGTCCGGAACGCCAGCCACGGTACCAACAAGCCCGGCCACCATTCCTACGCATGCGATTAGCGCGAGTCCTGCCAGGGTCTCGCCGACCGAGAACTTGGCCAGCAGGAACACGTGATGAATATGTTCGCGATCCGGTGAAAACGGGGAACGGCCGCGCTTCAGCCGGCGCAGGATCATTCCGCAGGTATCAAATAGCGGCAACATGCAGAACCACAAGGCAGTCACGGGTGATATCGCCCGCTGCTCGCCCTGCGACAACACAATGGCTGCATAAAGTACCGACAGGCCCAGCAGATAGCTACCCGCATCACCAAGGAATACCGAGGCCTGCTTTCGTCCCGGTAAGCGTAAATTAAAGAACAGGAATCCAATCAGTGCGCCCGTGAGTACGGCAATCAGCGCCATTTCTGACTGCATGCCAGCCACCGCGGCAAGCACACCGAAACCGACCAGTGCTATGAGGGACAGCGAACCGCAAAGACCATCGACGCCGTCAGACATATTAAATGCGTTGATAATTCCAACACCGGCAAACACGGTGAACGGAATGCCCATCCAGCCAAGATCAAGCGGTCCCAGGCCGGGTACCAGGTAACCCAGGTTGGCCAGGTAAGCATCGCCAAATACAGCAAGGAAAAGAACGGCAACGGCCTGAAGAACCAGTCGAAAGATCGGCGATATGCCATAAACATCATCCCACACACCGACCGTTACCAGCATCATGCCGGAGACAACAAATGTCCAATGGTCCGTAAGGAGTCCGGTGAAGGTCGCAACAACGAGGAGACCGGCGAAGATGCCGACGCCGCCGACGAGCGGAATCTCGCCCTGGTGGGCCTTGCGATGATTCGGCGCATCAACAAGCCCAACTGCAGGTGCAAGTCGGCGGGCCACGTCTACCAGAACAGCGGTAAGCGCTATAGCCAAAATCCAGGTCAGCATCGCTATCACAGAAATCCTTATTTTTTTGTGCTGGAGTTGTCGCTTTATTTATAGGTCGAACCATAAGATAAAACACAAAAATAAAAACAGGAACTGTGTCACATTTCTTTTTCGAGAGGCCCTAGATAACTTGTTGATTTAAAACACTGAATTTTCTTTTACATAACACCAATTTGGCTTTCCATAAAGCTGGTTTTTCAACTGTTAAACGTACATCTTTAAAGCAGATTATAGGATGCTTTTTCGGTAACGATACCGAATTGTACGAATGACAAATTTTGGTGCCGACACAAAAGTTCTGCGCCAAAGCCGTCCCGGTTGTTGAACAAGGCGCGGCAACCACTCGAAGCCGAGCCTGCCCCAGAACGGACTGACACGGCGAACATTGCCCACGAAGAAATCGAAAACGGCACCGATAGCGCCGGCAAATTTTACATCGAGCTTTTCGCGATGATCGGCAATCCATTTTTCCTGTTTTGGCGCGGTCAAACCCACCCAGAGGACGTCGGCGCCGGATGCGTTTATCGCATCGACCATCGCCTGATTTTCAGCTTCAGTGTATTCCGACTTAAACGGTGGCGAATATGTGCCGCACACCTGTACGCTTGGAAAACATATGGCCACCTGGTCACGAATCGCCGAAAGTGTTTCCTCAGTCGAGCCTAGGAAAAAGCAACGACCGCCCCCAGCCCGGTCCATGGCCGTCATCACGCCTTCGAAGACGTCCATGCCGGTTATGCGGCCGGATAAGTTCCCGCCGAGCAATCGGGACGCATGCACGATGCCTATCCCGTCAGGCGTCAAAATGTCGGCCGATATCAGTGCGTTATGGAAACCGGGATCTTCCGCGGCAACCACGACGGAATGCGGGTTGAGGCACGCGAAGACGCGGCAACTTCTCACATCCTCATGGAGCCAATCTGTGACACAGGTCACAACATTCGCTTTTGTGTCCGCGCAGACTTGATAATCGATAATGTCCTCATTAACCAAGGGCATTACTGTTGGCCTCCCTGGCTGAAATGGAGGCTAACTTTACGCGGCGCCAACCAGCCTGTACAGGGTCATAACTGTATGACACAGTGAGAACTTTCAGGAAGTACACGTAGAAATCACAATAGCATTTAAGTGTTGCTTGATTACTAGAATAAGAATGAAACCGAGCCAATGACAATATCGATAAATTCCACGATCAAGATCGCACAGCGCATGCTCGCCATCGGGATTTTTTTGCTGTTCCCGGTCTTCGCCGCTGCACAGGATGCATCCACGGGCGGGCGCGACGATAACTCGAGCTACCTCGTACAGCCGGGTGACCTCCTGGAAGTATCGGTCTGGCGCGAGGAGTATCTTGAACGCGAAGTAGCCGTGCAGCCAGACGGCATGATTTCGTTTCCGCTTGCAGGCGTGTTGCAGGCGGCGGGCAGAAACGTTGGGGAAATTCAGGAAGCAGTCGCCGCCCGGTTATCTCAGTTCATACCCGATCCGGTAGTCACGGTTTCAATCAAGGAAATTCGCGGCAACCGAATCTACGTGATCGGTCAGGTACAGAGGCCTGGCCAGTTCATCATGAACCCGACGATCGACATCGTACAGGCGCTGGCCCTTGCCGGCGGCACCACGCCGTTTGCAGAGCTCAATGACATACGTGTGTTGCGACGTACGGGCGTTCAGTTGCGTGCGATCGAGTTTCGCTATGGCGACGTGGAAAAAGGTCGAAACCTCCAACAAAACATTATCTTACAAAGTGGCGACGTCATTATTGTTCCCTAAAGTTATAGAGCCGACGCTGACACAAACTACAATCCGGTGACCAGAATGATCCTAACAAGAAAAGAACAGCCGTCATCACATCCATCCTCTGTAACTTGCAGGCTGGCACCCTGGGTGGCCGCATTACTTATTCCCGGCGTCGGACAGGCGAACTGGGAATTCGACCCCGCACTGCGCGTCGCGGCAGACTCCGATGACAACGCCAATTTGTCGCATCTTACCGCGCAGGAAGACAATATCACCGGCTATATCGGCGAATTGGACTTCGAAGCGCTTTATCGGTCAGAGACAGGTCTTGTTTCGATTAACCCGGTCATTCGAACGCGGGAATACGACAGCGACACTGACCGTGATTCCAACGATCAATTCCTGAATTTCCGTATGCGCCGGGACGGACAGTCCAACACTTTCGGGCTGCGTGGAAACTATTCGAGAGAATCTGTACGAACCGCGGAACTCGCAGATGCAGCGCTGGATGCAGAGATTGAGCCGGACGAGATTGAGGATGATGAAACCGGCGAAATTGACAATAGAGGCAAGCGGGATAGGCTCCGAATAGTCCCAAGTTGGTCATTTCAATATTCCGACGTTTCAACATGGCGTGCAGACGTTGGAATGCTGACCGTGGATTACATCGATGATGACCCGTCGACCACCAGCAATCTTATCGACTTTACGGATGTGCGCGGCCGCCTGTCTTATGAACGCAGGTTATCGGCCCGCAGCCAAGGGATCTTTAGCCTAACAGCGCGAAACTATCAGACTGACCGGGTTGGCGGAGACATCGCAGGATACGGTCTCTCCGCGGGATTCAATCGCGCGTTAACCGAAACGACCACGTTCCGTGCATTGGTTGGCGTGGAAGAAACAGAGAAACTCAGTGACTCGGATAAACCCAATTTTGTGACTGATATATCCCTCGTGCGACGGCAACAAACAACTCGCCTTCTTGCACAATATCGACGTCGCATTTCAGCCAGTGGCCGTGGTGAGTTGGTTGAGAGGAATGAGGTAAACCTCCGCTTCACTCGTTCATTGAACGACAAATTCTCGGCAGGATTGGGTGCGCGAGCTTATGAAACAAAATCGCTGGGCAGCATCGCTAATGACACTAACTACGTACAACTACATGCCCAGTTGCTGTGGCAAATGACCGACGCATTTTCGCTGAGAGCCAATTATCGCCACACCGTAATTGACCGCGCAGTTAATGGCGAAAGCGCCGATTCAAATCGCCTCACGTTATGGTTCACCTATCGGCCCAATGCAAGATCGCAAATTACGTTTCAGCCGGGTCGTAACTAGACAAGAAGACTAATAGAAGCCAAACATATGAACAATGAAGGCTACAGCATCAATGACTTTACAGGTCTTGTCAGACGACGGACCTCCTTGGTCGTTATTACCTTCCTAGCCCTCACACTGGGAAGTGTCATCGTTGCTTACTCTCTTAACAACCTTTATCGATCTGCAGCAACCATTGTTATTGAACAACCCGAGGTTTCTGATAGATTTCTTCCTGGCACCAATATTGAGGTCGATCGCGAACAGCGAATATTGAGAGTCTATGATGAAATAATGACCCGAGACAATTTGGCTCAAATTGTTTCAGAACACGACCTGTACACCGAGTTGAGAAATAACGGCGCTCCAGAGTCAGTAGTGTATGAGCTGCGGAGGAACGTCGAACTAGAATTCTTGCTGGCGCAAGATGATCCTCGCATTCGTTTTGCTGGCGATGTGACAGGATTTGTATTGTCTTATTACCACCCGGACAATGTTAAAGCACGCGA
>JAQWSV010000291.1 GCA_029243005.1 Woeseiaceae bacterium
CTGCGCGATTTTCCGGAGTCTGCGGAAGCCCGACTGATGCTGCAACAAAGCAGAGTTGAATCCTGACGGCACCATGACTGACGACGCGTCGAAAAACGAGGACAAGCTGGAAAAATTGCTCGGCGGGGAACGCTTGCGCGCGGCGCGTCGCGACAAAGATATCTCCGTGCCCGACGTTGCCGAGAAACTGCGCCTCGACGAATACAAGGTCAGGGCGCTAGAGAGAAACGAATTCGACACGCTTGGGGCTCCCGTATTCGCCAAGGGACATTTGCGGAAATACGCTGAGCTCGTCGGCGTTGACATTGACGACATTATGATCGACTACTATCAGATGAATCGTGCGGCAGGCGCCCCACCGATTGTCGGTCCCAAGCGCAAGATCCCGCGTGACATTAACCCGATGCCCTGGGTTGGCGGGGGTGTGGTGGTCATCCTGTTGGCTGCGATTGTCTATTGGTGGTTTGTCATGCGCTCGCCAGCGACCGTGGTGACCGCGGAGCCAGCCGGTCTTTTGCCTTTCGTGGCTGAAGAGACTGATGAAGTCCGCGCAGACGCGCTGCCCGATGCCGAGGCTATCGAACCCGCGCCAGCGACACCAGTCGTGGAAACCGTTGCTGACAGCGAGGCATCAGAGGCTCCAATGCCAGTCGTTCAAGACATGGCCGATGCACCGGCTGGCCATACGCTGACGCCGGATGCGACGCAGATCGCGTTAGATCTGGCTTTCACCGGCGATTGTTGGGCTGAGGTCTCCGATGCCGGGGGTCACCGACTTTACTACGGCCTGGGACAGGAAGGACGTATCGTATCATTGGCCGGAGATGCACCGCTTGGTGTCATACTGGGCGACACCCAGAATGTCAGTCTGACTGTGGATGGTGAATCTTGGCCGATCCCTCGGTCGACCATCCGCGGCCGCGTGGCGCGGCTGACGATTGCATCTACCCAATAGCCATCTGCGAGCCGGTCTCCTGGTGTGGCACGATCCTGGAACTCAAAGCCAATGAAAACCAAATCGATTCGCGGCATGAATGACATCCTCCCGGAGGCGACCGCTACCTGGCGTCATGTCGAGTCGATCGTGTGCGACGTCATCGAATCTTACGGATACGAGCAAATCCGCCTGCCGATCCTCGAGCACACAGAGGTGTTTGCGCGAGCCATCGGGGAGGTTACGGATATCGTGGAAAAGGAGATGTATACGTTCCGCGATCGCAATGACAAGAGCCTGACCATGCGACCGGAAGCCACCGCGGGCATGGTGCGCGCCGGTATTACCAATGGCCTCTTTCACAACCAGCGCCAGAAACTCTGGACGCTGGGCCCCATGTTCCGCTACGAAAAGCCGCAAAAAGGACGTTATCGGCAGTTCCACCAGTTCGACGTCGAGGCCATGGGCTATCCCGGGCCGGACGTTGACGCCGAGCTGATGATTATGTGCGCCCGTATGTGGGAGCGGCTCGGCCTGAAGCGTCTGCGCCTCGAGATCAACACGCTTGGGTCGCCGGAAACCCGATCGCGATACCGCGAGGAGCTGGTGAGCTACTTTTCTGTCGTGAAAAGTCAGCTCGATGAGGATAGTATTCGCCGGCTTAAGAAAAACCCGCTGCGGATTCTGGACAGCAAGAATCCAGATATGCAGACATTGATCGAGGCGGCACCGATCATGACCGACTGCCTCGATGATGCGTCCTCAGCACATTTTGAGGGACTGAAATCGCACCTAGATGCGGCCAGCGTCCCCTACAAGGTCAACCCGCGACTGGTTCGCGGCCTCGACTACTACAACCTGACGGTTTTCGAGTGGATCACGGATGCACTCGGATCGCAGGGTGCGGTTTGTGCGGGCGGGCGCTATGACGGCCTCGTCGAGAAGCTGGGTGGGAGGCAAACGCCCGCCATTGGCTGGGCGATGGGCGTCGAGCGACTCGTCGCGCTGTATGAAGGGTCCGGCGGTGCGCCGGGCACGTCGGCGCCGGATGTATATGTCGTCGCGGTCGGTGACAAGGCGTTTAGCGCGGGGCTTTCTGCGGCGGAAAAACTGCGAGACAGGATGCCAGGTATCGTGGTGGCGCTCAACCTAGGTGGCGGCAGTTTCAAGTCGCAGCTGAAAAGAGCGGACAAAAGCGGGGCAGCACTGGCGGTCATTCTCGGCGAGGATGAGGTCGAACGAAACGAAGCAGGCGTGAAACCGTTGCGCAGTGCGGAGGATCAAGTCAGTGTCGCCCTCGATGAATTGACAGATGTATTAGCCGGGCACCTGGCGCGGCAGGGAAAATAAGGCAGTAGTTACGTGGAAGACTTATCAGAAAAGGAACAACTGGACGCGATTCGAGCGTGGTGGACCGAGAATGGCAGCTACGTCATAGGTGGTATCGTCGTCGGCATTGTCGTCATCTTTGGTTGGAATCGCTGGCAGACGTCCGTTGCCGATACGGAGATTGCAGCGTCGACATTGTTCGAAGGAATCATGGAAGCGGCGGAGCTCAACCTTGTCGATAATGCGGAGCTTCCTGCGGAAACTCTGTTCAGCGAGTACAGTGATTCGCCGTATGCCGCACAGGCACGCTTGGCAATGACCCGCTTGTACATGGATACAGGTCGCGATCAGGATGCGGCAGACGTACTGCGGCCGCTGGCGGAAATGCCTCTAACGGATGAGCTGGCGTTGGTTGGCCGATTTCGTATGACGCAGATTCTTCTATACCAGGAGAAACCGCAGGAAGTGGTTGATCTTGTGGAGGGCTTGCCCGAGTCGGGATTCTCCACACGTTTCAGTGAGTCGCTCGGCGATGCCTACGTCATGCTCGAACGATATGCGGACGCAGAGGCCGCTTATATGGCGGCATCGAATGATGACCCACTCGCACCGACTGTCGATATCACCAAGCTCCAGCTCAAGATCAATGACCTGCCGTCAGCAGACCAGATTGCGACGGAGGCCGCCGAAGCCGCCGCGACAGAAGAAGATGCGGTAGAG
>JAQWSV010000195.1 GCA_029243005.1 Woeseiaceae bacterium
TGAGGCCGAGCTTGTTACAGTAAAAGTCCAGGGATGTGTCGATGTCGGTGACACGGACCATTGTGTGCAGGTATTTCATGGCAGGATCTCGGGGCTGTCTGGTTGAACTACTGCAGCGTATAAGACGACAATGAAGCTACAGTTTCAACCGGATCAAGTCATGCACCGAATTCGCGCCCTTACGCTGGATCTCGACAACACACTCTGGGATATCGACTCGGTTATTCATCGGGCCGAAGCGACATTGTGGCAGTGGCTTGGCGAACACTACCCGCGCATTCACGATCGTTGGTCAGCAGATGATCTGATCAGCCTGCGCAGTGACGTCATGGATAAACACCGGGACAGGAACTTCGACTTTCGATTTCTGCGCAAAAAGGTTCTGGAGCAAGTCGCGATGTCGTCGGGCTACGACGAATCGCTGGTGGAACCCGCTTTTGAGATATTCGACGATGTTCGAAACGATGTTGAATTGTATCCTGACGTGCCAGAGGCGCTCGAAGCTCTCTATTCGCGCTACACAGTGGTTGCATTGACGAATGGCAATTCGAATCTCGAAAAGATCGGGATTCGACATTTGTTTCACGGTGTAGTGACTGCCGTCGACGCGGGTGCTGCAAAGCCGGATCGACAGATATTTGATGTCGCTGTGGGCGAGGCGGGCGTTCGGCCGGAAGAGATACTTCACGTCGGTGATCATCCGATTGCTGACATCGATGGCGCCCGGCAGGCAGGTATGCGAACGGCGTGGATCAATCGCAATGCTGCGGTCTGGCCGGATAAACTGGACCAGCCGGATGCTGTCGTTACCACGATGGCCGAGCTGCGTGAGCAGCTCGAGTCGGCGCGATAGATCTAATGTCGGGGCGACCTCGAATCATCTACATTCCCGGGCTTAAACCGAAGCCCGAGCTACCACACCACCGTACGCAATTATTGCGCTGCCTGGTTGAGGGGGTTCGACGAATCAATCCGCGTATCGCAGATGCGATTGCCGAGCCGGAAGCCTTCCACGTCGTCAGCTGGACCTACGACTTCTACGATGAGCACCGTGATATTGCACTCGATATCGCTGACATCGATTCCCTGCTGGCCCGGGAGCAAGCCAGTGAGCAGGATATCGAGAATGCTGCATCGCTGAAGCGACGGTTCATCATCAGGTTATTCCGGATCGCCAACTATCTTCCGTTCATCGTGCCAGGTCTCGCCACTGATGAGATTGAGGTACATCGCCGCGACTATTTCTGCTATGTCAGGAACAACCTTGGCATAGCGCAGGCCGCGCGCGACAAACTAAAGTCGGCACTCGTGGACGCCGCGTCGTCAGGTCGTCGTGTATTACTTCTGGCGCACAGCATGGGATCCGTCATCGCCTGGGACGCGCTTTGGCAGATGACCCGCGATGGCGTGGAGGCGCCGGTCGATCAGTTTTTAACGATCGGCAGCCCGCTTGGACAGAAAATCGTACAGCGTAATTTGCTTGGCCGACAGGAAAGCGTGGAGCGCCGGTACCCGGACGGCATAAATCGCTGGATTAACATCGCAGCGATCGGTGAGTTGACCGCGATCGACCGGCACCTGCGAAACGATTTCTCTGGTATGAGCCGGCAGGGCCGAGTATGTAGTATCGAGGATCGTGAATGCTTCAACTGGTACCACATGCACGGCGCGCTGAACGTCCACGCCGAGTACGGTTACCTCGTTAACGAAGTAACCGCACAAAGCGTGGTTGACTGGTGGCTGGGCGTTAGCTTAGCCGGGGGATGATCAAGCCGGGTCCAGGTTCGGCTTGATCACAATATCGATGCGTCGATTCCTGGCGCGGCCAGATTCGGTTTCATTATTGGCGACCGGGTTGGTTTCACCGAAACCGGTTGCGATCAGACGATAGCTGGCGATTCTCATCGCATTAATCATGTATTGCTGTACGGATTCGGCGCGTTCCTGGGACAGGCGCTGGTTGGAGGCGTCGCCTCCGTAAGAATCTGTGTGGCCTTCAATGATGAGTTCACTGCGCGGGAAGACATCGATCGCCTGTTCAACCTTGCCCAGCAGGTCGAAGTCCTCCTGCTTGATCTCGGCCTTGCTGCTGTCGAATGTCAAGCCAACCAGCCGCAGGATGACATTGTTGCCTTCGCGGAATACGCGGGCTTCGCTGCGGCTGAACATTTTCTCGACCTGTTCGAACTGCGCCTTGATACGCTCCTCCGCTTCCAGTCGCTGCACGAGCGCAGCACGTTCCGCGGTGGCACCGCCCAAGCGTTCATCGAGTGCCCGAATCTCGTCTTCCATATCGGCGAGACGCAGGATGTTCGAATCGACTTCCTGCTCTAGGCTCTGAATCTCGTTACGCTGGTTCTCGATATAGGTCACCAGTTCTATCTCCAGCTCGTCATGACCTTCTGCCATCGCCGGCGTAATGTCGGCCATGCTGGCGATGTTTCGTAACGGGTCCTCCCACTGCAGCACAAGTTCTTCGACGGTCAGGTCCTTTCTCCTGACGTTGCGAACGATTTCTGAAAGGTAAATCGCGTGTTTGGCTTCGTAGTTGGCCTGTCGTGCGAGACTGCGCGGTATGTCCGTGTCATAACGATTTTCATTGAGTTCGCGCTCGGCGTCGGCGAGCAGTTGCTTGGCTCTGCCCAGCGTGATGGGTGCATAGCGACCCACTCGCACACGATCTGCATCTGCCAGCAGGCGGCGAGTCTCGCTCAAATACTGAGCCTTGATAGCAATTAGTTCGGCATCGCGGTAATAGATTGTCGCCTCGATTTCATTGTCCGCAGCGCGTTGGGGGTCGTTGCGCTCCAGGTATCGTATCGCGTTGCCAAATTCGCGCTGTGCCCGATCCCAAGCTTCCCTGGCCAGTACAGGTGCGCGGGCATTAGCCGCGTCCTGGCGACTCTTCATGACCTGCGCCAGTTCCGTGTAGGCGAGTTCCGCCGCCTTGGCGGCTGCGAAGAAATTCTTCTCCGCTTCGCTGGTCTTTCTGCGCACATATTCGATGTTCCCGCCTTCCTCGAGACCGGCCTCGGCGTCCTGATAGTCTTCCATGCCGTCGCCATAGCTGCGAGGCGCCAGAAGCCTGGCGTCGAGTGCATCGGCCGCGTCTTTCGCTGCGTCTGCATCCCGGAAAAAGATTGGACGTAGTTCGTCCTGCGCTATTGCACCATCTGCGCCGATCAGCAAGACGGCGAGCAGGAAAATTCTGACAAAAGAGGAAGTGGAGGCCATCTTGTAGTACCGCTATTAAGCTATTAAGTCGTGTTTGAGCCAAGTCGCGCCCATACGCATGGATTGAATCTTACATATTGCGCCTGTCGAAAAGTGTGCCGTAGCTCAATATATCCGCCAAAGCTTATGTCATGTCGGGCTATTTTGCGCCCAAATACGTATTTGCCGGGGGTCTCCAGGAGACACAGGCATGTCGACTTTGTGACCTAGATCACTATTCAGGACTTCGAGGGCGATTGTCCGGCAAATTGTGGCGTGACTCACAGAAACAAATGGGACCTATCCGTAATCTTGGTACCTATGTCTGTCAAGTACTACACACAGTTCAAGCTCACCGACGGGGATTATCACGGCGGCAACGAGTTTTCGGGTGTCGTGGAGTTATCCCGCCCGATGGAAATGGATTCCGATGTCACGGACATCAAAGCGATACTGGCCAGGAATTTTGACCTGCAACAGAGTGCTGTACAACTTGTTAGCTGGTCACGGTTGCACTGAGCTTGCTTATTGGTTTCTGAATATTTTCCCCTGATTCTCCCTGGCTAGTCCGGGGATTTTTTTGCCCTCGTTTTACCAGTTATTGCCATTCTTATTACAAATCACTAAGGATCAAAAGATCAATCCGTAACTTCCTGGAGCGGGTATTTTCAATACCGATGCGGATTGGACTCCTGCCAACGGCGAAATATGAGAGAATGCCGCTCTTTGATTCTACGCATGGCGCATGTCTAACAAGGACACCAAAACGGCCGAATTCTGCGGAATCCAGGTCATCGAGAGCGGCCGTAAGTACCGCACTGACGCGGGATTCTCGGCAATTAAGAATGGCGTCAAAGCGCGCCGCGATACGCCGGGAATCCGTTATGGCGACAAGCCGAAGTGGCTGCGCGCGAAGATGCCGTCAGGCAGCGGATTCTCTGCCGTCAAGGAGACGGTCAAGGAACACCGCCTGAGTACGGTCTGTGAGGAGTCCATGTGCCCGAACATCGGCGAGTGCTGGAACAATGGCACGGCGACGATCATGGTGATGGGCTCGGTTTGCACCCGCGCCTGCCGATTCTGCGCGGTGGATACGGGGAATCCGCAGGGCTGGCTGGACCCTGAAGAGCCCGGGAACGCGGCTCGAGCGGTCAACCTGATGGGGCTGCGTTACGTTGTGATTACGTCGGTTGATCGTGATGACCTGGATGATGGCGGTGCAGGCCACTATGCTGGTTGTGTCAAAGCGATCAAGAAGATGAACCCGGAAACGGCGGTTGAGGCGCTGACGCCGGACTTCAATGGTGTCATGACGGATGTCGAAAAGGTGGTCGACTCCGGGCTCGAGGTGTTTGCGCAGAACGTCGAAACCGTGAAACGTCTAACGCATCCCGTCCGCGACCCGCGCGCGAGCTACCAGCAAACCCTGGATGTGCTTGCGCACGCGAAGAAACATCGGCCGGACGTCCTGACAAAAACCAGCCTGATGCTGGGGCTGGGTGAAACAGACCCGGAGATCGTGGAGACGATGGACGATTTGCGCGAGGCTGGTGTCGATATCCTGACACTCGGACAATATCTGCGGCCGACACCGAATCACCTGGCTGTCGAACGCTACGTCACACCAGATGAGTTCGATGCTTACCGGGCCGAGGGATTGGAAAAAGGATTTCTTGAAGTCGTCGCTGGGCCGCTGGTTCGTTCGAGCTATCGGGCGGACCAGGTGCTTGAAAAGAACAATGTTGGCATCGCTGTCTAGCGCTGTTCCTGATTTCTTACTGAAGAAGTAGAAGATGACCGAGTTTTTTGCCGAGTACGGCCTGTTTCTCTTGAAGACGGCGACTATCGTTGTTGCCGTAATCGCCATCATCGGGTCTGCCGCCGCTGCCAGCAAGAAGGCTGCGTACCAGGAGGGTCTGGAAGTTGAGAACCTCAACATGAGGTATCGGTCGATGGCGAATTCGCTTAAGCAGGCCGTGCTGAGCAAAGGCGACTGGAAGAAAGTTACCAAGGAAGAAAAGGAACGCGAAAAGGCTGAGGCAAAGTCTGCGCAATCGAGGCCACGGGCATTCGTCATCGACTTCAAAGGTGATCTTAAAGCCAGCGCCGTGCCTTCGCTCAGGGAAGAAGTCAGCGCGGTTCTCGACGTTGCAACCAAAGATGATCGCGTCATCATTCGCCTGGAAAACCATGGCGGCGTGGTTCACGAACACGGCCTGGCGGCGTCACAATTGGCCAGAATCCGCGACAGGGAAATTCCGTTGACCGTTACCGTAGATAAAGTTGCCGCCAGCGGCGGCTACCTGATGGCCTGCGTTGCCAACGAGGTCGTGGCTGCACCTTTTGCGATTCTGGGGTCGATAGGCGTGCTTGCACAGATCCCGAACTTCAATCGTATGCTGGACGAGCATGGCGTCGATTTCGAGATGATCACGGCAGGCAAGTACAAGCGGACCGTCACAATGTTTGGCGAGAACACGGATGAGGATCGCGCGAAGCTCAAGGAAGAACTGGAAGATGTACACCTGTTGTTCAAGGGGGCTGTCGCGAAGTACCGACCTGACCTCGATCTTGAGAAAGTCGCGACTGGCGAGCACTGGTATGGCATGCGTGCACTCGAGCTTGGGCTGGCGGATATGCTGAAGACCAGCGACGAATTACTGGCCGAGCTGGCGGGCGACCATGACCTATATCGCGTTACTTATAAGATCAAGCTGCCGTTGCAGAAGCGGCTGATGGCAAATGCAGACGCCTTGCTTGATCGTGCAGATGCATTGGGCTGGCGGCGCCGATTCGAGTCTCGCCTTCCGCGCTGAAAGGGCGGAAATTGATGACCGACGGCTAGGTCTTAAAATGTTGAGCCTGCTAGAATGAAGCCAGAGTCGGCACGGAGTATGAGGGATGAGTTCACTATCTAAACGCCTGATTTCATTGATGCTTGTCGCATTCATAGTCGTGGCATGTTCATCCACTCCAACCGGTCGCCGGCAGCTGACCCTGAAGTCGGATGCGGCGCTGGCGCAGGAAGGCGCGCGACAGATGGCCATCATTCGCGCCAACTCCCCGCTGGTTCAGGACCGCGCAACGATTGACTATGTTTCTTGTGTTGCCAATGCCATCGTCGAGACGCTCGAAGGCGAAGACGCTGCCATGTACTGGGAGCTGGCCATCGTCAATCAGCCTGACGTCAATGCTTTCGTCATGCCCGGCGGCAAGATCGTGGTCAAGTCCGGCATCCTGACGGTTGCACAGAATCAACATCAGCTCGCTGCCGTATTGGGCCACGAGGTGGCACACGTGACAGCGCATCACGCCAACGAACGCGCATCCCGTGGCGAGATCACCAGCTATGGCGTTGAAGTACTTGCGTTGATTCTGGGCGGCGGCTGGTACAACCGGACACAGGGTGCCTACGGTGCGGCATCCGCGCTGAATACACTCGGCATCATGAACCCGTTCAGCCGAATGCAGGAGTCCGAGGCGGATGTCATCGGCCTCGAGTACATGGCGCGAGCCGGTTTTGATCCGCGAGAAAGTGTAGAGCTGTGGCAAAATATGAATAACAGTTCCGAGACCACCAAGGTCCCGGAATTCATGTCGACGCATCCGTCCGGTGAAACGCGAATTGAGTCGATGGTGCAACATCTGCCGGAGATGCTGGCGCTCTACAATGAAGCGCAGGCTCAGGGACGCAACCCTGACTGCCAGCGCTGACGGCATTCGCTGACCCTCTTTAAGGGACCCTTGCGACCGGGTATCGTGGCAATTGTTCGCTCAATTGCGGGAATCGATCCTTGAGGTAATCCCGTTCGTTCATAGCTACTGTTTGTCAAATGCCTTGGCAACGATAGCAACTTAAGTCGCCAGTCATTAGAATGCGCTCACCGTTATCTGACTCATAATCGTGGAGACAGGTTTGTCAGATGGACATGGCCGGGGTATCACGGTCACCGAAATTACGTCGATAGATATGCCCATCGATGCGTCAGGGGAAACCACGGCTGCATTTGTAGGACGTGCGCTTCGCGGCCCCCTCGACACTCCCGTACTGATAACAAACTTCGCTGCATTCCATCGGCGATTTGGTGGCTATTGGCCCGGTAGTAGCTTGGGCACAGCGGTCGAACAGTTCTTCATGCATGGCGGACGGCAGGTCTATGTCGTGCGTGTCGCGAACAATGCACGTGGTGCCATGATCTGTCTGCCGTCATCGCATGGTGTGTTGGTGTTGCGTGCCGTCGAGCCTGGATCCGTCGAACATATCCGCGCCGCGATTGACTACGACGGTATCAACGATCGGGATGACACGAGTTTTAACCTGACGCTCCAGCGAGTTACACCGGATACCGGGCTTGTGCTGGACCAGGAAATCTATCGAAGACTGACCTGCAAGAGTGGTGGCGAACGATCTGTTGATGACGTATTGGTTAGCTCATCGTTAGTGCGTGTGCAGGATCCACTACCCGCAGAGCGGCCACTGCAAACGGATGCAGAATATGTCGAGCCGGCACAAGCCGGAAGCGATGGGCAGCCATTATCAGATTACGATCTCATCGGATCGGCGGGGCGCGGCACTGGCATGTTTGCCTTAAAGCAGGTAGAGAACTTCGATCTTCTATACCTGCCGCCACC
>JAQWSV010000296.1 GCA_029243005.1 Woeseiaceae bacterium
CATGGATCTTTTGCTGGTGACGGACTTTCCCGACATCCGTAACAAAAGCATTATCCAGTCAGCCAATGAGGGCAATGTCCTAATCATTCCGCGGGAGGGAGGTCACCTTGTTCGACTCTATGTCGAGATGGACAAGCTCAAGGAGAGCGAACGTGCTACCAGTCGCAACATTACCGTCGAAGATCTGATTGCTGCGGCTGGCCGCATTTTTCATCCGTATACGATCGACGTGAAGGAAGTGGTCTGGTGGTCGGTTTATGAAATCGGTCAGCGACTTTGTGATTCCTTCGCGAATATTCGCCCGGATGAGATGGAGTCCGGGAATCCGAATGTATTCATCGTTGGTGATGCCTGCCACACGCATAGTCCCAAAGCCGGCCAGGGCATGAATGTTTCGATGCATGATGCCTTCAATCTTGGCTGGAAGCTGGGATCCGTTATTCGCGGACAGAGTTCGGCAAGGATATTACACACCTATGCAGGTGAGAGACGGGCTATTGCTGAAGAGCTTCTGGCGTTTGATCGCGAGCTCGCGACGATGTTCTCGGTTCAGGAGGGAAATGACGGAGAAGCTGCCAAGGATCATCGGGCGACAACGAAACTGCAAGCATACATGGTAAAGGCGGATGCCTATGTGTCTGGCACGCTGACCGAATACAAGCCTTCAATGATCGTTTCCAAACCCGTTCACCAGATTCTCGCCACAGGGTATGAAGCTGGCAAGCGATTTCACTCTAGCCCGGTTGTCCGGCTTGCGGATGCCAAACCGATGCACTTGGGTCATGTGCTCGAGGCCGACGGGCGATGGAGGATCGTGGCATTTTCTGATCCCGACGACCCTGCGCGAAAGGGTTCTGCGATTTGGAATCTCTCGGATTACTTGGAGAGCACTGACGCATCGCCGATTCGACAGTACACGCCCGGGGCCAAGGACGTTGACTCCGTCATCGAACTCCTGGTTGTGGCGCAGCAGGGCTACCGGGATATCAATATGCAGGAACTGCATCCATTCCTGACGCCTGCGAAGGGAGTTTACGGCCTGCGCGACTATAACAAGGTATTTTGTCCGGACTTAGACAAGGGTGACGACATCTTCGGAAAGCGGGGCATCGACCGTGAGGCCGGCTGCATACTGGTGGTCAGGCCGGACCAGCATGTGGCGAATATCCTGCCACTAACAGATTTCGAAGGCCTTACCGCGTTCTTTGACGTGTTTATGCTGGCTCAGGCGGCTTCGAACAATGCCGAAGCACCCTGACCGCCGCCGATGCACATCGTGACGACGCCGAACTTCTTGTCACGACGTTTGAGTTCTCTCAGCAAAGTGCCCGCCATACGGGAACCTGTCATACCGAACGGGTGGCCGATCGAAATGCTGCCGCCATTGACGTTGTAGATTTCGTTGTCGATCTCGAGCTTGTCGCGGCAATAGACGCATTGAGAGGCAAATGCCTCGTTGAGCTCCCACAGGTCGATGTCGTTCATCGACAGTCCGGCATTCTTGAGTAGCCTCGGTACGGAGAAGACGGGGCCGATACCCATTTCATCGGGTTCGCAGCCCGCGACCGCAAATCCGCGGAAAATGCCGAGCGGTTCCAGACCAAGCTGACCAGCGCGTTCTGCACTCATCAGGAGTGTCATTGAAGCGCCGTCGCTCAGTTGAGAGGCATTGCCGGCAGTTACGCTACCGTCCTCTTCAAATGCCGGTTTCAATTCGGCGAGCCCTTCCATCGTTGTACCGGGCCGATTGCACTCGTCTCGTTCGACGACAACATTGGCAGTCCCTTCTTCGCCGGTTTCCTTGTCGACTGTTTTCATGGTGGCTTTCATCGGTACGATTTCATCGGCGATCGAGCCAGCTTCAACGGCAGCAGCGTAGCGTTTCTGACTCTGGACCGCATATTCGTCCTGCACCTCGCGCGAGATGCTGTAACGACGAGCCACGACTTCTGCCGTATTGCCCATCGCCATGAAAATGTCAGGTTTTTGCGCCAGGAGAATGGGGTTCTTTTCGTGCTCGCCCGCTTTTTGCCGCCCATTCATGGAAATCGACTCGACACCACCCGCCATGGCGACCTCGCATTGCCCAGAGGCAATCTGCGTGACAGCAAATGAGATGGCTTGCGCACCCGACGAGCAAAACCGATTAATGCTGGTTGCCGCGGTCGTTACGGGAAGTTTAGATAGGATGACGGCCAGTCGACCGAGATTCCCGGTCTGTTCACCTTCATGCATAGCCATGCCCAATACGAGATCCTCCACTTCGCCTGGGCCGACCTCTGGATTGCGTTCGAGGAGGGCATCAATGACATGTGCGGTCATGTCATCCGAACGGGTCATGTTAAAGCTGCCGCGGAATGACTTCGCAAGTCCGGTTCTTACGTTGTCAACGATTACTACGTCTCTCATATCCAGGTCCTGGTTTTGGCGTTACCACGAGCAGCATCGATCAGGGTGGCGGTGGCTCGATAAAGTGGTTGAGCAAACCTAGTGTAACTGTTTTCCCAGTTTCCGGAAGTCACCTGCAATAGATCGCAAGATAGTAATGCGATGCTGGTCGGCCTTATCCATCGATGGATATGACGCGGCGCCTGTCATCCACAGCTGCAACGCATACTTGAGATGGCGATTCGTAATCGCTGGATCTTGCAGATTCGTGGACGCGCATACGGGCAGGCGGTATAAGGTGCAATAAAACGAGCGGCGTGGGTCTGCGCACAATCATCCCACCGGGAGCCATACCTGTATCATTCACCACAAAGACGTGGCGTTCAGCCCTTGTGGACGCCCTGGTCAGCGACACTGGAGTGAAACTTGGCTAGTACGACATCCGAAAAAGGAAGATTGGAATCCTTGCTAAGGGACGAAGTATTCGTCCTGACCGCAGAAATTACGCCCCGGCTTACGGCCAGTTCTGACGATATCCTCGACCAGGTACGGCCGCTCAAGGGATTGGCTGATGCGATAAACGTAACCGATGGAGCGGGTGCCCGCGTGGCGATGTCGTCCCTCGCAGCATCCGCGTTGCTCCTCCAGGATGGCATAGAGCCAGTGTTGCAAATGACCTGCAGGGATCGCAATCGGATTGCGATTGCCGCCGATCTTATTGGCGCTGCAGCGTTGGGTATCCATAATTTTCTGGCGTTGACCGGTGATGATCCGAAGGTGGGCGATGAGCCCGACGCCAAGCCGGTCTTCGATATGTCGAGCCGCAATATTCTTGAACTGGCACGCAGCCTGACCAGCGATGGTCAAACGGCATCGGGCAGGGTGCTTCGCAGCCCGGCCAGCCTGTTTCCTGGTGCTGCTGATGCGCCTTTCAATCCGCCCCCAGACTGGCGTCCGGATGCGCTGCTCGACAAGGTGTCAGCAGGTGCACGGTTCGTGCAAACACAGTTTTGCTATGACCCCGCGATCGTCGAGTGTTACCTAACGGTGCTTGAGGACCACGGGATACTAGATCAAGCAGGAATGATCATCGGTGTCGGACCGATCGCATCCGCGAAATCGGCCCGCTGGATGAATGACAACCTGTACGGTGTGACGATCCCGGACGAAACCATCAAGCGAATCGAAGGTGCCAATGATGAGTCAGCGGAAGGGCTGATGATCTGTGTTGAATTGATCCAGGCCTATGAACAAATGCCCGGTGTCAGTGGCGTGCATGTTATGGCGCCTGCGCAGAAACCGGAGCGCGCTGCGGAGGCTATTAACGCCTCCGGGGTGTTGAAGTCCCGAAAGTAGCGTCCAGACGTTCCTGCGTGCAGGCTAGTCGTCCCCAAAGTTCTCTGGTGTGATATCCGGCCGTTTAAGGTCAATCAAGATTTCACGAGCTGCATTGCAGCCAGGCGCAGACATAACACCACCGCCAGGATGAGCGCTCGATCCGCACATATATAGGCCGCCGACCGGGCCTCGATACTGCGCGTAGCCAGGCAGTGGTCGGTTAAACATGAGTTGGTCCATTGTCAGCTCGCCATGGAAGATATTGCCTTCCGTGATCCCGATTTCGCCCTCAATCACAGCTGGCGTTCGTACCTCGACATGCTCGATCAGGCTCTTGAAGTCTGGGCTGTATTCGGCGATCTGGTCGATAATCGTCTGACCAAATTGGTCCTTTTCTTCCTCTGTCCAGTCACGCCCTTCGATCTGTGCCGGGCAGTACTGGATAAAGCAACTTGCGAAATGCTTACCGGGTGGTGCCATAGTCGGATCGCTCAGGGTTGGGAACACTAGGTCGACGTAAGGATCTTTAGACCATGTGCCATCCTTCCAGTCGTCGTAGGCCCGTTCGAGGCGCTCCATCGAATCAATAAAATGCAGGTCGCCGGCCAGCAGTGGGCTGTTCTTCGGTAATTGCGGAAAAGTGGGCAGACCGTTGAGTGCAATATTCAGTTTGCCGGACGAGCCGCGACTCTTGAAGTTCTCGACGCGATTATAGAAGTCCTCGTCGAGGTCCTTCTTGTCCATGCAGCGCAAGAATGTGTTCTTCAAATCCATGCCAGAGACAACAATGTTGGCATTGATCTCCTCGCCGGAAGACAGTGCCACGCCGGTCACCTTTCCATTCTTGACCAGGATCTGCTCGACGCCGGCATCAGCACGGATTTCCCCGCCGTATGATTGGTAAGACTTGCACAGCGCGTTGGCGACAGCACCCATGCCGCCGCGCGCGTATCCCCAGGCACCCATATTGCCGTCAACATCACCCATTGCATGATGCAGTAGTACATAGGAGGTGCCGGGCGAGTAGATGCCGAGTGCCGTCCCCTGTATGCCACCACCGGACAATGCTGCCTTGATGACGTCTGTTTCGAAGTACTCGTCTAGAAACTCGGCGATGCTCATTGTCCAGAAGCGGATAGTGTCGTACATATCTTGCTCGCCCATCTCGAAGAACCGTGCGCCGAGAAATGCGAGCTCTTTTAAGTCACGGGGCTTGAACGAGGTTGGATCGGGTGGGGTGCGCAGCAGGAACTCGCGGATAAATCGGCATTGGCGCATGGTATCGGCGGAGTAGCGCTCATAAGCGTCGGCGTCCGCCGATGAAAAGCGTGCCATTTCCCGCCACAACACTTCCTCATCGGTGTAGTGTCCAAAATAATCGCCGTTTTGCATCAGGATCGTATCGCCGTCATATGGCGTGACCTGCAACCCGTGCCGCGAGAGCTCGAGGTCCTGATGAATTTCGGGCCGCAGCAAGCTGCAGACATAGGAGCAATTAGAATAGATCCAGTCCTTGTGCAGGTTGCGGCTGACCGTCGCGCCGCCGATATAGTCGTTTTTCTCCAAACACAGAACATTGAGGCCCGACTTGGCCAGGTAAGCTGCATTGGTCAGGCCGTTATGGCCAGCCCCGATCACGATTGCATCGTAATTCTTCACCGGGTCGATGGTCCTTCATTGATTTTGCGCCAATAATACAAGGACTGGGGCAGGGTGTAATATGATTTATAGTTAGAGCAAGGAGAGAGCAATGAATCAACGACAAGAAAGACCCGGCGTGCAGGAACGAACTGTCATTCTGACAGTTGGGTTTCTCGTCTGGAGCGCCCTCATGATCATGGTGGGTAGTATCTGGACAGAAGCTGGCATATCAGAGTCTCATGCAGCGACAGGCAGCACGCTGGTTCGGCTGGATCGCAATCGGCTGGACGGTAACGACCTCGGAGAATATGAGCCTTATGACCCCGACGCCGGTGACCTTATAGCGCGAGGCTACGAATTTTACTACAGCGACGATGGCAATTTCGGCATCGGTGTCTGGGAGAGCATGCCTGGTAAAACGACGTATACCGACCTCACCTATGACGAACTGATGTACGTGCTGGAAGGCGAAATGGTGATGACCGACTCGAGCGGAAACACGGATTCGGTTGGTCCCGGTGAGGGGCTCGTTCTGCCCGCGGGCTGGAGCGGAACGCTGTCAGTTTTGGAAGGCGGTGTTCGCAAGATCTGGGTGACTTACATGGGAGACAAGAAGTAGTCATTCATTCGCTCAAGGTTGCCGGGGTAAAGGGGCGATATGTCTGACTGGAATGATCGAGATCTCGGTATGCAGCGGGATATCACGCGTCGCGATTTCTTCAATGGAATTGGGGGTGTCGTTGGTGGCACGTTGGCTGCGCCTGGACTGACTTTTGCACAATGGAGCGACCTTGGCGGCATGGCTGACTATCCACCGGCCCAGACCGGGATGCGTGGTAGTCATCCCGGGTCATTTGAGGTTGCGCATAACCTGCGCGACGGGAATCGCTGGACTGACGCAGCAGATACGAACGAACACTACGATCTCGTGGTTGTCGGTGGCGGACTCAGCGGACTCTCTGCCGCTTACTTCTTTCTGATGTCGGCTGGTCGTGGAGCGCGCGTCCTTGTCCTCGACAATCATGACGATTTCGGTGGTCATGCCAAACGCAATGAAATGACCTGCCGTGGCCGAACGCTAATGTTGAATGGCGGTACCTCCTATCTCGAGGCGGTTCGACAATTCAGCACAGTTTCGCGGACGCTGCTTGCCGCTGTCGGTATCGATCTCGATAGTGCCATCGCAAAGAGTGATGAGGGTCAGGGCTTTTACCGCTCGCTGGGCCTCAGGAACGCTATGTTTTTCGCGAAGGAGGTGTTCGGAAAAGATCAACTGGTCATGGGAAGAGGAGGGCGATC
>JAQWSV010000305.1 GCA_029243005.1 Woeseiaceae bacterium
CCGCGTACCACGGATCCGCGGCCCACACCTGGGTCGTAGCCCAGACCTGGCGATCCGCACGCTCGGCATCACATGCCCACTGGCCATCGACGTAGATGTCGTAGGGATACCAGACAACAGCGATTGTGCCAGATACGAGAACCGTTGGATCCCAGCCGCGTTCAACCAGCTCAACTTCAAACGGCCGATCGCGCGTGTCTACATATGTACGCGTGCGGATGCTGTAGTTCCCATCCTCAACTAGGCCGATGTAGACCATCGCCTCTTCAATCATCAGCTCGGCAAGGCCCACATTGTCTTCTGCTGTGATTCGGGCCAGTGCCTCATCAGCGACGGCGACGACGTCTTCCTCATCGGTCGCCAGCGCAAGACTCGTCCACAGAGCGAACAGGAGTCCTGCTGTTATTTGTCTGAAAGTAGTCTGGTGAAGGATCATCCGATGACCTGGGCATAAAGCCGCTGCAGATTCAGCCCGAAGAGCTTCTCGAGACTGTCTTCGTTCATGCCGCGTTTCGAAAGGCCATCCCAGATGGTCTCCATGCGTCGCGGACCGTTGAGTTCCTCGAAATAAAGTGGCCATTCGGAACGCACGAAGTTGGGCCCTTCCTCAGCTTTTAGCTCTGCAAGGTATTCGTCCGTCAATGTCAGGCGGCGATGATCCCGATCCGATCCGATACAAATATGCTCGATTCCAGCGATGTTAATGGCGTGTTCGATGTGCTGATAATAGAAGTGAACGGCATTGTCGATTTGATGGGTCATGAACGGCCGCATCTGTGTGACGCCAAAGAGCCCCCCCTTATTGGCAATCGCGCGGATGTTTTCATCCGTGGTATTTCGATTGTGGTCATACAGTACTTTGCAGCATGAGTGGGACACGATGACCGGGGTTTCCGATGCTGCAATGGTGTCGGCCATTGTCTTCATACCTGCATGCGAAAGATCGATCAGCATGCCGATCTCATTCATTTTTTCGACGAGTTCATGACCAAAGACCGTCAGGCCTGAGTCGTTGAGTTCATTGCAACCGGCACCGGCCCAGTTCTGGAAGTTGTAGGTGATCTGGCTGGAGCGTACGCCGAGGTCGTAAAATACATCGACGTTGTCTAGGTTTCGACCAAACTGGGTGGAGTTCTGGAACAGGTAGAAAATGGCAATCCTGCCTTCGCGCTGCGCCCTGTCGATGTCTGCCACGGTCGTTGCCCTAGTCCAAAATTCACTTTCTGTCTCGATCAGGCGGTCATAGGTGTTGACACCATCCATAGCCCATTGGTATGCAACGGCTTCATATGACTTTGGGTCGCAGAGTGTGACGGTGATGGAATTCAGGCCCGAGTCAACCATCTCACGGCACAGTTCGTCGGTATACACCTCGCGAACTTCGCCCATAGCATCGATTACAAGCGCGTCTTGCGTGGGTTTGGCTGCAAGGGCGCTGAGTGGCGACGCACCGGCCGCAATCGAGCCGGCCGCACCAAAATTGAACTGGCGTCTGGTAATCATGATCTTTCCCTAGGGTTTTGATTTCTGTTTGTCATCAAGAGCTTAGCACGCGGTCTTTAGTGCCTATTCGTCAACCACATTCGCTTCTGTGAAAATATCGGTACCACGTCCTTTCGCCCGGCCGACCGTTATCTTGTCACCGATAGTTAGCGTCATCAGATCATCGGCGACTATCATGTCGCCATCGTAGTTGGTCATTGGCAGGAGTTGATTGGCGCCGATCTCGGGTGGAATGATGTGCGAATAAACGCCGAGTCTCGGCCGGGTTTCATTGAATACGTGTGCCACCTGGGCGGGCGTGGAGTGCACGACTAGGCTGACGTTTGCCAGGACTGCTTCCGGTGAGTTACCGGGCGCGGGCACCTGTGTCTCGTGGATCAAAACGTCCACGCCTTTACCCATGCCGATGATGGCGCTTTCCGGCGTGGAGCGCGTGTCACCGGAAAAGAGTACAGAGCGTCCACGGTAGTCGATTCGATAGCCGAGTGTTGCACCGTTTAGTCCTAGGGATTCACCCGTTTCGATGTTGATGGGCATGTGTTCCACTTCAAAGGCAGTGATCTTTAATCCGTTCTGATTAAAGAAAACGCCCGGCTCGATGTCCCTAGCAATGATTTCCGAACCTTCCTGATGCACGCCTAAGGTTATACGGTAGTCGATATCCCACTTATAGGCTTCGCGAAAGTTTGTCATCATGGCGTTCGTGCCCTCGGGTCCAAACACTTTCATCGGCTCAGTGCGACCAAATAACCATCCTGTCAGCCAAAGCCCCGGCGCGCTGATCGTATGGTCGA
>JAQWSV010000310.1 GCA_029243005.1 Woeseiaceae bacterium
GTCGTATCGGGACGCTTCAGGTCGCGAAGGATCTCGCGCGCTGCGTTTGCGCCGGGGGCACCCATAACACCACCACCCGGGTGCGTCGACGAGCCACACATGTACATGCCTTTGACCGGGCCGCGGTACTGGGCGTAGCCCGGGAATGGCCGGTTGAACAGCAGCTGGTCGAAAGTCAGTTCGCCCTGGAAGATATTGCCCTCCGTCAGTCCAACCTCATCTTCGAGTTCCCGTGGCGTGCGAATCTCTGTGTGCAGCAACAGGTCCTTGAAGTCGGGACTGTAGTCAGCAATCTGGTCGATAACCGTTTGGCCAAACTGCTCGCGTTTTTCATCGGTCCACCTGCCGTCCGGTTCGACCGGGCAGTACTGCACGAACACCGTCATCATGTGTTTGCCCGGCGGTGCAAGGCTCGGGTCGTACTGCGAGGGAATCAGCGTGTCGCAGTAGGGATCCGCCGACCAACGATCGTCTTTCCAGTCGTCGTAGGCTTTCTCCAGGCGGCGAAGCGTGTCGGTGAAATGCATGTGCCCGAGCGTCAACGGTGAGCCCTTGGGTAAAGAGGGAAACGTCGGCATGCCATCGAGCGCGATATTCAGCTTCCCCGAGGAACCACGAATCTTGAAGTTCTTTGCTGCCCTGACAAGCCTGGGTGGCAGGTCATTTTCATTCATAACCTGCGTGAACGTTCGCCTGGCATCGAGGTTTGAAACGACGATCTTCGCCGCAAGTTTCTCGCCGGTTGCGAGCTCCACGCCCGTTGCGCGATTGCCCGACACCATGATGTTGACGACCTCAGCAGCGGTACGGATCTCGCCGCCACAGGACTTCAGTGCGCCAGCGAGTGCGCCGGAAACCGCTCCCATGCCACCGCGCGCGAAGCCCCACGAGCCAACGTTACCATCCACATCGCCCATGGCATGGTGCAGCAGCACGTAGGCGGTTCCGGGTGAGTACACACCGAGTCCTGTACCAATGATGCTGCCGCCGGAGTAGTGCGCGAGTATGGCCTCGTTCTCAAAGTAGTTCTCCAGGTACTCGGCAATGGACATCGTGAAGAAGCGAATGAACTCGTAGAGCTGCGATTCACTCAGCTCGTAAAACTTCTTCAACAGGTAGGCAAATTCGAACGCGTCCCTTGGTCGAAGCGAACCGGGGTCGGGGGGTGTTCTGAGCAGAAAGCCGCGGATCAGGCGGCACCAGCGCATCACGTCTGCGTCGAATCTGACAGCGGCGTCTGCATCTCGCGGGCTGTGGCGCATCAGTTCGCGGCGACGAATGTGCGGGTTCTGATAGCTGCCGAAGAAATCGCCGTCCTGCTTGAAGGTCATGCTCGAAACCAACGGTATAACCTGCAGTCCGTGTCGGCCCAGATTCAGGGCGTTATAGATCTCGGGACGAAACAAGCTGCAGACATAGGAACAATTCGAATACTTCCAACCGTCATAAAGTTCACGACTGACCGTCGCACCACCGACATAGTCATTCTTCTCGACAACGAGCACCCGCAGACCTGCTTTTGCGAGGAAAGCGGCGTTGGTCAGGCCGTTATGGCCTGCCCCAATAACGATGGCATCATAATCGCTCAAAGAGAGCCCCGGTTTCTTGTTCTTCTGCCTGAATAACGGATGTTAGCGCACGTTCAGACAATCATTCACGCTTTAGGAATTCTCAGCGTCTTCCTGCCACGCTGGCTACCGCGCCTATAGGACTCCGTACCGACAGGAGTGGCGGATTGCAGTCACCGGGACTCGCTGCCTGCATCACAGGTCTCCAGCACCCAGTGTTTCAATCGGTGGAAAAGCTCCGAGCCGCTATGCTCCGGTCGCTGATGAAACCAGCCGATCGTGACCAGGCCGCGGATCAGGAGAAACCTGTCCAGCCATTCGACGTCAGTATCGGCGATGGGTCGGCCACTTCGATAGCCTGAGATCAGCGCGCTGCGAATAGCTTGGAAGTCCGGCGCCTGCGTTTCGTCGATCAGTATCGCGGCCAGGTCGTAGAGGTGCCAGCCGAACGCCGAGTCGTCGAAGTCGATGATCGCCAGTGTGCCATCGTTGTAAATCGTGTTGTCCGCGTTCATGTCGGCATGGATCAGGCTGAAACGATTAGGTGTTTCGCCGTAGTCGGCCAGCACATTGCAAAGTTCGTTTCGGGACTTGCGCAGCAGCTTCTGTTCCGCTGCGGAAAGCGCGGCATGTTCCCAGAATCGACCCCAACGCGGCGCTTCTCCGAGCAAGCCTTCGGCATCAAGTCGGGGGCGGGTAAAACCGGCCGGAAGCGGCCAGTTCGCCGCCTGGTTGTGCATCGCGGCGGCCAGTTCACCGAGCCTGCCGAATAGCGTCGTTCGCTGGCTGCTGTCCGAGGGCGTATTGAGATGTTCACCGAGCGGGATACCGTCCAGCCAGCGAGTCATGCCCGCATAGCATTGTTCCCCGGTGGTCGGGATTGTCACCTGCACGAAGTGATTGCCGTATCGTGACAGGATCGAGTCGGGTGCCGGTATGCCTGCTTCGTTGAGCGCAGCAGTCCAGGCGCGCTCCGAATTCAGTTCGTCCACGGAGTTGTAGCCGGGTCGGTGTAAGCGGAATACGTAACGGTAGTCACCGTCGGTAACACGGAATGTCACATTCTCGGATTGGGTGACGAGCTTGATTTCACCTGCGTCGACAGGGAAGTGAGCCAGTCCCTCTAGCGCCGCGGGCATGTAGACAGAGGCGAGCTCGTTGCTGTCCGGAGATTCTTTCATACCTTCTTCAAAGTGGCTGAGCCGCAGGCCGTAGCATCAGGACGCGTCGGCGAGTTCAGGAATAGCTTTTCTCAGCATGAGATACATGTAGAGATATACGAGCATCGCTGCGATCGACGCGGCGGCACCCACAATGAATACGCCATCGTAGCCGAAGCCGTATGCCAACACCGTTGCTGCGATGTTCGGCCCGAGAAAATTGCCCAACCCCTGCGCCGCCGGAATGAGAGCTGGAAACCGTCCAGAGCGATCCACATTGGCGATATTCGCCGCCTGGTAAATATCGACGAAGATCCAGCAGAAGTTAAAGAAGAACATGCTGAATGCGACGGTGGCATTCGTGATACCGAAGACCAGCATAATCACGATACTGGCCTGGAACACGAGCGTCACCAAAAGCGGCCGCGCCAGTCCGAAGCGATTACTGAGCAATACTGCAACCAAGCAGCCGAACACCGAGAACACGGACGACACCCATAACATGCTCGAAACCCATTCAGGAGACGCAGCAGTGTCGACGGTCGATAGCTCGATGTAAGTCCAGTAAGCGCCGATGTTGATATAGGTGAGGACAATCGCCGCTAGCACCATCCAGGGCACATAGGCTGGTACGTGTTTTTGCTCGACGTGATGCTCGCCGTCGGGCTCCTCGACATCGAGTGTCTTGTCAGCCGGTCGCCTTGGCAGCCAAGAGATGAATAGCAACCCGACGACATAGGAAAGAATCAACGCAATATAGACGCCTGTGATCGTAAGATGGGGTAGCAATGCCAACTCGGCCCCTTGGGATCCAGCGAAGGCGAAAAGTTCCATGCCAAACGCGAAAGCGGGTCGGGAATGCCCGCCGATTGTGGCTATTGCGATACCGGTGTAGACGCCGGCGCCAATGCCCGCAGCGAGCCGAAGGGCCAGCATGGCTTCGTAGCTCTGGTAGAAGATGCACAACAGGTTCGCGGCTATAGTAAACAGGGCCGCACCGGCCGCCATATAGCGGCGATCGAGTTTGGCAACGAACAAAGCAGAAAGAATGGCGCCAATTGCGAGCCCGCCAAGGTCGGCACCGGCGATTCGTCCTACCTCGACTGCTGATAAGCTCAAGTTGTCGACCCACGATGTACTGATGACAGGTAGGCCGACCATGACGGCATAGCCGACCAGCGCCATGTATATACCGATAGTCAGTGATCGCCAGTCGTCGAACTCGGTGCGATGACTCACCAGTTTATTGCCGTCTTTGCTCATCTTGGGGTGTCCTCGGGGTGCTTAATTTCGTTTAAAGGTGAGATAGGCCTTGCGTACAGTTTCAAGTACTTCCCACGTGCCCTTGCTGTTGTCGTCAAAGTAGACGGTATCGCCTGCCTTGATATCGATTGTCTCGCCGTCATCCGGATGAAAGTGCGCGTGTCCTTTGACGAATGAACTGATTTCGGCGTCCATCACCTGCCGTGTCCATATGCCGGGTGTGCACTCCCAGACACCGGCCTCGGAGCCGTCTTCGTGTTCGTTAATGATGATGCCACGCAGCAGGGAGATCTCTTCCGAGATTGGCAACTCGACGGGCCCCCAATCGTCCAGCTCCTCTGACGGGATGTCGGCGACGGCTTTAATGGGCTTGACAGCCATGCAGGGCTCCTTCCAGTGTTGGCGAAACTCTAAGACGGCTGCCTGTTGGGGGCGACGCCGCGTTTAGGCAGTGTAATGCAATGCGCTCGGCAATTTTCGAACAGGTGTGCGGTGCGTTCTGGCAAAGAAACATTAAACAGCTTAATTGGATCGGTTGATCTTCGCGCGTGCCGGCTGCTCCAGCAATAGTGTCCATCTCGACAAGAATCTGTGCATGTTCGATCTCCCCATTGCGCCAGGGAATCAATCTAGGAAAAAGTCCCCGACATCGCCAGTGTTTATCGGCGTGCTACGATTGGCTTTAACGATCATCGGGGATAGCTTACATGCCGGTAATGACCACACTGGGATGGTTTCACACCGTGATGGGGATTATCGCCCTGTTGAGTGGCGCCTATACGCTTTATCAATACAAAGAGATTGTGTTTGAGAACCGGTCGGGCCTGATCTATCTGGCTACGACCTTCATCACTGCAGCGACTGCACTCGCTATCTATCAGCACGGTGGATTCGGGCCCGGACATGCGCTCGCTATTTTTACCCTGGGTGCGCTTGCCGTAGGCACGCTGGCCGGATCGACGGACCTTTCTGGAAGCTGGGGCAGGTACCTGCGAGCACTTAGTTATACCGCAACCTTGTTGTTTCACAGCATCCCCGCGGTAACGGATGGCCTGCTGCGCTTGCCGGTAGGTAACCCAGTGTTGACGTCCATCCAGGATCCCGTCATGCGAACGACCTACCTGATACTACTGGTGCTGTTCGTCGTGGGCGTCACATTACAACTACGCTGGATACACAAACAGCGAAACTAATCCCTCGCATGTTCTCCTTTTAGGTCGTAAGGCGATTTTTGAGTCATCCTGGCTGCATGCCGCTCACCGACGATAATGATGGCGGAGTCTATGTGATCGAATACGGTGCTGGCGTGTATCAGTTTATCGTTGTGCCGTGATTCTAAGGCGTTTGTTGTACAGATTCTTTGACGTCCAGTGGTACCCGCGTCCCGTATTCCGTGATACCCGATAGACGACTGAAATAGTCGTAGGCAAGGCGGGAGATTGTTTCGATGACGGTACCGCCGTCGCCGCCGTAATTCGACATGACCACGATCACGTAAGGCCTATCGGGCACGTCCACGATTCCCCAGACAGTACTGACACCAGTGATACCACCCGGCTTGTATGCTATGGCGACCTCATCCGGAACGGGCGTCCTGATCGGGCCGTCTTTATACATCTCGAGGATTTCGCGAACGCGCATGCAGGCTGAGAGGCTCATCGGCATGTCACAAGTGGCGATGCGCTCCATGATGGCTGCTGCATCCCTCGGCGTAGACAGGTTTTCATTACCGATTGCTGACTGGTAGGACCGGATCATTTTGCGTTGTAGCAAGGTGTGTTCCGCACCCAACGATGCCGAAAGCGTATTGATCTCTGTCATACCAAGCTCGTCTATCAACACATTGGTGCCGGTGTTGTCCGAATACTTGATCATGTAGATCGCGTAATCCTCGAGTGACAAGGAGGAACCACCATCCGTCAGATAGCGAAGAACTCCGCTGCCCAGCGTACGCACTTCATCCGTCATTTCGACGCGTTTCCGCAAGAGCTCAGGCGCTGATTCCGCACGCCGAAACAATTCGAGGAGAATAGGCACCTTGATTGCACTGGCCTGCGGATACTGCAAATCGTCGCGAAATCCCCAGCGATCCCCATTGCTCAGGTCGATGATGTGAACACCAGCGACACCCTCGTAGTTGTTAATGACCGTTTCTAGGTCAGTCTGTAGTTTCTCCCGAATGATTTCCCGGTGTGCATCCTGCGCCATGGAGGGGGGACTCAGAATAAAGAGTGCGACAAGCAGGACTCGATTCACTGTTACGCTCCGGGCTATCTCGGTATGAAAGGCAATATGAGCTTCGAGGGATATTCTTCACTCAGGTGGATCGTCTGGTTCGCGACTTTCATTTCGCTGGTCTGGGCGAACGGTGCACCGGTATTCAGGTTCCTGGCCAGCCGGGGGTAGTTGCTGCTCGTCACATCCAGTCGCAACCGGTCACCCGGCGACAGCAGATAGCTCGTCGCCCAAAGGTCGATCGTGTACTTGTACGTCTTGCCGGGCTCGATGAACTTCTCTTCGTCAAATCCCTCCCGGTATCGTGCCCGGATCACGCCGTCGACCAGATTGAAGGCCAGACCATCCGGCTTTACGACGATTAGCTTCGCCATGAAATCGGTATCGCGAGAATCGGTCGTTGCATAGATTTCTGCAGACACCGGGCCGGTGATCTCGGCGGCTTCCTCGAAGGGTGCCGACACGAACCGAAGGACATCCTCGCGATCATCGAGAGGAGACTGGTCGTACGGTCCACGCAATGTCGGTTCCATGATGTTACCACCGAGGGTCGGCACCGGGTCCATCGGGTCGTAGGCGTAATTCAGGGAGCCGGCCCCAGCCGGTGCGGTTTCTGTCAACGACCCGTCGGCGTGCAGATACATTGGCCGATACTTGGTCCTGGCGAGCGGCCACTCCTGTTCATCGCGCCAGACGTTCTCACCCATGATAAACAGGCGAATGGACGCACCCTGCGGTTCCGGCCCGTCCTTCATCCAGTAGTCGAACCACTCCAGCAACATCGGTTCGACTTTAATCAGCGCATTTTCGCCAAAGTCGACGTCACCAACTTTTTGCGATGCGTTCCAGCCATGCGGCCATGGGCCGATTACCAAGCGCTGCCCGTTGCGGGCCGTGGCCGATGCAGCTTGTTCCGTCATGGTCTTGTAGCTGCCGATCGTGCTACGCAGGAACACGTCATACCAGCCTCCGAAATTCAGTGCTGGGATGGACATTTCCGTTGCGCGGGCCTCGAGGTTCAGCGGTGTCCAGTATTCGTCATAGGAGGGATGTGCCAGCCAGTCCTGGAAATGCGGCACGTTGAAGCCGACGCTCTCCGCCAGTGTCTCCAGTGGCAGATGATCGATGCCGCCGATCCAGTCCACAGGAAACGACATATTGGTGCGGCTCCCCGCGAGGCTGATCCCCCAGCGGGCACGGGATAACAGTGAAAATGCCCCGCCGGGATAGGCGACGTCGCGATAGTAGTTGCCCGGGCTCATCGCGGGTGCGATGGCGACCAGTGCGGGGTTGCCGTTGATGGCTGCCAGCCACTGTACGGAGGCGAGATACGAGGTGCCGAACATGCCTGTCTTGCCGTTCGACCAAGGTTGGTCGGCAATCCAGGTCAGCGTATCGTCACCGTCATCGATTTCATTGAAGTACGGGTACCACTCACCTTCAGAATCGTAACGCCCTCGCGAAGACTGAAAGACGAACGCGTAGCCGTTAGCCGTCGCGAATTTTGCATAGCGCAGGCGAACTGACGTGGACCCGTTCGAATAGATATCGCGAACCAGCAGTGTGGGATAGCTGCCGCCCTCGGCTGGCAAATAGACGTCGGTGGCCAGACGGACGCCGTCGCGCATTGGCACCATCTGGTGGTAGTAGGCCCTGGCGCTCTCCGGGAAGTCGCCGTCATAACCCACAAAGCTTTGACCACTGGCAGTCGATAATGACATGAACGACAGGACGCCGATAAACAAATACCTTTTCACAATTCCCCCAGAAGTGTGTGTGACGATGCCTAGTCTTCGGCCTCGTCTGCTCCTTCGTTCTCTTGTTCTTCTTCCGTTTTGGTTCGGCCGAGGTACTTCTGCTGGTCGCCATAGTAGTCGTCAACCGCATGTTCCGACGTCAGAGGGCTCAGGTAATGAACAGCTGTAAGGCCTTTTCGATTCATCGCAATGCCGGTGAGACAGGCCTTGATGATGTGTACGCTGTTAAACGTTGTCTTGTACGTTGGATCCAGCGCCGGGTGCAGTTCGACCAGGTCGAAGCCGACGACGTTCGACTCCGCACAAAGACGGCGGACGATCTCGATCGCTTCGCGCATATTCAGACCGCCGGGAACTGGCGTGCCCGTGCCGGGCGTGAATGCGGGATCGAGCACATCGATGTCGAAGGAGATATGCAACTTGCGATCTTCCTCAGTGGCTTCAGCGAGGACGCGTTCTATGACTGCGTCCCAACCGCGAACTTCTACTTCGGCCATGTTGTGATAACGCATGCCGATTTCCCGCATCCACTGGAAGGCCGTCTTGTCCAGACCGCCCGAGCGCAGCCCGACTTGGATATAGTCGGCGCCGCGCACATGTCCTTCATTGATTAGGCGGTAGACCGGGTAACCATGATGGATCAGGTGGCCATCACCGCCCCACCAGGCGTCATAGTGTGAGTCGAAGTGGATGACGGACACCTTCTCCTTGCCGTAGACGTCGGCAAGGGCAGCGACATTCGGATACTCCAGAGAGTGATCACCGCCTACGATGAACGGGATCGTGCCGGTGGAGGCAATTTCCCGCACCACCTCTCGCACATGCTGCATGGAACGCTCGGTGCTGTCGTTATCGATTGCGACGTCGCCATAGTCGACGATGTTGAGTTCCCGGCTGGAATTGACCATCGCATACTGATCCGAGCCACCCATGTATCGGCCGTGCAGTCGCAGATCCGTTGTTGCTTGTTTGCCGGAATCCCGCCAGCTCGAACCCATGTTCAACGGTGCGCCGAGGATCGCAACATCCACCTCGGCGGCAACCAGGTCTTCCATGGTCAATGCCATCGGGTAACCACCGAAGGTAGGCGGTCCGCCGCTACCATCGTAGCGACCCAGTGGCAATGCGCCTACCTCACGAGCAGGGTCCATTGATCGCGGCCGAATCGTGCGCCATGCATTGAATTCCGGCGAGCTGGTGTTGAACGGGATGTTTGGCAGATCGCGTCCTTCAACATACTCATACGCAGAATATATTTGCATCATTGCGCCGACCCAGGCCTTTACCGCCTCCGGGGTGCGTTCGTTGAGCGCCTCCACCGTCTCGTCAGGTCCGCCCGCATACCGGCGTGCGTCGCCACTTTTTAGGAATTCGATTTCTTCCCCGGTCAACAACGCAAGTTTCGATGCGACACTTTCCGGCAATTCAATCGGCGGGCGCTCCTGGATTCGCGGGTCCGCTGTCTCAAACGGATACGGATCGGTACCGACGACGTGCCCGGGCATTTCGATAGTCTCTTGCTGGGCGTGCAGCGGGTTCGCAACCAGTGTTGCTGTCGCAACGACCAATGTTCGCAATACGGGCATAGACTTTGTTCCGGTATTCATATCAGCGTTGCCCATGGTCGAGTGCAAGCGGATGTACATAGTCGGCCTCAAGTCCTGACTTCTGCACGGCGATGCCGTTGAGGCACGCATTCAGGACCGCGTTGGCATGCATCACGGATCGCTTTGAGAAATCTAGGTACACGGCCAGGTCCGTAATTTCGAAGCCAACGATTTCCTTGGAAGCACATACGTGGCGCACGGCCTGGGTGACCTCGTCCAGTCGCAGTCCGTTCGGTGTAGCCCGTCCTGCCGCAATGAGGTCCGTGGGATCGATAGCGCTGACATCGATGGAGACAAAAAATTTGTCCGGGCCACGATCGACTTCACGCGTCATGCGTCTGAGTACGTTGTCGAAGCCACGCTGCTGGATTTCGGCCATCGTGTGATAGCGCACGCCCTGGTCACGCAGCCATTGCAAGGTATCGATATCGACGTCCGGCCCGCGGAGCCCGACCTGGATGGTGTTGTTGCCGTCAATGATGCCTTCGTTGAGCAGACCAAACAGCGCCTGCCGGTCTGACATCGTGTGCGCACCATGTCGCTCGGCGTCGGGATGTGCGCTGAAATGCAGCAGGCCAACGTTTTCGGTGCCATGCGTTTCAGCGACACCCTTTACTCCAGGATAAAGTAGCGAGGTATCGCCTCCAACGATCATCGGAATCGTTCCCGTTGCTGCCGTTTCGGCAACCATCTCTGCAACGTGGGTGACGGTCTTCTCGACACTCAAATTGTCAATGTCGAAATCACCGTAGTCGACGACCGACAATGCTTCGAGCGGTTTGATCAGCGACTGTATGTCTGGCGTGGCAATCGTATCCAGCCCACGCATTGCATCCGGACCCCAACCGGCGTCGCGGCGGCCGCTGCTCATGTTACTGGGTACGCCCACGATAGCGACATCGACTTTGCCGGCGATCAGGTCTTCGGGGTACATCGCAACCAGTGCGCCACCGAAGGTCGGTATGCCTGACTCGGGGAATAGGTAGCGATGCACACTGAACGGTCCCGGTTCACGATGAAAGTCGCGCAGCAGGGGAGGCGTTGGCACGCCGGTGCCCCTGAAGTTCCGGCTCGTCAGATTAAGGGGAATGGCACCCATGTCCCGCTCGGGGTCGTAGCCCATCCGGGCATCAAGCGACATCAGGTCGTTCACGAACGACGCCAGGCTGGCTGAGTCGCGCGTTTCAAGTTCATGTTCGAGCTGCCTTTCGGGGATGTATTTCAGGATGTCGCCTGAGGTCACAAACGCAGATTGATCGTCACCCAGCGAGTCGACGGCATCCTGCAATGCTTCCGGCGCCACCCATTGCGCGAGCAAGTTGTCGAAAGGGGAAAAAAGCAGCGCGACGATCAGCAGCGGCGTGCATATTCGAGTCAGGATGCCTGGAGTTCTCATTCTGTTGTTGTGGCTCTGGCTGTGTTCAGGGTGGCGAGTCGATTGTAGTCGATTAATGCGTTCATTTACGGGAACTTCCTGGACAAGTCTGATTCGGCGGCGATGCGGCCAAACGACGCCCAGCTGCTTTTCTTGATTATCTCCTCGAAGCCGACCCTCGCTTCGTCATGCCGGCCACTGTAGTAATGCCAGTTGGAGATACCGTACATTGCAGAGTCACCACCAGCAGCCGTTATATTCGAGCCTAGGACCGTCCCTGTTTCGTTCTCACCTTTGTAAAGGAGGCATAGCTGGTGATAGGGCATGCTTTCGATGACATTCATGTCCTCATGGATTGGTTCGAGAATAGCGCGGGCCTCATCGTCACGGCCCAGTAGGCGCAAGCTCATGTAGTGCCAGTGCGTGAAGGCGACCAGCATGTCGTCGTTGGGCATGGCTGGCCGGTACATTTCATACACGCGCAATGCCAGGTCGAGATCACCCTTCAGGTAGTGCGCGAGGCCGAGGTGATACCAGATATTCGAATGCAGGGTGCTGACCGGGATACCCGCCGGATTGGGGGCGCCATCCGGTTCGACCTCGTCCACCGTTTCCGCAATCAGTACCGCGGCACGTTCGAAGTCACGGATAGCCCGATCAAACTCGCGGACCGAGATATAGCGATGACCGCGGTGACGGTACATGCGGGCGTCGGTCGGGTGCTTTCCGATACCCTCAGAAAATACTTCGATCGCGCCACGGTAGTCGCCGGTGTACGCGACGCGCCGGCCCAGCCAGATGATATTGTCGGCATGGTTGGGATCGTTATCGTAATTTGCACGGGCAGTTGCGAGATTATCAAGCAGGCGCTCACTCGGAGCTCCCGAGCGCAATTCCTCACCCAGTAGTGAGATCGCTTGCACGCTTTCCGGCACGCTCGGCAATACAGCCTGTGCGATGGCGACGGATGAGTAAAGCGACAGCGTGATGATGCAAGCTGCGCGCAGCATTGGCGTCCCCCCGGCTTGTCTTTGTTGGTTTAGTCCGATGATAAGCTATGGCCGGCGAATGCAACAGCATGACGCCATGCGACGACTTATTCCTCTCGGAATCGCGATAGTTGCTATGTTCGAATGGTTTGGTTCCGCGTAGAATGCGTGACGACAACAGTGCGCCCGTAGCTCAGTTGGATAGAGTACCTGGCTTCGAACCAGGTGGTCGGAGGTTCGAATCCTTCCGGGCGCGCCAAAAAAGCCAAAGGCCCCGACAAGGGGCCTTTTCTTTTTGAAGCTTCGAGCTTTCCGGCCCGGCAATCGCCGGACGGCGCTTGCCAAAAATGACTAACGGCACTGCGTTTTGCCGCTATAATGCGCCACCTTTCTGGCGCCACCCCAACATGTTCCCAACCGAGAAAATTCGCAATATCGCGATCATTGCGCATGTCGATCACGGAAAGACCACGCTGGTCGATCGCCTGCTCCAGCAGTCCGGCACGCTGGACGAACGGGCAGCGGTGCCCGAACGCGTCATGGACTCGAATGAGCTGGAACGAGAGCGCGGGATAACGATCCTGTCGAAGAACACGGCGATCCAGTGGCAGGACTGGCATATCAACATTGTCGATACCCCGGGTCATGCCGACTTCGGTGGCGAGGTCGAGCGAGTCCTTTCGATGGTCGACGGTGTGTTGTTACTGGTCGATGCCGTCGAGGGGCCGATGCCGCAGACGCGCTTTGTCACGCAGAAGGCGTTTTCCTACGGATTTACGCCGCTCGTTGTCATCAACAAGATCGATCGGGATGGAGCACGGCCTGACTGGGTCCTCGACCAGACCTTTGATTTGTTTGACCGGCTTGGTGCGAGCGAGACTCAGCTCGACTTCCCTGTCGTTTACGCCTCGGCATTGAACGGCTATGTTGGGTTGGATGCCGGCGTTCGCAGCGGTGACACGATGCCGTTGCTCGAAGCCATCGTCGAACACGTACCACCACCCGAGGTGAAACTCGATGGCGCGTTGCAGCTCCAGGTGTCGAGCCTGGATTACAGCGCCTATCTGGGTGTCATGGGGATCGGTCGCGTCAGTCGGGGCATCGCACGTGCAAAATCCCGTATCACGATTGCCCAGCCGGATGGGTCGACCAGGAACGCACAGCTCGCAACGTTGTATGGCTTCAATGGCCTTGAACGTCTGCCGGTCGAGGAAGCTGGGGCAGGGGATATCGTCGTATTCAGCGGTATTGATGACCTGCAAATTTCCGACACGATATGCGATCGTGATGCAGTCGATCCTTTACCTGCACTGAAGGTCGACGAACCGACAATCAGCATGACTTTCCAGGTCAACAAGTCCCCCTTTGCCGGCCAGGACGGCAAGTTTCTCACGAGTCGGCAGATCAAGGAGCGACTCGAGACCGAACTCAAACACAATGTGGCGCTGCGTGTGGAACAGCTGGACGACCCCGACAAGTTTCGCGTGTCAGGCCGTGGCGAGCTGCACCTGTCAGTGCTGGTTGAAACGATGCGGCGGGAGGGTTACGAGCTTGCCGTCTCGCGACCGACCGTCATCGAGAGAGAAATCGACGGCGTTCTTTGTGAGCCCTGGGAGCTAGTGACGCTCGACTTCGATGAAGAACATCAGGGTGCAGTGATGACTCGCATGGCGGATCGAAAGGGCGAGCTTCTCAACATGGTGCCCGATGGCAGGGGACGAATTCGTATCGAGTATCGCATTCCCGCTCGCGGCCTCATCGGGTTCCGGACCCAATACCTGACACATACCGCGGGCACCGGGTTGCTGTATTCCGTTTTTGACGAGTATGCGTCACGAGTCAAAGGCGACATCGGCCAGCGCAATAACGGTGTGCTGGTTTCCAACGTTAAGGGAAAAGCGCTCGCGTTTGCTCTTTACAATCTGCAGGACATTGGCTCTCTGTTTATCGGGCATGGTTTAGAGGTGTATGAGGGCATGATCGTCGGCATTCACAAACGCGGCAACGATTTGCCTGTCAATCCTACTAAAGGTAAGCAGCTCAACAACATTCGGGCAGCGGGCTCGGACGAAAATATTCAGCTGACGCCACCCCTTAATTATTCGCTCGAGCAGGCGCTGGAATTCATCGACGATGACGAGCTCGTTGAAATTACGCCGACCGCTATACGTCTGCGGAAGAAGTTGCTGGCGGAGGGTGAGCGCAGGCGGGAAGGGCGCCTGAAGAAAAAAAGTCTGGAAGCAGCGACCTGATTAGAAAAGCCGCGCAGGACGAGGTGGTCTTTTAAGTAGAGATACCAAATTATGAAAGTAGCGTTGATCGGAGGCACGGGATTCGTCGGCAACTACATTGTTACGGCGCTCGGGGGGGAGGGGCACGAAGTTTCCCTGCTCATGCGGCCCGGAAGCGACGACAAGATACCAGCGGGTGATCACTGCCGTGTGACGCGCGGTGACATCAATTCTACTGAGGCGCTCGACAGCACATTGACAGACTGCGATGCGGTGATCTACACGGTCGGAATCCTGCGGGAAAGCCCGAAGCAGGGGATGACATTCGAGGCATTGCAATACGACGGCGTTGTGCAAATGGTCGAGTCCGCCCGGCGATGTGGTGTTGACCGCGTCCTGCTGATGAGCGCCAATGGTGTTTATACCGAAGGTACACCGTATCAGTCGACTAAAGCTCGTGCCGAAGAATACGTCCTTGCCAGCGGTTTGGCCGCTACCGTCTTTCGTCCGTCGGCCATCTTCGGTGATCCGCATGGAAGGATGGAGATCGGGACCCAGCTGTGCCGTGACATAGTGCGTGTTCCCTGGCCGGCGATCGGTTTCTTCACGGGTCTGAGCCCCGTCACCGGAGCGGTGATGATGTCGCCAGTACACGCTGCCGACGTCGCGAGCGCGTTCACCGCCGCATTGGCAGACCCATCCACAGTCGGCAAAACTTATGTTCTCGGTGGGCCTGAGAACCTGTCCTGGACGCAGATGATTCGGACAATTGCCGAAGCGGTCGGTCGAAGGAAGTGGATATTTCCCTGCCCGATTGTCCTCATGAAGTTGGCGGCAACTCTGCTTGACTGGTTGCCAGGGTTCCCGGTCACACGCGATCAGCTGACGATGCTGGCCGAGGGCAACACTGCAGATGTTGCCGTGCTTGAGTCATTGATCCGGCGAGCGCCATTGCGATTCGAGCCGGAGAGTCTCGCTTACCTCCGAAGCCCGGCGAAAAGACTGCCGTTGATCTGATACGAATAAAGACAAACGGGTACGTTTCTGAAACCAAAGGATGCGGGGGTCGTGAATTCTCTCTGCGCCCATAGAATGACTGTCACATTTACCAGCTACTGTCCCGAATTGAGCTTCGAGAGGTATAGTGACCTTTCGGTACATGCGGAGTGACTTATGGTCAGGCAAATCTTGCGCAGACAGGCGCTCATCGGATTCTCTTTCACGCTGTTGTTGGGCTTCTTCCTCACATCACCGGCTTGGGCGGATGAACCGGCTGATGACGAGCCGAAACACGTCGTTGTGCATAAGAACCCCGGCTGTGCCTGTTGCGACGTGTGGGCAGATCACCTTCGTTCGCACGGCTTCACCGTGGAATCCACCGAGGATCCGAGCATTCTCGAGTTCAAGGCGGAACGAAATATTCCTGGCCCGTTGATGTCTTGTCATACGGCGGTCGTCGATGGCTATTTTGTCGAAGGTCACGTTCCTGCAAACGATATTCTTCGGCTCCTCAAAGAGAAACCCGGGTATGTAACCGGCATCGCAGTGCCCGGCATGCCGCTGGGATCACCCGGCATGGAACATCCGCGTCCCCAGGACTTCAATACGATTGCACTACTGTTGGACGGGTCAGCTTACGTATTCGAAAGCCATGTGGCAGGCGAGGATTTTTCGGCTCAATGAAATTCTTAAGGCCTCTTCCTTTTTTTCTGCCGCTACTGTTGTCGCATAGCGCGTATTCGCACCACGCCTTTGCATCGGAATTTGACTCAGATGTGCAAGGAGAGGTCAGCGGTACGATCACCAAGGTCTGGTTTCGCAATCCGCATGTAAGGTATCGGCTGGCGGTCACCAATGTGGACGGTGTCGTAGAGGACTGGGACGTGCAGGCAACCAGTTTGACCAGCATACGCCGGGCAGGCTGGACCAAAGACACGATGTCGGTGGGTGAGGCAGTCCGTATCTGGGGCGATATGGGACGCAACACCGCGAAGAGGATATTTCTTCGCGGTGTTGAAATGTCGGACGGCACGGTATTGTCACCCGCAGGGCCGACGCGTAATCCGGGTGATCGCGATCGCGTCACCGCGGACGTGAGCATCGATTACACCTATGCACAGGTCAATGACAGTCATCCCTACGACATCAGCGGTCCCTGGCGCAACAACTATAAGTTCCAGCTGACCGTTGACGACCTCGAACCTAAGCCGACGCCTTACACCAAGGCAGGCTCGGAGAAGTATTCGGCAACCGAGGCCTGGCAGGATGGCGCGCTGCGTTGCCTGCCGCTGGGGCTGCCGCGGGTATTCGGTTCACCGTACAACATGGAAGTCGTTGACGCCGGCAGTCACTACGTGATCCTGTATCAGCAGAGCAATGCACCGCGGCGAATCTGGATGGATGGCCATGAAGCACCGAGCGACTGGCCTCTGACATCGATGGGCTTTTCAACGGGTTACTGGGAAGAGGATGTTCTGGTCGTGGAAACCACCCGTCTGTCTCCCGGCACCCTGGACGGAACGCTGATGCCGATGTCGGGCAGAGATACACGTATTGTGGAGCGCTGGGAAATGACCGACGGTGGACTCGCGATGGACCGGATCATGACTATCTACGATCCTTACTACACAGAGCCGCTGGTGCGGCGTCGCGGTTCGGCGCGCGCTGAATCCGTCGATATCCTCGAACAGGCGCCGTGCGACCCGGATGGTTATTATCGGGATCTGTTAGAAGGCGGCAAGCTCCGCGACCATCTGCAAATGTAACGATTGCTAGTCGTCATTTGACGCGGCAGCAGCCGCAGCCAATAATCCTTGGCTACGCCACTTAACAAGAACGAGTATCCGGGGAGATTGGAATGTCTGACGATCGTGAATCGAGGGAGCTGGGTCGGCGCGAGGTCCTGAAATCAGGAGTTGCGTTGAGTGGTCTGGCCGCAACCGCAGGTATGTCTTTCTGGTCCAAGCTGGCGCTGGCGCAGGGCGAAACCCTTGTTCCGTTCACAGACGTCCCAGAAGACTATGCCGTCGCCCCGAAAGTTGAGGGTGCAGTGCACTTCGTCGACACACGGCATATCGATTCTTTCTACACCCCGAACGATGAGTTCTATCTCGTTCAGCATTACGGACAGCCCGAAGTGTCGATGGATGACTACAAATTGCGGATTACCGGTCTCGTCGATCAAACGCTCGAATTTACGCTCGATGAATTGAAGGGCATGGAGAAAGTCGAGGTGGATGCTGGATTCGAATGCGGCGGCAACCGCCATGATTTTTATCACGGCCTGATAGGTAACGCGAAGTGGGGCGGTGTTCGTCTCAAGGACCTGCTCGAAAGAGCTGGCGTTCAGGAAGACGGCATCGAGGTGGTCTTCTACGCGATGGATAAAGGCATGGAGACGATCCGTAACACCGAGGTCGAACAGTCTTTTGGCCGCAGTATGCGCATCGACGATGCCATGCGTGATCAGGTTCTGGTTACCTATGAGATGAATGGTGATCCGCTGCCGGGTTATCACGGTGCGCCGGTTCGACTGATCGTGCCGGGCTGGTACGGCGTTGCCAACGTCAAGTGGCTCAATCACATTCACGTGCAGGACAAACGTTACATGGGTCGCTTCATGGCACGCGATTATGTGACCCTTCGCAAAGTGAACGTGGGTGGTGTCGAGCGCTGGGACGAGATTTCGGTAACCTGGATTCAGTTGAAGTCTTCGATTGTGCGTGTAACGGAGCGTAACGGCAGTCACCGAGTCACCGGCTTCGTTTTGAATGACGGTACACCGCTCGAGTCGATCGAGATCAAGATTGACGACGGACCGTGGCAAAAGGCCGAGATCGATCCGGATTCATCGCAGTACTCCTGGAAACTCTTCTATCTTGACTGGGATGACGCGACACCTGGCGAGCACACGATGGTGTCCCGGGTTACCGACATCAATGGCCAGGTGCAGGCCACGGCGGATGAGATGCCGGAAAAAGTTACGCGGTGGGAAAACTATGCGCAGTTTCCCCGCACCGTGATGATCTCCTGACTGTTAACCGGTTCTAACGAACAAGAAGCGCTGGCCGAATCAGGCGTATCTCTGCAAGTCTTCCCAATCCTCGCTATGCTAATACGTGCATAGTGAGGAGAACCGAATGAACAAAAGAAGAACGCTCTGTGCCGCCCTTGCGGTAACGATTGTCGTCGCGCAAAGTGCAATAGGCGCTGCGGCACAGGGAACGGACGCCGGCTGGACGGTCCTGTTTGATGGCGAAACGCTGGACGGCTGGCGGACGTATGGCCAATCAGAGCCTGGCGCTGAGTGGGTGGTCGATGAAGGCGCTATTCACCTTAACGTCGATGAGAGCACCGAATGGCCGACCCTGACCGGCGGTGACCTGATCACGGTTAGCCAGTACGAGAACTTCGAACTCGAGCTCGAGTGGAAGGTTACCGCGGGTGGCAACAGCGGTATCTTTTACGGTGTTCGCGAGATCGAAGGCCATGAAGTCGCCTATCTGACGGGTATTGAAATGCAGGTACTCGACGATGATTTACACCCAGATGGCCAGAACCCTAAGACTAGTGCGGGCTCATGCTACGCGCTGTATCCCCCGACTGCGGATGTTGTGCGTCCCGTCGGTGAGTACAACACCGCGCGGCTCATCGTTGACAACAAACATGCCGAACACTGGTTGAACGGACAAAAGGTCGCTGAATACACGATTGGCTCAGCTGACTGGAAGGAGCGCATCGCAGCGTCGAAGTTCGCCGACTGGCCACACTTTGGTATCTACCGTAAAGGACACATTGCATTGCAGGACCACACCGATCCGGTTTGGTATCGCAATATTCGTATCAGGGCACTTTGAGTGGCACAGCGCGAAACCTATGACGCACTGATTGTCGGCTCCGGTGCCGGCGGCGGAATGGCGGCATGGGTGCTCGCCTCAAAAGGTCTGCGCGTTCTGATGCTCGAGGCGGGCCGTCCCTACGACCCTTACAAAGAAACGCCGATGTTCTCCCCGCTGGTCGATGCGCCATTGCGGGGCACCGGCACCCCGGAAAAACCGTTTGGATTCTATGACGCGACTGTCGACGGTGGCTGGGAGGTCCCTGGCGAGCCTTACTCACGCGCCCCGGGGTCTGAATTTCTCTGGTGGCGCAGCCGCATGCTCGGCGGCCGCACCAATCACTGGGCACGCAATTCCTTTCGCATGGGGCCGTACGACTTCAAGCCGAAGACGCGCGATGGGCTCGGTGTCGACTGGCCCATTGCCTACGACGACCTGGCAGTCTATTACGACAAGACAGAAACCGTGGTCGGTGTTTACGGCAGCAATGACGGCCTCGAAAACCACCCCGACTCGTCGCCCGGTGTGCTTCACAAGCCACCGGCACCGCGGGTTGGTGAATTGCTGATCCAGGCGGGATGTCGTGACCTAGACATTCCATGCGTACCGGCACGTCGCGCCGTTCTGACCCGTCCCATCGAGAATCGATCCGCCTGCTTCTATGCAACCGGTTGTGGGCGCGGCTGTTCGATCGGTGCGGCCTTTCAAACGACGACGTCTTTGCTGCCAATGGCGATGGCGACAGGAAACCTGACCATTATAACCGATGCGATGGTCCATGAACTCCAACTCGACGAGCATGGCAAGGCGTCTGGCGTCGCATACATCGACCGTCTTACCCGGACGGAGAAAACGGCATCGGCTCGCACGGTTGTCCTAGCGGCTAGCGCGGGCGAAACAGCGCGCATCCTTCTTAATTCGAAGAGTGCGTTGTTCCCCGAAGGTGCCGCCAACTCGAGCGGTCAGGTCGGTTGCAACCTGATGGACACTGTCGGCGCGGCGATGGGTGCGCAGTTCCCCGTACTGGAAGATCGTCCGGCTTACAACGAAGACGGTGCGATGGGCCTGCACATGTATATCCCGTTCTGGCTGTACGAGAAGCAGGCGCGTGGTGAGCTGGACTTTCATCGCGGGTATCACTACGAGCTTGGGGCGAGTGGCCGCAGCCAGCCGAACATGGGTCTGGGTGGGATCGCCAGCTATGCCGGTGGGTACGGCAAGAATCTGAAAGAAGATATGCGTCGCTACTACGGCAGTTTCTTGAGTTTCACCTGCCGAGGCGAAATGATTCCGAACGCAGACTCGTACTGCGAGATCGATAACGATGTAAAGGATAAATGGGGCATTCCGACGCTAAAGTTTCACTTCAGTTGGTCAGACGAAGAGCTGCGCAT
>JAQWSV010000315.1 GCA_029243005.1 Woeseiaceae bacterium
CAAGTAATGGTGTAGCGCGGCATCGTCTGCATCACGATTGGCACACTGCGAGCTATAGATCTCGAAAGCGGTCAAGTTACCGACAAGGAGTGCGAGATTTTGCGGACACTCGCAGTCGATAGTGCTCGAGATATTGGCGAGTCGCGCTAGTTGTTCCTCGGTGAAACGACGTGGTGCTATGGTGCCTGAGAATTGCCATGCAGGGTCGGTGGAGCGTAAAACCTGATCAGCGGATTGTTGGGTTGGTAACGTCGTGCTGGTTGTAAAACCACGAATTGCCGACTGCAATTCCGCCAGGTTAACAGGTGATCGCAAAGCAAGGGTGCTGGATTTACTTGCGCGCTCGACGTCTCGCTTTCGGCCGAACTTATAAATGAGCAACCCGCAACGCGCCTGGCCCAAGGAAATATATGACCTCAATTGTTTCAATACCTGACTATCGAGAACGGCTGTCTCGAGGACGATAACGTCAACCGGTTGTTTCTCCAGGTCTGCGGCAAATCGGGATGGGTTATTGTCCGCAACTGTCACTTCGTATGGTTCCGTAGCCTGAAGAATCTGGGTTCGGACATGGTCGCCCAGTACTGCGAGGCGAATGGTATCCGGCAAAGTTGACGTTGCGACCTGGTCGTATTCGAGGACAGCTTTCCGAAGCGCCGCGTTGTTCTTCGTCGCTATCTTACCGATGGCGATACCCTTGTCGGTCAATTGCTTGAGGAGGCCGAGCTTTTCCACGTTCGCTGCCGTATATATACGACGACCGGTCTCGGATCGCTTGGCGACTATGGCTTTGTAGCGGCGCTCCCACACCCGGATTGTGTGGTCGGTGAGGCCGGTAATCCGGGCAACAGCACCTATGCCATAGCCTTCATTCGATTTCTTTATTCGCGCCATAGTTTCACCGTACGGTATTTGTCTCGCCTCAAGGGGCAGTTTGGAAAGATGACAATTATAAATCTAGACATGGCCTAGACAACAATATAAGAATTTTACGAACTATTTTAACGGGTGTTTCTTGCGAGAAATTGGTCCGCAGCACTAAATATTTTCTGTTTTCTGTCTTTGTCGAGACGGTCAAGTGCTCTCGGCATGAGTGCAAGGCGCGGGTTGCCCTGAAAGAATGTTCGGTGCTTTTTGATAAAGCGCCAATAGAGGCCGTCGACTGTGTCACACCAGGGACCTCTTCTGTAATCACTCATTTTTAAGAGGTAGTTGGAGCCGCAGATATAAGGCTTGGTAGAAAAAATACCGCCATCGCTGAATAAGCCCATACCGTAAACATTTGGTCCCATGACCCATTCGGAGGAGTCCACGAACATCTCCATGAACCAGCTATGGGCTGCCTGTGGACGGACTTCGCACAGGGTCATGAGGTTCCCGAGAACCATTAGCCGTTGTATGTGATGCGTCCAGCCCAGGGTATGAGCAGTATGGATCGCATCATCCAGTGGCGGGATGCCGGTCGTCCCCTCACGCCAGGAGCACGCCAATTCGCGTTCGTTAGACCAGAAGTTGCTTTGCGACTGCGTTTCACTGAAATTTCGATAGATGCCACGAACGAATTCGCGCCAGCCGATGAGTTGGCGAACGAACCCCTCCAGGCTTTGCAATGGCACATCATCAGGAGCGCACAGAATCTTTTGCAAAACCTCTGCCGGCGTTAACAAACCGAGGTTCAGGTAAGGACTTAGCAGGCTATGGAAAACGGTTTCCGACCGCGAGGTCATTGCATCTTCGTATGGACCGAAATTTGCGAAACGCTGCGCGACGAATTCGTCGAGCCAGTCCAGTACCTGCTTGCGTGTCGTTGGCCAGCGAAACTCCCGTGCGCAGCCGGGATGATCGACAAATTCACGCTCGACAATGTCAATTACTTCTGTGACGTGCCGGTTAGCCTGCGGCCACGTGATCGGGGGTGGTGTCAGGTGCCGGGGGAGTCGGCGCCGGTTTTCGGAATCGAAGCTCCACCGTCCTCCGGTCGGATTCCCATTCTCATCCACCAGTATGCCGAGTTGCCTGCGGCGCCACTTGTAGAAATTTGCCATGCGTGGCTTCTTATTTCGCTCAACGAACTCGGCAAACTCGGCCCGCGAGCAGGTAAACATCGGTGAGACCAATTCCTTGCGGTCGAACCCATTGGCATTTGATGACCGGACTAATTGTGCTTCCAGCGCTTTATCTTCAATCTCGAAATGCTGAAGTTTGTTGTCTCTGAGCCTTTTCATATCGGCTGCGAGTTTTTCTTCGAAGGGCCGCGAGTCCGTGATATCGAGTTCCTGGTAGCGCACGCAGTAACCCGCCGCCCTCAATTGGTCGGCGTAGGCGCGCATTGCGGCGAGGAAAAGAACAATCTTTTGCTGATGATGTTTCTCGTAAGTGCACAGGCCGACGTCCTCCGCCATAAATATCGACGTGGAATCCGCCGGTGGCAGATACTGCAGGGGGAAAAGCTGGTTGCCGAGGATGACGAGCATTAAGCGCGCAGAGAGAGCCTGATCGTCAACCGGCCACGTCAACGGCGGCATCGATAGCTTTTAGCAACGGGCTTTTGCATGACTGGCTGTCGATCGCCTTGTTCAGGTTGTCGACACAGGAGTGGTGATGCTTGCGATGACGGAACGCGAGCGTTTTGCGGGAAACCCGAGGCACGAGCGTATTGGTTGAGCAGGGCTGTTCAGGACGGGTGATGGACATTAAGTGACCAGGATCAGGTTTCGAGCGCTGACTCAATTTCAGCGATAAGTTTTTCGTCGTATGGTTGCGTCCGCGGACTGAATTCGGCGATTACCTCTCCGTCACGGCCAATTAGGAACTTGTGGAAGTTCCAGCTTGGATACGTGCCGGCCTCTTCCGCCAGTCGATCAAAAAACGTATGCGCGCCACCCTTTTTGACCGTTATCTTTTCGAACATCGGGAACTTGACTTTGTACGTCAGCCGGCAAAACGCCTGAATTTCCTCCTCGGTGCCCGGTTCCTGCCCAAGAAAATCGTTGGAGGGAAAGCCCAGAACGACGAACCCGTCGTCACCATATTGCTCGTACAACTTTTCGAGACCGTCATATTGCGGGGTATTGCCGCACTTGGAGGCGGTGTTCACGATGAGTATGACTTTGCCGCCATACTCTTCGCCTAGGTTAACGACGTCATCCGAAGCGAGACGTCGGAAGTCCTGGTCGAGGACAGGATTCTGGGAGGCTATGGAAACCGATGCAGTCATGATGAGTAGTACTCCTTTCAGAAAGCGCATAATTATTTCTCCTTGATATGTGTCCATTGGAGGACACTGAAATATCGATGGCGGCTATGCTGCCGTTACTCGCGGCAATCCTCCAGCACCTACCTGTAACAATTTGTAATTCCAGTATCTGGTTTATCGTAAACGACGGCTGCTCCTGTACCCTCTGATAAAGTTACCGAGTTCCATAATTTTAGAATCTCATGCACAAGCTGAAATCTCCCGACGCCGGCCTTCCGGCCATCGCCGTCAAGACAAATGGCAACCCGGATGGTAAAGGCTTGAGCGGATTCCTCCGTGACTGGCGTGACAGTCAGCCTGGGACTGTCGTTGTGAAATCACGACACCAGATACTGGCCGAGTTCTTTACCTCCATGCTCGTGCTGTCGGCAAGGATTAGGTTTCGTCCATCGGTCGATTCTGAGTACTACCTTTACTGGATCAGTGACGAGTGGTCCCTGAGCCTCATCGCGCCCGGTGAGTGGACGGATGAACGACGTGCAGGTTTCGCCGGAACCTGCGTGCTGCAACGTGACATGACGTGGACGATTACTCCGTCGGAGCTGCTGGCCGGGGAGAACGCAGTGTCAGATGCGGTTTGTAATTTCTATGACGCGTTTGGCCGGGAGCTGCATCCCGACCGAGCACTCGAAGAGATACTGCCCTCGTACGTCAACGGGCTACCATATTTCCAGCGATTGTACGCGAGTGCGCTGAGTCGTTCGTTACGCGCCACCATCGCGCTGGGTGACCAAGGCTCGACCAGCTGCCGACAATGGCTCACATTGCTGCCCCAACGTCAGAATGTATTGCTCGATTACGCTGGCTGAGACACCATGCGCATTATTGGAATGGTCGATGTGATGCACCCGTAGACGATCCTTGCCTGCGGAATGAACGGAAGAGACCTGCCGCTCGGGCAGACGATGTACCGCTGTACCTTCGACCGGATCGCCAGATAGGCTACAAGGGCATGGAGTACCTGAGACTGATCTTCGTCCTGGACTACTTTGATGACCCTGAAGACAGCCATATCCGGTCGGGAAGATCGTGGCGGAACGGGCTCTAAATTACTGTTCGTCGTCTGCCGAATAATGCCATCACAAAAAGGAGCAGCAACTCAACACCGTAAAAGGCTCCCCCACCACCACTGGGGGGCGATGGCGGAGGGGACGGTGGTGGAGGGGGCGGTGGCGGAGGTTCGGATTGACCGGGCAACGGTGGAGGATTATTGGGGTTGCCATTCACAGCAGCGACTTCGTTGGCCGCACGATCGCCTTCGTGCAATGCGCCGACAACCGTCGAGGGATGCAAGTTGTGTGATGCCTCGCCAGCGAAGAAAACTCGGTTGTTGGCGACCGGGGTTTGCAGGTTGAGACGGTGGCTGTTGTTGCCAGATGTGTAGGTTCCGACTTTAGGGTAGGAATAGGCACCCAGCGTATACGGGTGTTTCCCCCAGTTCTGAACGATGCCATCGATATAATTTGCGGAGGCGGCATTCGGCGCTGCCGGGAACGTCGCATCGAGATCGGCAAGGATGGCATCGATTATTGCTGAATCTCCAGCTGCACCGCCGCCTGCGTTTGCGGCAATGTCATTCAGCACTGCCGCATTGTCACCCATTGGATAACACAACAGGATGTTGTCAGTGCTGCCCGTCTTATAGTCGGAAGGCACCCAACAAGCCGCCGCGAGACCTTCGGTAACGAGCCAGCTTAGAGGCTCTCCTTCTGTTTCCCACCAGGGTTGCGTAAAGCGCATGGGTACTTTCATTCCCATGTCGATACCAATGCCGTTGTATGCGGCAATGGTGGCAGCCGGTAAATCTGGGACGAAGTCAATCATCTCTGCTTGTAAGACGCCGACGGAAACAGTAACGATCACCTGCCGAGCTGCATGCTGATCGCCTGAGGAATCTGTAACGATGACATCGCTGCCGCTGGTATCGATACCGATTACGGGACTGTTCAATAGCAGTTCACTGTTCGCAACGACATCATTCCACCAGACGGTTTCGAGCGCATCCGAGTAACCCAGGTTCACATCGCCGAGCACACGAATCCCGCTCAGGTCCCACTGGTCGTCCTGGAGTGCAGTACTTCTTGCGCCGAGCTTGTGCAGAGACGTGGCATAAACTCCGCCGGCGAAACTCGAGTCGTAGAGGTGGTAAGAGCGGTCGCCCACCTGCACACCATATTCAATCGCAACTTCATCGGCGATAGTCGTTGTCGGATCCTGGTGTTGATCGAGACGCCAGTACCAGTCCCGAAAGTCGCCATACAACGTGACGTCATTGTCATTGGCACAGTTGCGGATTGCAGTGTTTAGAAACCAGCAGGTCGTGGAACCGCTGTCCATTGAGTATGCTGCGACGCCCCGGTACCCGGACACATAGACGCCATTACCGTATTCATTTCTGATGGCTGGCCAGACTGGGTTGCTTCCATCCGCGAAGTAATGCTCCTCAGCGCCCAATTCGACGCGCGTGCTGCCGAGCGTTTCACTGTAGACGCGGCCACCGATTCGGTCGGTGGCCTCCAGGATCAGGACATCGTAGCCATCATCAATCAACGACCGCGCCGCGTACAGACCAGCGCTGCCGGCCCCTACGATTATGACGTCTTGGGTGGTGTCCTCTGCAGAGGTGACAGGTGCAAAGGATATCGCCAGGGTGGCAGTCAGAAAAAGCCTTGGGATAGTGGTCACGCCTTCTCCATGCCTGGTGAATGGTATTCTTAGTCTAGTCGATTTAAGGCATTCACTATCAACTCAGCCTATAGGCAGCCTCTGATGGCATGGCTGTGTGCCACTAGTTTCCTAATCGCCCATGCGGATCCGATAGCCATTGTGCTTGCGAATATTCAGCACACGGTTGTCATCGAATATCAGGTACTGACCTTTGATGCCGGCAAGGCAACCCTCGATCTCCGGAAACTTGTCAAAGCCAACGCTTTTCACCTTCTCCGGGTATTGACTGACGGGATAGTTGATCGAGCAGACGGTGTCATCGGGATCGATAAACTGCTGCAGGTCGTTATCGAGCGTGTCGGTCAACGAAGCTTTTGCTTCGACGAGGTCGGCATCGATCACTTCGTTTTTCAACATGCGTTGCCAGTTGGTTCGGTCAGTCAGGTGCTCCTTCATGACCACTTCAACGAGGCCCGCTGTGTAGCGATTAGGCACGCGGGCAAACACGATGGCGTCCGTTGCGCCCTGGTCAATCCAGCGTGTGGGCATTTGTGAAGCGCGCGTGATGCCAACCTTCACTGCAGAACTTCGCGCGAGATAAACGATTTGTTCGACCAGGCAGTATTTCTCAGCCCATGCCATGTCTCGTGCCTCGCCTTCATGTGCCCGACATAGCTCCGGGCGAATGATGCATTCGCTGGATTCCGGGGCGTCTCGAAAACACGGGTAGCAGAAACCACCACCGAAAGACTTCTTCGTCACCTTTTCGCAGGCAATGCAGTTGATGGTGCCGTCAAAGCTCAGCTTGATGGTTTCGCCGATCTTTGCATTCATATCGATCTGTGTGCCGCCCAGCGCCAACGTGTAGCGAGCGACATCGTTGAGTCGGGTCTGCATCTTTCGCAGGTTGCCGGATGGAAGTGCTTTGGCGTTCATGAGGATGGCCTGGCAGTGGGGTCGAACTGCGATTCTAGCGATAGCTGGCAGTCAATGACCGGGTTTCGGCGAGCGCCCGGATTCTCCGTGCCTGGCGAATCGTCCGCGCAGTGCTTCCGTCTCGATTTCCACCAAATACCCATCTCCTATTAATCCCGCCTGCACCAGCGTATTGGCCGGCTGAATGTGCCCAAACCGCTCACCATGCGCCCTGGAGACCGGCTCCCAGTCCTCGATATTGTTGATGTAGACACGTGTCCGAACGACATCTTCCAGCCGCCCACCCAGCGACTGAATCGCCCCCTCAATCTTGTCGATCACGAAGTGCGTCTGGGCTGCCGGGTCATTGCCACCAATGACCCGGTCACCGTGGGTCGCTGTCGTACCCGAAATCAGGATCCGATCACCTTTCCTGACCGCTCTGGGAAACCCCGCGATGTCCTCCCATATCGTGCCGCTCAACGCCAAGGTGCGGCCATAGGTACCTTCTTTCGTTGGATAGGGCGGCGGCAGTTTGTCGACGTGATGACTCAAGTCGCCTGCTGCAGTTAGGAAGGGCGACTTTCTGTATTCATCGCCGCAGTCGCCGGGGATGGAGGTGAGGTCGTTGATGGCTTCTCTGATCGCGTCCCAGTCCTCGTCTTTCGGCGTGAAGTTGAGTAACGCCTGGTTGTTCTCGATGTGCTCACTCTCGCCGAGCCTCGCCCCGATGATGACGGCGCCGACACCGGGTTGGCCGAGGATATAACGGCTGGCGACGTTGGCCATGGAGACTTTGTGTTTGTTGGCCGTTTGTTTGATCGCATTGAGTAAATTCTGAAACTTTTCCCAGCCACCGGTTTGGTCGATGTAACGTTTGTACTTCATCTCAGACCAGGTTGTGAGGTCGTTATCTTTCGGTTCCTTTTTGTCGAGCCACTTCTCGGTCAGGAATCCCCCCGCCAGGGTACCAAAGGCCAGGATTTTGACGCCTTTCTGCTCGCAGAGCTCGGTCATGCCGTTCATTGCACGCTGATCGAGCAGGGAGAAGGAGACCTGGTTGGAGACGACCTTGATACCGGTCTCGATGAGAATATTGAGATGTGCGGTGTCGAAGTTGGCTAATCCTAAATGCTTGATTAGGCCTTCTTCTTGTAATGCCTGTAACTCAAACAGGTCATCCAGGTAACTCGGGTCGGCGTAGTTCCAGGCGTGGTATTGCAGAAGGCCGATGGAATCGGTTTGTAAACGATCGAGTGATGTCTGGATAGCGGTTCGTACTATGTCTTTGTCGTTCTTACCCGGTTCGGGGACCCACTTCGTAAGGACTTGGACGTTGTCGTCCTTCGCGACCTTCGTCGTGAAGATACCGGCGATATCTTCGGCGGAGCCATAGTGATCGGCCATGTCGAAGGTGGTGAGGCCTGCATCCGTATAGCCGCTCATATGTTGGGCGGTCTTCTCGAGGTCCAATGCCTTGTCGTCGCGCTCCATGTCAGCGATCTGCCACAGGCCCGTGACGATCTTCGAGATCTCGAGATCGGGGGCGAGTTTTGTTGTGTTTTCGTTATCGCTCATGCTTATTCAGGTGGCAGCTGACTGAAGAGGGCCTTTGTGTTCACGCCTTCTTTTTTCATTTTCCTCAGCTCCCCGACATAAATCGCTGTGCCCAGCCCCATGACAATGAGCCACACGGGGGTCGAATGGAAGTACCAGGCGTCGGCGTCCGAGGTCAGGTCCTTATATATATGCACGGTTAAAAAGAGCGTCAGCATGACGACGCCTGCGCCTGCGAGCAGAACCTGCAGGGGCCTGGCGGTCAGCACCTTCACCTCGTTGGCGAGCAGGGGATTGCGTTTGGGTAGACTCAATACCGTCAGACACATCAGCAGGAAGTTGACCAGCATCGAGGTCACCATGATATCGATGCCTAAAAAGAAGTCGCCTGCGAAATGGCTGCCCAGTATGCCGATGCTGGCCATCGCACCGCTTAAAGTTATTGCAGTTTGAGGCGTGTGGTGTGCAGGGCTGACCTTCGCAATCCAGCTGGGAAAGATACCATCTTCGGCCCAGGCGAACATCAGTCGCGAGACAGACAGCAACATGGCCGGCAGGTCATTGATCAGCGCGATGGCGGCACCGGCGACGATCGCAATCCCCAAACCTGCGGGCAGGAGGTAGCCCATCAGCCCCGGTGCCGTGATGTCTCTCGCCATGGCTTCTTCGGCGACGAAGGACCAGGGTACCGCATGGTAAACGGAAGCCGTGAACAGGAAGTAGTACGTGCCCACCGTGACGATGGCGATGCCGATGGCAAGCGGTAAGTTTCTTCCGGGGTTCTTCGCCTCACCCCCCGCCTGCGCGATCGCATCGAAGCCGATGAAGCTCGCGAACAGGATTGCGGCGGCGGCTAGGAAAGTGCCGATATCGAAGGAGGAGGTGCCAGCAGGAACGCTGCGGTTCTCACGTTCCATGAGGGCGGTCATGAAATCCGCCTGGTTGAACAGAAAGCCTGCGACGATGACGATGGATCCTAATGCGAACATCAGGAACATCATCGGGATCAGGGTGCGTTCGTAGGCCTTCGCGCCCATGACATTGACGCCCACGAATCCCCAGATCATTGTGAGTGCCACTCCAACCCGGACGAAGTCCGTCTCGAGCATCGCGGTCAGTTCAGTCCATTCCAGGGCAGTGGCGATGTCGCGGAAGAACGGCACGATGATGTAGGCGATCACGCCGATCACGATCGAGAGACCAAACCATTGCGAGAAGCTGGCTATGAAGCCGAGCCAGGGATGCAGGCCACGGCTGGCGTAGATGTAGCTGCCCCCGGCACGCGGCATCGCGGAGGAAAGGATTGCGTAGGCCAGTGCCGCGAGGCCGGCCGGGATGGCGGCAAACAGGAACGCTGGCAGCACCCAGTCGCCGATGCCGGGCACGTTGCGCTGGATCATGAACGGCACGACGTACACGGACGCGCCCAGCATCGAGCAGATGCCGGTGGCAGCAAGCCCTGATAGCCCTAACTGACGGCGAAGGCCGGTGGGATTGTCCGATCCTCTATTCAGCGGTAGGTCTCCGTGACGATGCGTCTTGCCTCGACATCCAGTTCGCTGACAAGCTCAGGGTGCTGGACGGCAACATTGATCTGCTCGCCAATATCACTGTCCAGGTCGAAGAGTTGCGGCGCCATAACGAAACCCCCTTCGATGTCCTTGTCGTCGGCAACCCACTCCAAACCGCTACGCCCATCGAATGGGAGTATGTACTTCCAGCCCCCCTTGCGCAGCGACAAGGTGCCTACCGATTCTTCGAGCAGGTACTCGCGACCGGTTTCGTTTCGGCCGAGCCAGACATCGAGCTGGTTGCGACTGTCGATTGCTTCGCCATCGGAAACTTTCTGCTGCAAAAGGGCTGCGAGCGATGCATAGAGATCAATCTGGGACACCAGTGCATCGCTCACGGTAGTTCGGACCGAACTCGGCCAGTACACAATCGTTGGTACCCTTGTGCCCGCCTCGTACGCGCTGTACTTGCCGCCACGAAACAGTCCCCATGGCTTATGTTTTCCCAGCAAGGTCACCGATTGATCGGTATAGCCATCGTCCAGGACAGGGCCGTTATCACTCGTGAAGATCAACAATGTGTTGTCGGCGATGCCCAGTGTTTCCAGTTCTGCAACGACCTCACCAACCATCCAGTCAACCTGTGCGATCGCATCGCCACGCGGGCCCATTGTTGATGCGCCCTCGAAGCGGGGGTGCGGTAGTCGCGGCACATGTATGTCATGAAAGGAACGGAACAGGAAGAACGGCTGGTTCTGATTTTGTCGAATGAATTGCACCGCCTTCGCTGTAAACACCTCGGGGAATTCTTCATCAACCCAAAGCGTGGATTCACCGCCGCCCATGTGCCCGATGCGGCTAACGCCATTGACGATCGTATCGCTGTGTTGCAGATCTGCCGCGAACCTGAGCAGGTCAGGATCTTCGTAACCGGTCGGACGCTCGCCAACCTTGCCCGAGTAGCTGATCGCGATCGGGTCGCTCGGGTCCAGGTCGACGACTTCGCGGTTCTCAACGTAAACTGTCGGCACGCGATCCCCGGTGGCTGGCAACAGGAAGGCGTAGTCGAAACCAATATCGAGCGGCCCGGGGCTAATGTCACCGTTCCAGTCGACGTCGCCGTTACCCAGGCCGAGATGCCATTTACCGACTACGCCAGTTGCATAACCGGCATCCTTAAGCATTGACGGGAGCGTCGGTGTGCCGGGCCGGATCAGCAATGGCGCATCGCCATCGAGTATGTCGGCCTCGAGCCGGAAGCCATGTTTGCCGGTCAGCAGCGAATAGCGCGAAGGCGTACAGGTGGCTGCTGTGCTATGCGCGTCGGTAAACCGAACACCGCCTGCGGCCAGGCGATCGATGTTCGGTGTCTCGATGCCGATTGCGCCATAACTGCCGACGTCGCCGTAACCCAGATCGTCTACGTAGAATATGACGATGTTGGGCATGTCATTATCAGCGGACTCACTGTCTTCGCTTTCGTTTGCTTCCGGCTCGCAGGCAGCTAGTGCCAATATCGAGAAGATGCTGACAGCGAGGACTAACAGGCTGCGGAGGCCGGTGAGTTGAGTATCGGTATTCAACGTCGTTTGTTATTTGTAAGTTAAGCGGGCAAGACTATCATTTCTCCTGATCAATCCCATGCGCTCAGACCCCGCAAGGAAAACGACAGGACAGGCAGTCAGGAAAGATATCCACTCAGGATGAACAGAAACGCTGAAATAATCCCATTACCCGCTGTGGACTGGGGTAATGGTGATATCAGGGATGTCACCCTGCTCAAGTTGACAACATCGGAGGGATTAACAGGCCTTGGCTCTGCCTATGCTGGCGCCGACCGTGTGTATGAGGGGCTGGCGCTTTATCAACGCGATCCTGAAGCACTGCGTACGTCCGACACCGCGTTGATGATCGCAATGAGCGCCATCGATATCGCGCTATGGGATATAAGGGGAAAAGAAGAAGACCGGCCGGTCAGTGAATTGCTCGGTGGCCAGAAGCGGGATCGCGTTCTTGCCTATGTGACGGTGGACCTGCCTATAACCGAGGCAAAAGCAGGGGATGCCTTTGAGCAGATCCTGCGATCGGTCGTGGACCAGGGATTCAAGGCGGTCAAACTCTGTATCGAGGCCTTCGGCCATCGCGACAGCAGCCTGTCCGAACAAGAATGGGACCGTCACGAAGCCAGGTTGCTGGCGTTTGCCAGGAAAATCGTTGGCAACGACATTCAGCTCATGCTGGACGTATACGGGTCTGATCCGAACTGGACACCAGAATACGACTGGGCAGTGAAAACCGCCAAAGTGCTGGAAGCGCAGGACTTCCTCTGGTTTGAGGAGCCATTGTCGCCCAGGGCCTTCGATGAATTCGCACAACTAACGAAGACCACTGGCATCGCTATCGCCGGCGCCGAACATTTTGTACTGCCAAAAGACTTTGAAGAGGTCGCGAATCTGCAAGCGCTCGACATCCTGCAGCCTGATTGCACACGGGTAGGCGGCCTGACGCAGATGCAAAACATTCGAAAGGTGGCCAGTGAAAACAACCTTCAAGTGATCCCGCATGGCTGGAATACGGCTATCGGGCTCGCTGCAGATTTGCACTTCCAGGCAACTGTGAATGACGATAGGTACGGTGTGGTGGAGTTCTGGTCGCACAGAACGATTGTGGATTTACTTAAGGACGATCCTTTTGCATTGGACGACGAAGGAAAAATCGCTGTGCCGACAGGTGCCGGGCTTGGCGTGGAACTGAATGATGCATTTGACGCGTGGAATTAAATTAATGGAGCAATACTCCAATCTGGCCCAGAATCTGAGCCAACTGATCAATGAATACCGTTAGTATTGGGCCATCTCTGGCCTTTTATGCGCAGGGAATCTGCATGGCCTCGATGCCGAATGAACTAAAGCGACGCAATGATGTGCGGTTAGGCGTAGCGTGCTTGCTACTGACTTTCTGCCAATTCGTTAAGGCGGACGCCATCGACCCGCTGATTGATACGGAAGTCAGGTCTACTCTGAAGCAAGAACAAGCTGGTTTGTTCTACGCCTGGTCGCCGCATATGCCGTTGTCGGTTGATGGACTCGCCGAAATTTTTGCTGCAGGTGAAAGTCTCGACCTGGCTGTTGTACCGGTGCTTTCCAGTCATGCTAATGTCGATTATGCGCGCGATCGCATCGAAGGGAAGGACTATCCGCATGAGGTGCTAAGACAAAGCAATGCGGGTGAGCTCATCAAGCGCGACCTGTTCCTGCACGCGCCGGCTATCCTGATCTTCGGCGATGGCAAGTTTGTCAGTCCGGTACTACCGGGTTTTCGGTATGCAGCAGACTACGAGCAACTGATCACCCGATTCCTTGAATCAGCCGACGAGTAATTGCCGGGCTGAACTAGTTCAGGATCGCTTCACAAGTCGCTGCGAGTTTGCTCCGTTTTCCCGCTGCAATACTATCTGCATCATCGACCAGTGAGCGGCACTGTTCCACCGATAGGCTGTAGACGAAGAAAGGCAACTCGTGCGGTGCGTAATCGTGATCGTCGGTTCCAAGGCAGCTTGATGTCCAGAGGTTCCCGATTTCCTGTGCCGCATTTACCGTATTTGCATGGTCGTACAGGTTTTTATTGAAATAGCCCAAGTTGGGATCGACCACCTGGAACTCGAATCTTGGTTCATTGCCTGGCTTCGTTAACGGATGGATGATGTAAAACAGCATGCCGTCAGGGAAGAATGCCGGGAAGTAACTACCAGCGCCGATGTCTTTGGTTGTCGTCAGTCGCCGCACACCACTGACGCCATTTATTACACCTTCCTCATCGCGTGTAAGGTTGGCCACCATGACGTCCGTATTCAGGATGCTCGGGTCATCACTGTCGCCATAGACGTCGCCGCTGCTGATGAAGACAGCAAGGTAGCTGACATTACTGATGTGGAACGTCAGTGAATTGCCATCGAAACTGAAGTCAGCCTTGCCAGCTGGAAAACCGAAGTCGACAACTTCCTTGCATGCAGCAAGTCCCTGATCATAGTTCACGTCACTGATCTGGTAGATTTTCAGCGATGCATCGTTCGCGTATTCCCAGCCTGATACTGAGCTTGTGTAGGCAGCCACATATTGCCCGTCCTTCGAAACAAATGGTGTCATCAGATCATTCTCGATTTCGGGGCAAAGTGGTATTGGTTGGCTCGCGGTCACGGTTAGTGCCCCATCGGACGTTTCAAAGCGATAGTCCACCATTCGAAAACCGAATTCGTTACCTGTACCGGAAAAGATCATGCGGTAGACATCGGTATTTGGCGTGCTTTCGAGTGTTCCCAGTGACTGGTAGAAGGAGTTTTTGAGTCCGTCGTGTTCGTGAATGAACACGGGCTCAACGCCGGAGCCATCTGCGCCCCGTTCAAGGTGCTCGAGCAGCACGGTGTTGTCGTAGAAACGGGGATAATTATCGGAAGTGTACTCGCCGGGCACCGTCATGTATTTGCCATCCGGTGTTGCTACGGCATCCGACTTGTCAGGAATGCGGATCCGTCTGCCTGTCGTCAGGTCATACAGGTAGTTCAGGTCATGCATCGCGTAGGCCACCATCCAGTGGCCATCGGGATTCGGCACCGGCCGCGCAAACCAGTTGATGTCGTCGATTGGAGCCTTGCCTGGACGCGGACGAACCAATAGCTTGTTGTTTACGGCTT
>JAQWSV010000316.1 GCA_029243005.1 Woeseiaceae bacterium
CAGCAAGGCAATACTTCTGAGCATGGTGACTCCTTAATTTACTAGTGCAATGAGACTAACACCTCATCAAGTTTCTGCAGGAAGTAATCAGCATTCTCCCGGGTGAAGACCATCGGGGGGCGTAATTTCACAATGTTGTTGTCAGGTCCGATACGACCAGCGAGAACGCCGTTCCGGCGCAGGCCTTCGACGACATCTGCTGCCAGTCTGGTCGCGGGTGTTCTTTCCTCGCGATCGCCAATCAGCTCGACCGCCTTGAAAAGGCCGTCACCTCGAATATCACCGATTGCCTCGAATTTGTTTGCCAAATCGGACAGACCATCTTTCAGGTAGAGACCCGTTTGCAGTGCATTGTCCTGTAGCGCTTCGTCTTCGATGACATCGAGCACCGCGAGCCCTGCGGCACAGGAAACTGGGTTGCCGCCAAATGTATTGAAGTAATGCGCATCCTTTGAAAACGCCTCTACGAACGCCCGGCGCGTAACCGTCGCTGCCAGCGGATGTCCATTGCCCATCGGCTTGCCCATCGTGACGATATCCGGCACGAAGTCGTCGACCTGGTAGCCCCAGAAATGATGCCCGGTGCGGCCAAATCCCGGCTGTACCTCATCGGCAACGAACAGCGCGCCAGCTTCACGCACCGCGGCCGCAACCGCCTTGAGATAGCCGGGCGGCGTCGCCACGACGCCACCGCTGGAAATGATCGTGTCGACGATGAACGCAGCCGGTTTGACGCCGCGGCTTTCAAGCAAAGCCAGTGCATCATGTACGCAACTGGCGTAACCTTCAGCCGCGTCCGGGCCGCGGAACTCTCCTCGGTAGACATCAGGGGCCGGCACCGTCACGACGTACTCAGGCACCTCGGCTGTGGGTATGTCTTCCGTCGAGATCTCGTAGATTGCCTTGGTATTGCCGTGATAGGCAAAGTCCGCAACGATCAGGCCGGTGCCGCCGGTGACACTTCGAGCAATTCGTAGTGCCAATTCGTTTGCTTCGCTGCCCGTGCAGCTGAACATGGCTGTGTCGAGTTCGTCAGGAAACTTGCCTGTCAGGCGCTCGGCGAAATCCAGCACATTCTCGTGCAGGTAGCGGGTATGCGTATTCAGGGTGGCAATTTGTCGAGTCAAGGATTCGACAACGTGAGGATGACAATGCCCAACATGTGGCACGTTGTTGTACATATCGAGGTAGCTATTACCCGCGGAATCGAAGAGCCAGACGCCCTCACCGCGAACGATATGCACCGGTTCCCTGTAGAAAAGCCGGTATGCCGACCCAAGCAGCCGATTGCGCCGCTCCATCATCGCCGTGATATCAGATTCCATAACGAGTGTCTGGGAGGCTCCCTGCAGCGTTCCTATTGCTCCTCCAGACGCGTGATACGACCAGCGATGATGCCGGTGACGAGTAAGAATATCCCCATGAAGAACAGGAGCTCCGGGTAGGACCGGGTGATGCCGCAGTAGTAGGTCGTGACGATGACTACACCCTGGAACGCATTAAAAAATTTGTTATCACGCATCTTGGCCTTGGGAAAGCGGATTCTCGAAATCATGCCAAGCGCCAGGACAAACATGATGATCGGCAGATACGCATACAAGGGCATTGCCTCAGCGATGTCCGGATAACGAACCAACAGAATGCATGTCGTCGACACCAGCGCGCCCCCGGCACTGGTAATGGGAATGCCCTTGAACCAACTGGTTGGCGTGTCACCCGTATTGAGGTTGAAACGCGCCAGCCTCATCGCGCCGCACAGCACGAAGACCCCCACCGACAATAGCAACACCCAGAACGCAGGAGTGAACATCGCGAAACCACCGTATTCAATGCCCACCTGCAACATCAACATCCCAGGCGCGACACCAAAGGCGACAAGGTCAGCCATCGAATCAAATTCCGCACCAAAATCTGACGTTGCGTCGAGGATTCTGGCCGCAAGCCCGTCCATGACATCGAGCAATCCACACCACACTATCATCCAGCCGGCCAGCTCAAGCTCGCCGAGCTGTCCCGATACAATCGAACCAACGCCGAACAACAGGCTGATCGCCGTGACACTGTTAGGAATGGAATAGCGGAGTCTTTGTCCCACCTGGATACCGGTTGTTATTGTTGTTGCTGATGCTCATTCTGCATCGGTATTGGTGTTGAAGCCAGTTTCGGGGCTGAGTCAGACCAAAATCTTCTATGGCCCCCACAATGCCCACCGCCCCCTGTACATCACCACCTACATCAGGTTGCGGAGACCGGGAAATCATAGCGCAGATCAGGCGACCTTGCCGCCTCTGCTCGCCAGTACCAGCATGATTGCGCCCAAAACCATCCAGCCCAGCACGATCATCCATTCGTATGGCCAGATCAGTGCCGCGGGGCTGAACGGCAGGTAGAGAAACGCAATACCTAACGATAGCACCAGCGCAATCCAGCCTACCGCACGACCGTTAGGCACGCGGTAAGGGCGCTCCAAGTCTGGCTCGTTCTCGCGCAGCTTCAGGAATGACCATGCCACGAAGGCATAAGCGACGACTATACCGAGGCCACCGGCATCGACAAGCCAGACCAGCGCTGGTCGACCGAACAACGGCGCGAACACGGAAAAGACACCAATCAAAAGCAGCGCGTTGTGCGGTGTGTTGAAAATCGGATGCAATCGACCCAGGGGCGCTGGCAGTTGCCCGGCCCTTGCAAGCGCGTAGATGGCCCGGCTACCACCTATCAGGAAGGCGTTCCAGCTCGTCAGAATGCCGCCGATACCGGCAATGACCAGCAGCTTGCCTGCCCAGCTCCCACCGAGGAGCGTTGCAGTCGCATCGGCAGTGGGTAATTCAGACACCTGTCTCGACTGCTCTTCCAATCCCATCGACACCCCCCAGATCATTGCGACATACCAGGCGACCGCCAGTGTGATGGACAACATCAGGAGTTTGCCAATCTCGGCGAACGGTACGTCGATTTCTTCTGCGGACTGTGGAATGACATCGAATCCGACAAACATGAAAGGCACCATGATCAGAACGCCAAACAATCCTTTGGCACCATCGCTGAAGGCCGGCGCCATGTTCGCCGAATCTCCGTTTCCGATACCACCGCCGACCAGCATGATCCCAACAAGCAACACGAGCGCTGTCGCCAATACCTGTAGCCGAGCTGCCGTCTTGATGCCGAGAATATTGATTGCCGTGATGATGATTGCGGCAACGACGCCGACCAGGACCCAGGTCAAGTTCACATCCCAGCCAGCAACCGTCCACAGGTAACCGCGACTGAAACCCGGGAACAAATAGTCAGCAACTGTGGGCAGGGCAACCGCTTCAAAGGCAACCACTGAGACGTAGCCAAGCAGGATGGCCCACGTACAAATAAATGAGGCGGTGGCTCCCAGGGCTCGATGGGAATAGACATGCTCACCGCCCGCCTGGGGCATAGCCGAGGCGAGTTCCGCATAGGTGAAGCCCACGAAAACAACAACAACGCCGCCAAACAAGAAAGCGATGATTGCGCCAATGCTGCCGGCGCTCGCAATCCAGTTACCAGTCAGGGCCACCCAGCTCCAGCCGATCATTGCACCGAATGACAGCGCAAGCACTTCCTTGCGCCTGATGACACGCAGGAAACGGCCGTCAGTCATTGACTGCAAGCAAGATTGATATCGATTCGGGGATTATTATCATTGGTTCTTCCCTGCAATTTTCGGGGCTTTCTAATCCCATGATCATACCCCGTAAAGTTTTAGCCTTGGAAACCGACATCTGCAGTGGGAGAAACTGGATCTCTTCCGCAGCACCGATGAAATGATCCGGCTTGGTCACGACGTGCTCGTTACAGCCAACTTCGTTCATGGTTCCGATCACGTATTCAGATCCGAGGTCGAGGAGAATTTAGGCGGGTTCATCAAAAGCGTTGAGGCCTATTTAGTTGCGATATGATTCGACTTCGTCATTAGAAATAGAAAGAAAACTGGGCGAACACCGACAGGTCGCTGGAGAGATAGGTATCGGTGATACCGGTACTGATCCCACCAAACTCTGAACCGCCCGGCCCGATCGGGAGGTTAATTGCGGCCAGTATTTCTGCGTTGTCGCTCAAACTATTGCGACTTACGACCTGTAACAATGCACTTGAATCGTCCAGATTGGCAAACACATTCTGGGACAAGATCCAGAGCGGTGTCATTTCAACGATCAAACCACCCGATAGGTAATGCCGGCCGACCGTAAACACCTCGCCGCGCTCTAATCTATCCAGCAACGCCGGGTTTCGAGTCAGACTCGCAATATCGTACTGCCCGGATCTCTGACCGAACTCATTGAAATAGTATTCCAGCAACCCGCTGATATTCTTGCCTCCCCACACCCACGAGTAACTGACGTTGGCGACCAGCTGTAGCCTGCTGCCATCGATAGAATCCGTCCAGACAACATCACCATGCACGACCGCGCCACCAACGCTTCGATTGCCACCTATAGCGATTGTGGTGTTGTCGGAATGGTCTGCGATCATCAGGTCGTACTCCGCATCGCCAAGCAGCCTGTGGTACTTGATCGCAGTCGTATTGACCGATGAATCAGAGTCGCCCGTAACGGGATCGCGGCGGAACACCTGGGCGAATTCTATATCGTTGCCGTTTGCCAACAGGTATTGCGCGTAGATCATGTCGTCGCCCGACTTATACTCCGTATCGACCGCGGTGGGATCAAACGGATTGACGATATCCATGGGCGAGAATATAAGGCCGTTACCCCAGGTAATCGCCTGCCGACCCGCCCGAACGACCAGATTATCCGTCGCATAGGTCACTGACAGGCGATCAAGACGATGCAGGACTGCGAGCTTGTCGTCGTCCTCAATCGTGTCACTGAAGTTAATCAGGCGCCGGTCATCATTCGGCAGGTGGCTGAATCCTGGCAGAGAACCGCTTGAGTCGTTTCGAAACAATTCAACGCGATCGCCCCACGCGCCATATAGCTGCCACGCGCCGTCAAACGTCCAGGCATCTTTACTGGCAGAGAAATTAAGTCGCAGTTCCGTCTCCAGACTGCCTGCCCGATCACTGGTCAACGGATGAAAGAGACTGTTATCGGGATAGAAGTCGGCAAGCAGTCGCGTCTTGCTGTGCCCGTCAAATGTTGTACTCAGGTCGTCGCCGAGTGCGGCGAACGGCAATAACAAGAGCAGGCTAACCAGCGCGTTTATCGATATCGTCGACAATTCGTCCATCCAGCATTTTCACGAGCCGTTTTGCATAGGCCATGACACGTTGGTCATGTGTTGCAATGACGAATGTGGTGCCGTGGGTCTCGTTCAGCTCAGCGAATAACTCTATCAGTTCGCCGGACGTCTTCGAGTCCAGGTTGGCGGTCGGTTCGTCAGCAAGAACGAGTGTCGGTCGCGAAACGATGGCACGTGCTACGGCAACGCGTTGTTGCTGACCACCCGACATCTCCGCCGGGCGGCGATCGCCGAGCCCGCCCAGGCCCACTTCCTCCAGAATCGCTTCGGACTTGCAGCCGCGCTCATCGGCCGGTACGCCCTGCACCTGCATCACGAACTCGACGTTCTCGCGCGCCGTCAGTACAGGGATAAGATTGTAAGCCTGGAACACGAAACCGATCTGCTTCAGTCGCAACCCGGCAAGCTCGCCTTTAGACATGCAATCGATTCTTTGTCCTGCGACCCATACCTCACCACTATCCAGAATATCCAGGCCACCAATAGCATTCAACAACGTCGTCTTGCCACCGCCGGACGGCGCAGACAAACAAACGAAGTCACCTTCAACGATTTCGATATCGACGTGATCCAACGCCTTGATGTCCTGATCGCCCTGGCGATAGGTTTTGCAAAGATCGATACAACGTACTGCACTCATAATCAAACCTTGGTAATTGCTTCTACGGGCTCGTACCGCGATGCACGCCATGCCGGCGACAAGCTGGCGAGAAAACCCAATACGAGGACGACGACGTTTGCCAGGATGACATCCTGCATTTCCATTTCCGGGTACAGGACGCTGGCTGAGCCGAACATCTCCATGCCTTCGGCTACGATCGAAATATCGATGCCTTCAGACAACACGATGATGCTCAGGCAGGCAAGCAGGTTGCCGACGACCAGCCCAATCGCCAGCAGGAAAAACGACTCGACAATGATTTGCCCGAGGATGCTCGAAGGCCGCATACCCAGGGCCAGCATCAGGCCGATCTCACGAACGCGCTCGAAGACCGCCATCACCAGTGTATTGACGAGACCAAATGAAAGCGCAAAAAAGATTATGACAACCCAGATAATTACGAAGCCATCCATGACCATCATCATCGTCCCCAGGTACTCATCGAGTTCAGTCCACGGCAACACTTCATCATCGCCATCGATTGACAGGCGCACAGAGGCCAGCAGGGGATCGACAACCCGGTAGTCGTCACCAACCACTGCCACCTCACTAACGAAGTCGCCGATACCCAACATCTGCTGAATCGTCATGCGACCAGCAAACGCAAAGGCCTCCTCCTGGATCTCAAGATTAGCTTCGTAGAGACCAACCACCCGAAACCCGCGATCCGCAATTTCATTGTCAGGATCCTGGCTCATGAGGACGATTCGCTTGCCCACTTCGGTTTCGAGTTTTTCGGCGAGCCGGCGACCAATAATGACGCCGCCGTCCCCAACATCCGTCAGTGGGCGACCCTCGGTCACCCGGCTCCCGATTGCGGCGATGGCTGCCTCTCTCTTCGGGTCAACTCCAAGCAGGATGACGCCACGCGACTCACGTTCGCTCGAAATGACGGCAGGCACACGGACCCTGGCAGAAAACCGTTCGATGCCGGCGGCCAACAAAGATGCCGCCAGCTCCTCTCTCGTTGTATTCATGAGATTTTCGATGCTCGGATCATCGCGATAATCGGGATGATGCACCTGCACGTGACCCGGCAGGGCACGAATGCCGTCTCTCAGCATCTCGTTCACCATGCCGCGCACCAGCGACGTCATGAAAATCATCGCCCATGCACCAATGCTGATGGCGGACAACATGACGATGGTCCGGCGATGATTCCGCCACAGGTTTCGCCACGCCAGCTTGACGATGATTTTCAGAGCGTTCACTTAAGCCAGCCTCATCGCTTCGACCGGATGCAACCAGTGAACCCGAAGCGCCGGATAAAGCGCGGATATGATGGAGCCAATGAAGACGAACGCCGGGCCAGCGAACAGCGTGAGCAGAGACACCTGCGGATAAAAGTGCGACGGCAAATTGAAATTGGCCGCCATCTGGTCCATGCCGGGAAAACTGAATCCATTGTAGGTGAACCAGGTCGTTATCAATCCACCCACGAGCGCACCCAACAGTAAACCGGCGAGCCCCATGAGGGCGGTTTCGAGAATTACGAGCCTTCCCAGTCGACCGGGTGTGAGTCCCAAAGACATGACGATGCCGAACTCATAAGTACGCTCAAGCACTGACATGAGCTGCGTATTCATGACGCTGAACGCGACCAGCACCACCAGTACGCCATACATAAAAAATGCGCCTGACAGGTCTGCCTGAATAGCTTGTCGCAGTCCAGGTTGTAATGCATCCCAATCCTGGAGCACAACGCCGTCATGACCGGCAACAACAGACTCGAGTGTCGCCCGATAGTCCTCGATCAATGCCAGCGCCGGGGTGACGACAACGACAGCATGGGCGGCATCGTCCATGTAAAACACATCGTTGAAAAAGCCGATCGGCATCTCGGCAATCGAACGGTCCATGTCGATGACGCCACTATCGAATATACCGGCGACAGTCGCTACGGCGGCTGCGAACGATCCACCCCTACCGCTGCCAAGTATCGTCAGTTCATCACCAATACCGACCCTCAGGTTTCGCGCGAGCACCGAGCCAACGACTATCTCCTGCGCATCGCGGTTATCGGGAAAACGCCCATCGCTGACCAGACTGGGAATCGTCGAAACGCGCGACTCATTGGCAGGATCAACGCCAAATACCCGGATGCCGTAAGTACGGTCATCACTCGATGCGAGCGCGAACGTAGCCGACCGGACCGCGACTGCCTCGAGGGAAGTAGCCTCGCGGATCTCGGTTGCGATCGACTCAGCATTCGGCACGATCTGACGCATCTTTGTGTCGTCTTTGTATCCCGGCGCCTGAACCTGGAAGTGACCGGTGAATGCCTTGAGCGTGTTGTCGATCATCAGTTCGTACATACCGAACTGCAGAGAAATCATGAACACGAGGATCGCGTTCGAGAAAACCATCGCACCAATCGTCAACCAGGTTCGCCGCGGCTGACGCCACAGGTTTCGCCAAGCGAGTCTCAGCGTAATATTCATCGACGCGTCAGTTTCTCGGATTTCTCAGGTTGGATAGAGTGAAGACGTTGTCACCAAGTTCAACATCAAATTCGATCGAGTCGATGCTGATTTCAGTCCATTCATCAGGCATTTCGGCCTTGCTCATGCGTTGCCGGGCCGCAACGCTACGACCGCCAATTTCGCGTATATCGAGCGTCTTCAAAGACTTAACCAGCACGTCATCCTGATCATAGAAATGCTGCTCAATCATGACGTTGTCTTCGCGAATTTTCAGTACTTCCCGTCCCCATACAACGGCGGCATCCTCGTGCGGAATCGATTCAATCTCGAAGACGACGTGTTCATCCATCTCTGATGTGCTCAACAGTGTGTGATCGTACTGCTCAACCATGTCATCAGTGCGGGAGATGTCCTTGTTGGAAAAATCCGACCCCATCCAGCTCTGATTCATCATCGACGATGGGACCTTGATCACGCGATTAATCTTGGGCGAGAACGTCCACATCCGGTTGTTGTTAATCAAAGTGGCATTGCCGCGATCCTTGCGGGGTTCGGTCACCTGGACTAGCGACAGCTTTTCGCCCTCTGACCAGGACTCCATCGACATCGTTCGCTTCCAGTCGAGCCTATGAATGGTCATCGTCATGACACCGTGGGACGACAGCCCACGCCAGTGATTCAATGCATCGCGAACGATTCCCGTCGCGTTGCGCTCAGCATCCTGGGCAATAGCTGTAGCGCCAGTGAACATAATCAACAGGAAAACGAACGACGCTTTTTGCTTCATACCACAAAGCATCTCACGCGCTGCCGTTACTCACAATTCTGATATCACTTACAGCAGCAATGAGATCGACAAGCACGCCGTCTGTGCACCTGATGCTCTAATCGGCGCCGCCGTGGTAACAAAAAATGAGCGGCGCTAAGCTCCGGCGGTCATTCAGCTTCGTATTAAAAATCTGACTTACGTGCTGAGCAGCTCGTTGACGGCGCGATACGCCTCGTTGATCGCTGCATCCGTATGCGGGCTCGCCGATGCGTCTGCATTGGCAATCGCAATCCGTCCGATGCGCTGGCGACCGATCACACAAGGTCGTTCGGCGGACGTCGTAAACGCCCAAGACTCCGGATCGAAAAGTGGGTTATAGGAATACGTATAACCATGTGGCCAGCGGTTAACGGTGATACCGAGAATATCAGTCGCCTCATCGAATCCCGTTGGGCCCAGGATGCGTTGCAGTTGATCGCGAATATGGTGCTCAAAAGTTTCGAATGGCGTCGTGAGCATGCGATTGCGACCAATGCGGTGTTGCTCACGACGCGAGTGACCCGGCTCATAGAAATACGTCGACATCCGCACAACAATCGGCTCGTCTGGTGAGCGTGCGGTTCTGTAATCACCCATCTCCAGCATGGGCTGCAGTCCGATGCTCGGGTGATAACCACCCGGCGCGGAAACACGAGAGATACCTGCGTCGACCCATGGCTGCCAGTTGGAAACCAGCACACCCGTGTATACAAGCGGTGATTTCTGGCCGTAGGCCAGCGCCTCTCTTTGTTCCGGCGGCACTTCTCCGCAGATATGTGGGATCACAGAGTTCCAGCACGCCATTACCACATTACTGCTCGACACAGTAT